>JADHSW010000030.1 GCA_016776705.1 Rhodospirillales bacterium
CCACGATTAGCCGTGAACTTAGACGTAATAGGGGCTTACGTGGGTATCGTCCCAGGCAAGCACATAATTTTTCTGTTAAGCGGTGTCAGAGTAAGTTCCAGCCACGTATTACCATAGAGATGTGGCTTTTGGTCGAACGCCTGCTTCGAGAAGAATGGAGCCCTGAGCAGATTAGCCTTTGGCTTGAAGCAGAACACAGCATCAGCATTAGCCATGAGTGGGTTTATCAATATGTCCTCCAAGACAAAGCAAAGGGTGGCGTTCTTTACCGTCACCTGCGTTGTCAGAAACAGCGACGCAAACGATATGGTCGTTATAGTCGCCGAGGCCAGTTGATCAACCGAGTTAGCATCGATGAACGCCCAGCTATTGTTGATACACGTTGTCGTCTGGGTGATTGGGAACTTGATACCATTATTGGCAAAGCCCACAAGCAAGCCATTGTCTCTTTGACCGAGAGAAAATCACGATTAACTCTGATCCATAAAATAGAACGCAAGACGGCTGATAACGTCGCTAACGCTATTATTCATCTGCTCAGTCCCATTGCCCGTCGGGTTTACACGATGACTTCAGATAACGGTAAAGAGTTCGCGAGGCATGAAGCTATAGCCAAAGCATTAAAGGCTAAATTTTACTTTGCTCATCCCTATGCTTCATGGGAACGCGGACTGAATGAAAACACTAACGGGCTCATTCGGCAGTACTTCCCCAAGAATTGTGACTTTACGAAGATCACTGAAAAGCAGATCAAACATGTTATGGATAAATTGAACAACCGACCCCGAAAATGCCTTGGAATAAAAACACCCAATCAGGTATTCTTCGGTATTGATCCACCGGTTGCACTAGCAACTTGAATCCGCGAGGGATAGATAGTACGATGTCAATGGATTAGCGTTGCGTCATTTTCATTTCAATGCGTCGATTGCGACGGTTGGCGACTTCATCCATAGCCTGATCCAGGGGGCGGAATTCGCCAAATCCGGCCGCAGCCAGACGATCAGCGGAAATTCCTTCTGAAATCAGGAATTTAACCACAGAGATCGCGCGCGCCGCTGACAGTTCCCAGTTGGACGGGAACTTCCAGTTTGAAATGGGTATCGAGTCGGTATGACCGTCAATGCGCAAAATCCAGTCAATGTCGCCCGGGATTCGTCCGGTGATCTCATGCAGGGTCGCGGCTAATTGCTTAAGCTGGACTTTTCCCGCTTCACCCAGTTCGGCGGATGCGGAAGCAAAAAGAACCTCGGACTGGAAAACGAAGCGGTCGCCGACGACACGGATACCTGGCTGGTTGCCCAGTACCTCGCGCAGGCGGCCAAAAAATTCCGAACGATAGCGCGACAGTTCCTGAACCTTTGATGCCAGGGCCGAATTCAGCTGTTTGCCAAGGGACGATATCTGCACGCCCTGGTCCTGGGCTTTGCGTTCGGCGATTTCCAGGGCTTCAGAGATTCGATCCAGCTGATCACGCAGCGCGGCCATCTGGCGATTGGCGAGGGCGATCTGGGCGCGGGCGCTTTCGGCGATATTGCGTTCCTTGGCAATGGCCTTGTCCTTGTCATCCAGCCTGGACGACATATCCGTAATCTTGGTTTCCATTTCCTCGCGCAGGGCCTTCAGGGCGGCGATATCATTGGCTAACTTCGCCAGTTCTCTGACCTTGGCGTCGATGGTCTCCTTGTCGGCCTGGATGACGCCGAAGGCATCTGCCAAACGGCCTGAAAGCTCTTCTGTCTGTCTTTCCGAAGCTTGCGCCCGCTCGGACATTGCCGACAGCGAGGCATTCAGGTCATCGCGCATAATCACAGAAGCCTGGAGTTCCTCGGACAGTTGGGCGACGTTCACGCGCATGTCGTCGTTGGCCTTACGCTCAAGGGAGAGCAGATTGCTCATATCGGAAATCTGCACCTGCAATTTACGCAATGCCGCATCGCGACCCGACAGCGCTTCACCCAGGAAAAACTGGGCCAGAACAAAAATCATCAGCAGGAAAATGATGACCATCAACAGCGTCGCCAGGGCATCGACAAAGCCCGGCCAGATGTTGGTGCTGCGTTGGGAACGGTGAGCGAGGGTGGTCATGGTGCCTGACCCCTAGCTGTCCTTGCTGGCGGCGATGGTTCGGGCCAGCAGTTTGATCTCGCTGCGAAGTTGTTGAATGGTGTCCTCGCGGCCACTGCCCAGTTCTTCGACCAGTCGGGCCATATAGACATCAAGGTTTCGGATGTGGCTACGGGTCGCCTCATCCATGCCGCCGCTGCCCGAAACGCTGCTTTCGGCAAGGCGGGCTAAAATCGGTTTCATTTCCAGCTGGCTTTCCGCCAGCTTCATCATTAGCGCCTGTTCAGTGCGCATGTGGTCGCTAAGCGTTCCCATTTTCTCGCTCATGTTCAACAGGGCGTTGTTGGACGAAATTCGGCTTTCCTCGCCGCGGGTCAGTGTCCGCTGCAGACTCTCAAGGCTTTCCGCCGTTTGCTCAAGAAGCGCCTGAACGTATGCCGGGACCGACTGATCCCCTTCGCCGCCTGATAGTGCGCCGCTTGAAAGACGGGTCAGGCTGGACAGCCACTCTTCAAGATCGGTGTAAAAGCGGTTCAGCGCCTGACCAGCCTGCAAGTCCAGAAAGCCAAGCACCAATGAACCAGCCAGGCCAAACAGGGACGATGAAAACGCCGTTCCCATACCCGCCATTGGCGCTTCCAGCCCGGCCTTCAGGTCCGAGAAAACGGTCGAGGCATCAGCGCCGACACTCAGGTTGGCGATGACATCGCCGATGGAGGCGACGGTGCCCAACAGTCCCCAAAAGGTGCCCAGAAGCCCCAGGAAGATCAGCAGGCCGATGGTGTAGCGCGACAAGTCGCGGGATTCGTCCAGGCGGGAGTAGATGCCATCCAGCAAGGAACGCATGGAAAGGGTCGACAGGCTCAAATGATCGCGATTGCGTTCCCCAAGCATGGTCGCCATGGAAGACAACAGTCGTGGCGTGCGCGATGAAGCAATGGGGCCATTCTTGCGGAAATTTTCAATCCAGGTCACTTCTGGATACAACATCAGGACCTGACGGAAATTATAGATAATCCCCAGCGCCAGGACACCCAGGATAAGGCCGTTCAGGGGCGCATTCGCCATAAAGGCTCCGTGCAGGGGCTCAAACAGGATGGCCCCGACGCCAGCAACGGCCATCAGGAACAAAACCATACGAAGCAGAAAACGCCGCGGATTAGTCATGGCCGGGGAACTCTCCAGGTTATTGGATATCTGCGCATGTCTGGGATGGAATGCGCCGCATTACGAGCATCATCGTTCCGCGACATTCAGGTCGACTCGATTGACGGGTTCCTCGGTGGTTTTGTTCCCAAGGGCGCGAACGTCAATTCGGGTGCTTCTGACGCCGTTCTCTATCAGAAAAGAACGCACAGACAGGGCGCGCGAAAGCGACATCCTGCGGGCCAGACTTGATGAAAGCGACGGGCCGCCGGCATAAGCCATCAGTTGCAGGCGCAAATCATCCTGCCCCTTCATTTTTTCAGCAAGCGCCTTCAAGTCGTCTCTGGAAGCAGCAGGAAGTTTGGTCTGGTCGTCTCCAAAAGTAACACGCAGGCTGCCTGTGTCGATCTGCGCCCCCGAAGGAGGCAACGAGGCCTGCTCGCTGGCGGCAGCGGGTGCGGCTGGCGCTTCTATCTTGGCGACATCGACGACAGGTTTAACGACGGGAGCGGGCGGCGGGGATTCATTTTCCACGCTGGCAGGCGGTGCGCTGACGGCAGGTTTCGCCGGGGCTTCGAGCTTTTTCGGGGTTTCGGCGACCTCCATCGGTACTGGCGCTGAGACCTGGGCGGGAGCAGGAGCCGTCACCTCAACAGGGGCTGGTGGCGGAGCGGCCTTTACTACCGGCGCCTTGGCGACCATCGGGGCGGGTTCCTCGTCAACGTCCTGCACTATCTTTGGTTTTTTGAGTTGTGGCAGGGGAGCGCCGCTGACGGTGGGAAGATGCAACATTGATGACGGCGCCTGAGCACCCGGCACCAACAGTACCCTGCCAGAGGGTTGGCCCAGCGAGGGAGCAGCAGTGTTTGCCGGTCTCTGGTATCCGCTATCGCCGATAACGCTCAAATCAATGGTGACATTGGGGTGCGAGTAATCGATGTAGGTGTCTGACTGGCTTTGGGCGTTGGTTGCGCCCAAAGAAACGACGACCAGTGTGAAAGCCGTCACAGTACCTTTCACTGTCATACTGGACCCTGAAAAATAATTTTTATGCTGGATTACGTTCATGATGCGCCTGATGTTTCCCACCCAATTGTTTCCGGGGCGCACATTATTCCCAGTCCGATGACTGGGTGATACGGCGTCGCCCAAAATAGATTCTGTAAAGATAACCAAGGGTAGCCCAAGGCACAACCATTTTGCCGGTCAAGATTGATGTTGGGAAGGGTTATGGTATCAACTTGTGGGTGCGATCAGCTGATTTCTTTCTGGGCATCACGCAATAATTTCCCCAGCGGGCTATGCAAGCGATCATTTGTGGCCAGAATCGAGCCGCTTTGCATCATCTTGTTTTTACCGCTTATTTCGGTGACGTATCCGCCTGCTTCACGGACAATGACGATTCCTGCCGCCATATCCCACGGGCTAAGGCCGGTTTCCCAGAATCCGTCGTAGCGTCCGGCGGCAAGATAGGCAAGGTCCAGCGCAGCCGATCCAAAGCGGCGAACACCGCTGGATACGGACATAACGGCCTCAAGATGGGCGAGAAATTCCGGATGGTTGCGCGCGCCCTTGAAGGGAATACCCGTTGCGAACAGGGACTCTTCCATTTTCGAGCGGGCTGAAACCCGGATACGCCTGTCATTCAGGTGCGCACCCTGGCCTTTTTCGGCCCAGTACATCTCGTCGTGGACGGGCTCGTAAATGACGCCTGCAAGCATTTCACTGTCCCGTTGAAGGCCGATGGAAATGGCGAAGTGGGGCAATCCATGCAGGAAATTGGTCGTGCCATCCAGGGGGTCGATAATCCACACGTTGGATGTGTCCGAACCGACAACCTCGCCGGATTCTTCCATCAGGAAGGAATACTTGGGTCGCGCCTTGGTTAGTTCGTAGTGCAGGGTGTTTTCCGCGGTTTTATCGGCGGTGCTGACAAAATCAGCAGGTCCTTTTTTTGAAACCTGCAGGTTTTCAACTTCGCCGAAATCTCGCAGCAATTTGCGCGACGCCTTTTGGGCGGCGGCGACCATTACATTTATCAGGGCCGAGCGATGAGCCATAGCTGTGGGTTAATCCTTGGCGCGTTCGACGTAAGATCCGTCGGCCGTGTTGATAACGATACGGGTGCCCGCTTCAATATGGGGCGGAACCAGGGTTTTTATGCCATTTTCCAGCAGCGCAGGCTTGTAGGATGACGATGCGGTCTGTCCTTTGACGACGGCGTCGGCCTCGCTGACTTCAAGGGTCACATGGTCGGGCAGTTGAACGCCAATTGGATCATCTTCGTGGCATTCTACGATAACGATCATGCTTTCCTGCAGATAGGGGACCTGTTCTTCACCGACCATCTCGGCGGTCAGGTTGATTTGCTCGTAAGTCTCGTTATCCATGAAGGTGTACATATCGCCATCGGCGTACAGGTATTGGTATTCCTTCTGCTCAAGTTGGGCTCGCTCAACGGTCTCCGAAGAGCGGAACCGATCATTTAACTTGGTGCCGCTGCGCAGATCGCGTAGCTCGACCTGCAGATAAGCCCCGCCCTTACCGGGTTGGGTGTGCTGGATTTTGATCGCCCGCCACAGGCGACCCTGATGTTCGATAACCATACCTGGACGAATGGCGTTTCCATTAATTTTCATGTAAGCGGACCGTACGTTAAATCTGTTTCATAAATAGAGGCGCGGAAGCTATCAGGTTGGCAGAAAGGAAGCAATGGGGCAGGGTTGGCGCTTATATTAAAAATACAGGTTATTGATTTCGCTCAAGCTCTTTTTTCAATATCATCTCTATGGTGACTGGTTTCGGGCGTTGGGCGAGTAACGAAAGTTCTGCATGTCAAATAGTACGCTTAGAAGTTTGGGGCTGCGTTACAAGATCGTCCTGGCGGTTCTTGCCGGGCTTTCTGTCGGCAGTTTTCTTATCCTTGAAGGCGTTATTGCCAGCCAGAATTCTGGTGCGGCGGAAATCAACATAGCGGGCCGCCAGCGCATGTTGTCCCAGCGGATCGGTTTTTTGTTTTCACAGGTTATAAACGCGCCCGAGGACGAGAATAAATTTTCCGCTATCGGGCTGTTGGATGAAGCGATTTTACTCATGGAACGCTCCCATGCCGGGCTGATTAACGGTGAGCCTTCCCTAAATCTCAAAGCAATCTCTTCAGCGAAAATCCGGGCGCATTATTTTGGTCCGACGTCTCAACTTGATGAAGATGTAAAAACCTTCCTTGGGCTGGCGAAGAACTATCTTGGCGCCATTCTTTCCGATTCCGCCATTGAAGAACACCAGCAAGCCTTCGAAAGTTTTAATACTGAAATTTTGCTGGAAGACCTGAACCGTGTTGTCGCGCGCTATCAATTTGAAAATGAAGAAAAAGTTTCCAGCCTTAATTTCTACCAGATAATAAGCGTTGTCTTGTCTCTTGTTGTCCTGCTGGTTTCCTGGCTTGGCGTCTTCAGGCCAATGATCTCTAAAATTAATGAATATATCGGGCGAATTTTTGAGCAAGGCAGAAGCATCCGGGAAAGTGAGGAAAGGTTTCGCTCCATTTCTGAGTCCGCCAGTATGGCGATGATCGTCGCCATTGATGCCGAGGGGCGGGTTATTTCGTGGAATAATGCCGCGCAGAAACTGTTCGGTTATTCCAGGGACGAGATGTTGGGAAAGCCATTGATTACGATCATCCCGGAACGATATCGTGACGCTCATAGCAGGGGGTTTGCACACGCCTGTGGATCAGACGATTACAAAATTATTGGCAAATCCGTTGAACTTTCCGGATTGCACAAAAACGGCCATGAGTTCCCGGTCGAACTGTCGCTGGGTGTCTGGGTGCAGGATGGTAAAAAGTTTTTCAGCGGCATCGTCCACGATATATCGGACAGAAAGGCCGCTGAAGCCGAACTGATCCATGCCAGGGACGTGGCGCAATCAGCCAGCCAGACCAAAACGGATTTTCTGGCCAACATGAGCCACGAATTGCGCACGCCCCTGAATGGTATCCTGGGCTTTTCTCAAATGATGAAAGATGAACTCTACGGATCGCTGGGCCATCAGAACAATAAGGCCTATGTCGTCGATATCCACCGTGCGGGGCAGTATCTTCTCAAACTTGTTAATGAAATTCTGGATATCTCGAAAATTGAGGCAGGCGGAATATCGCTCGTGGAAACCGAGGTCGATGTCGCAAGCATTATCGAGTCATGCGTCTCTCTTGGCAAAGGTCAAATTGCCGCATCCAAACGGTCTCTTTTCACGGACATTGGCGAAAATCTGCCAGCCCTATGGGCGGATCAGACAAGGATTGAGCAAATCTTCAACAATCTCATATCCAACGCCATTAAATTTACCCCTGCCGGCGGTGAGATCACCGTCAGGGCGAATTTGAACGGGGATGGAGATTTTATCATACAGGTTGTCGACAATGGCATCGGTATTCGCAAGGAAGACATTCCGAAAGTTCTTATGCCGTTTGAACAGGTTGAAAATATCATGACCCGAACCCATGAGGGCAGTGGCCTTGGATTGCCCCTGGTCAAGTATCTGGTGGAAGCCCAGGGTGGCTTGCTGGATATTGACAGTCAGATCGGCCATGGAACCACGGTGACGGTCCATTTCCCGAAAAGCAAGACGGTCCGGTAAGAAGTATCAAGATACCGGGCTGTCATTAAATATTAATCATGACGCCCGCTGGCGCTATTATTATTCGCCAGTGGAAACCATGTTTTTTCCGGAGTTCTTGGCCTGATACATGGCCCTGTCGGCCCGTTCAATCAGGCTCTCGACAGTGTCGGCTGGTTCAGCAGAAGCGATCCCGAAAGACATCGTTACCTTGCCCAGGGTTTCCGTCGAGTTTTTCTTGCGGATGGATTTTGATGAGATGGTATCGCGTACCCGCTGGGCGACAACGGTGGCGTTTTCGGGCGTGATACTGGGCAGGATGGCGGCGAATTCGTCGCCGGCCCAGCGGGCGACGAAATCTCCCTGCTTAAGGTTTGCGGCAAAGGCGTGGGCGACGAGTTTCAGCACCTGATCGCCAATGGCGTGCCCCAGGGTGTCGTTGACTTCTTTAAAATCGTCAATGTCACCCAGCAGCACGGACAAGTGGCCCTGCACGCTTTTCATATCTTCCAGTATGGCGCTCAGGACCTGCTCAAACCTGCGCCGGTTCGCGATACCGGTCAAAGGATCGATCAGGGCGTCCTTCTTGTTTTTTTCCAGTTCGATTTTCAACTCGACGATTTCATCGCCATAGCTGGCGATTTTACGGTCAAATTCACTGCTAAACTCTGATATCTGTCTTATTTGATCCCGAACATGGCCGATCGAATCGAGAACGGCGCCGCATCCCTTGTCCTTGTTGGCTACACTATCTTCGAGATTCAGGATGTCGGCATTTTCGCCGATCACGTCCTCAAGCAGGCTCAGGACCCTCTGCAAGCCGCCGCTTATGTGGCTCGCGGTAACATGCAAGTCGGCGATGCTGTTCTCGAAGTCGGATTTCTTGTCGGTCATGAAACGACTTTCTTATTATTAAGCGCGAGGTGTCTGGCTGATGATCGTGTTGAAGACGCTAACGGCTTTTTCGGGCCCTTCTTCATAGTCCCATATCCCGGCGATAACCGCCAGAAAATCAGCCCCGGCGGCAATCAGCGGCGTACAGTTATCGACGGTTATGCCGCCTATGGCGACTGCGGGTACGACCATGTCCTCGCTCCACCAGTTCAGAATTTCAGGATCGGAATGGGCTTTGGCATCTTTTGTCCCGGTCGGATAAAAGGCGCCAAAGGCGACGTAACTCGCGCCCTGTTCGGCGGCCTCCATGGCCAGGTGTCGTGAGTCGTGGCAGGTGACGCCGACAATGGCGTCCGGGCCGACAATTTCACGGGCGTCCCTGTAAATCATATCTTCCTGGCCAACATGGACACCATCGCAGCCGGTTTCGGCGGCCATGGCGGGGTCGTCGTTCAACAGAAAAGCGACGCCGCGGTCCTGTGTAATGGGGCGCAAGGTATCGATGGCGCGGCGAATGTCATCCTCAGGGGTATCTTTCAGGCGCAGTTGCACGCAGCCAATCCGACCGGCGTCCAATGTGCGCCCAAGGATATCGGGGAAACGTGTCATATCCAGTTTTGGCGGGGTGATCAGATACAACTGCGCGCGGTTGAAATCGGTCATGCAATTCCTTCCGGTTCACTAAGCCAGGCGCGACAGGCGGCGGCGGGCTCACTCATGCCATACAAATCAAGCTCGTCGCCTTCATCAGTATAGACAAACGCGCCGCGCTGCCCGGCAATATCGGCAAGTTTTTCACTTAGCTCGGGGCCGTTATTGATGCGCACTCCCTTGATGCCATGCCTCAACGCGCCCAGCGCCAAGCCGGGCTCGTCCCCGCAATCAAGCACAGCCTGATAGCGGGCCTCGGGATGATGTTCGGCGGCGTTGGCAATCATGTCTCGAAAAACCGTAGCACCAATGTAGGCAGCTGCGGCGGGAGGGCTGATCAGGGTCACCTGAACACCCATTTCATGGGCCACGCCAAGGGCCGCTTCGGCGTGTTCCTGATTGTGAATAATGATGGCGTTGCTCATGGGCTAACAGATATGCCGGAACAAAGAAAAAGGCGAGACCAAATTGGCCCCGCCTTTAAACTTATCGACGATGACGGGCCTGAAATCAGGCATTCATCATTGCAACCGCGGTGTCGGACATGCGGTTCGAGAAGCCCCATTCGTTGTCGTACCAGGTCAGGATGCGAACGAAGTCGCCGTCCATGACCTTGGTTTCCGGTGCGGCAAAGAACGAGCTGTAGGAGCTGTGATTGTAATCCGACGAGACCAGCGGCAATTCGGTGTAACCCAGAATACCCCGCAGCCTGTCGGTTTCACTGGCCGCCTTGATGGCAGCATTGATTTCTTCGACCGTGGTCTTGCGCTTGGCGTTGAAGCAAAGATCAACCACGGACACATTCGGGGTCGGCACGCGCATGGCGACGCCGTCCAGCTTGCCATCCAGTTCCGGCAGAACCAGTCCGACAGCCTTGGCGGCGCCGGTCGACGCCGGAATGATGTTCAGGGAAGCTGCGCGGGCGCGTCCCAGGTCCGAATGCAAGGTGTCAACGGTGCGCTGATCGCCGGTGAATGAGTGCACCGTGGTCATGAAGCCTTTTTCGATGCCGACCAGCTTGTTCAGTGCGTCTGCGACCGGCGCCAGGCAGTTGGTGGTGCACGAGGCGTTGGAAACAACAGTGTGACCGGCTTCCAGCTTGTGGTCGTTGACCCCATAAACGACGGTCAGGTCCGCACCGGATGCCGGGGCGGAAACCAGAACCTTCTTCGCGCCGGCGCCCAGATGCACGCTGGCTTTTTCCTTTGAGGTGAAGATGCCTGTGCATTCGTAGACAATGTCCACGCCCAGATCGCCCCAGGGCAGGGCCGACGGATCGCGCTCTGAAGTGACCTTGATGTCGCCGCTGCCGGCGTTCATGACATCACCCTTAACGGTGACATCGGTTGGAAGGACACCGTGTACCGAATCGTATTTCAGAAGGTGAGCATTGGCTTCTGGCGATCCCAGATCGTTGATGCCGACAACTTCAACATCAGTACGACCGGACTCTACCAGAGCCCGAAACGTCAAACGACCGATACGGCCAAAACCATTAATTGCTACGCGAACCGCCATAATATTCCTCCCAAATTATCGAAAATTCGATCTTAAAAAACAGCGCCCGAAGCGCTTTAAAACTAAAGATGGGGCTCGTATACCACGAACCCTTTGTCGTGCTAACACCCATGCCGGGGGGTGGGTGCTCACCCTATCGGGTGGGCGCAAGATTGAACGGATTTTTCCGCTCGTCAATGACGATATTGTACCAATATTCGATTAATCATCAGTGAGCCTGTTGACGGGCTTAACCGACAGGGCATATTGTTCCTCAGTCAAAGGATGCATTAATCGTTTTAAGCATCGGTATTTAAGGCTCTTTTTGGTGGCCGCAACGCTCGATTTGAGCTTGTTTTGAGGGGTTTTTTAAGTTGGCGTTGGGCGGGACAAAAGAAAGCAAACCTTCCAGGCTGGATGCGGCACGCGAACGATTTGATGCGGCCATGCAACGTCTGGACAAAGCCCTTGAAACACAGGGTGGATATTCAGGCGGAGTCGACGTCGAGAAAATGTCGGCCCAAAGTGCGGCCCTGCAAGCTGAAAACGAAGAACTTACGAAGATCAATAGAGCGGTGGGCGAACGTCTGGATGGTGCAATAAAGCGCCTTAAGAACGTGCTTGAAAGCGCGTAAACGGGAGTGTCATGGCGCAAGTCAATATCACCATAAACGGACGCAAATATCAGGTTGCCTGCGACGACGGACAGGAAGCCCACCTGACTCGCCTGGGCGATTATGTCGACAAACGGCTGAACGAACTGGTCGCCGCCGTTGGACAGGTTGGCGATTCGCGCCTGTTGGTAATGGTCAGCCTGTTGCTCGCCGATGAACTTTCTGATTTGTATAGCGAAACCGAGAAACTGAAAGCGAGTGGTGGGGGCGCTTCTTCGGCCAGAGCCGACGAGGATCTGAGCGTCATCGTCGAAAAAATGGCCGAGCGCATCGAAAATATCGCCGCCGGTCTCGAACAGGCCTAGCCGGATAAAAAAACCGAATCCCACGCTATCAAATAAGTGGTTGCCTGCGTATCCCGGAAATTCATGCTATGAATTTTCGGGGCAGGGCACTAAATAAGGATCAGGAACGGGTGCTGCGAGTCCCGTCAGGCCACATTATCCCTGGGGCCAATATCGACACCTAGGGAGCTGTCCCTGCCGGACCCGTGGGTCCGGTATATGGCGCCCACCTGCTAAGGCAGGCCACGGTGGATAAATCGCCAACGATCTTGTGGCTCCGTTCCGTTTTTTATCAGGGGGGCTAAATGTCAGCCGATGACGACAAGGCCCAATTGCGTGGTGAGGCGCGGGCAAGACGACAGGACACCTTTCGCAACGAAGGGGCTGGGGCGGCGCAGGGCCTCGCCCGACATCTTATGGCAATCCTAGAGAATCAACCGGTGGTCAACGTCGCCGCTTATTGGGCGGTTGGCAGCGAAATTGACCTGACCCCCCTGTTGGACGCCCTTGATGAAGAAGGCTGGAACGTGGCGCTGCCTGTTGTCGTTGAAAACAATGCGCCGCTGATCTTCAGGCGTTGGCGTTCCGGCGATGTTCTGGTCGAAGGCCCCTTGAAAACCCTGCAGCCGCAGGCCGACTGCGAGGAAATCGTTCCCGACGTTGTCCTCACACCCTTGTTGGCTTTCGATGACGCGGGCTACCGTTTGGGACAGGGCGGCGGTTTTTATGATCGCACACTGGAAAAACTGAAAGCCCGTGCGGGCGGGGTCCTGTCTATTGGCGTCGCTTTTTCTGCCCAGCGAGTCGACCGCGTTCCGCGCGATGGGCATGACCAGCGCCTGGACATGATCGTTACCGAAAAGGGCAGGATCTGATGGCCTTTTCGATCCGCCACATAGGCCTTGAGATCGAATTTCACCACCCCCAAAGTGACACGTTGCGCCTGTCTCACGAGATCGAGGACGACTACAGTATCGACAAGGAAAAAGCGGCGATTTTTACCGAGACCGCTTCAAATCTGACCTTCAGCACGGAAGATATGCTGGAATGGTATCTGTCGCGCTCACAGAAATCCCTGGCTGAACATCTGCCTGACAGGGTGGGGGAAGAAGATGAAATCCGTCGCATGGCCATCACATTTCCCATTCAATTTCCTGAAAACACGTTCCATATGATGACGGACAGGGGCGCTGTCGATATAAAGGCCTTACGGCTCGCCATCGAAGTGACCGGGTAAAGAGACGGCAGTTTGATCGATTTAAATAAACCAGGGCAACCTGTCCGCGTTCAATTGAACGCAGGTTGCACTTAAGAAAAAACAGGAAACTCATGCGAATTCTGTGTTGCGGCGATGTCCTTGGCAAAAGCGGGCGTCAGGCGATTCTCGATAATATTGAAGACCTGCGTCAGCGACTGCAGCTGGATTTTGTTCTCGTCAATGGCGAGAACGCCGCCCACGGTTTTGGCATTACGGAAAAAATCTGTAATGCCTTTTACGATGTTGGCGTTGATGTCATTACCACGGGTAATCACGTCTGGGACCAGCGCGAGATAATGAATTACATCGACAGGGACCCCAGACTGCTGCGCCCGATCAATTACCCGAAAGGCACCCCCGGTAGCGGCGCAAACGTTTTTGAAACCGCTGACGGCAGGAAAGTCCTGGTTATCAATCCCATGGGGCAATTGTTCATGCCTCCCCTGGATGATCCGTTCCATGCTGTTGAAGGAGTGCTTGGAAAATACAGGCTGGGGCGAGACGTGGATGCGATTATCGTCGATATGCACGCCGAGGCGACCAGCGAGAAAATGGGCATGGGGCATTTTTGCGATGGCCGGGCCTCGGTCGTCGTCGGCTCCCACTCCCATGTGCCAACTGCCGACGCCCAGATGCTGCCCGGCGGCACCGCCTATCAAACGGACATGGGCATGTGCGGCGATTACAATTCGGTTATCGGTATGACCAAAGAACCCGCATTGGCGCGCTTTACCGGAAATCAGAATGGCGGGCGTCTGGAGCCGGCGGAAGGCGAGGCGACCCTTTGCGCCGTGCTGGTCGAAACCGATGACGCGACCGGCCTGGCGAAATCCGTTCAGGCCATCCGCAAGGGCGGACGACTGGCGCAAGCCTTTCCCGGGTGAACGTTTTTATCCCGCCGCTACGGCCTCGATCTCGACCAACCAGTCCGGGTGGGCGAGGGCGCTGACGACGAGCAGGGTGGAGGCCGTCAGCACCCCCTCCATATTGCGGTCACGGACGTCCCGGTACATTCCGACCAAATTCGCGTCGGTCAGATAGGCCGTCACCTTGACCAGATTCTCCTTGTTCATTCCGGCGTCTTCCAGAATGGCGAAGATGCGCTCCCAGCAGAGCTGCATTTGCGCTTCGCCGCCGTCCACAATTGTGCCATCCGGGTTGATGGCGATTTGTCCCGAAATATGCAGCCACCGGGCATTTGCCGGTGCGCTGACGCCGTGTGAATAGGCCGATGCCGGTGCGGATATGGTCGCCGGGGAATGATGGGTGAACATGTATTGCCTCCTTGCAGTTTGTTCGAGCAGTATAGAGAATATACTTAACAGGCGAATCACGAGAAGGTGGTAAAATGTCTGAAAATAACGAAGCGCCCAACGAATTCTCTCATCTGGTTGATGCCTATGCGCCGCCCAAGATTGCCGCCCTGATCGAAGGGGCGGGGGTGCGCAAGGTGCATATATCCCTTTTCCGGACCGTGACCCTGGGGGTCATGGCGGGCGTTTTTATTGCTTTCGGGGCGGTGTTTTTTACCGTCACTATTACCAACAGCGGCCTGGGCCTGGGACCGAATCGCCTGCTCGGCGGCATTGTCTTTTCCCTGGGACTTATCCTGGTCGTCATCGGCGGGGCGGAACTTTTCACCGGCAACAACCTGATCGCCATGGCCTGGGCCGACAAGAAGGTGACCACGGGCCAAATTCTCAAAAACTGGGTCGTCGTCTATATCGCCAATCTTATCGGCGCTGTGGCCATGGCCGTGATCATTCATCTGGCTGGAACAATGGAAATGGCCGGGGGCGCGCCTGCCCAAACCGCCAACGCGATTGCCATCGGCAAAGTGAACTTGAGTTTTGGCGAAGCCTTCTTCCGGGGCATTCTGTGCAACACGCTGGTCTGCCTTGCGGTCTGGATGTCCTACGCGGCGCATCGGGTTTCCGGGAAAATCCTCGCCATCATCTTCCCCGTAGCCGCCTTCGTCGCCCTGGGCTTCGAGCATTCCGTCGCCAACATGTATTTCCTCGCCATCGCCATGCTGCAAGGAGCCGAAGGCGTCACCCTTGCCGGTGCCATGGCAAACCTGATCCCGGTAACAATCGGCAACATCATCGGCGGCAGCGTCTTCGTCGCCCTGGTCTACTGGGCGGTCTATTTGCGCAGGGCGGATGCATGACAAAGGTTCTTCTCGTCGGCGCAGGAAGAATGGGTTTGCAACATTTGCGGGGCGTTGCCAATGATGCCAAGGAGATTGTTGTCGTTTACCACAAAAGTGATGTCGAACAGAGGTTACATGAGGTTCTAGATGCATGTGATTTTGACTGATATATTAATGTGGTTCCCTCAATCGATCATGCAGGAAGCAAATTTGATGCGGCAATAATGACGGAAACTGCGGGCAATCGGGCCGAGCGTTTTGAACAGGTTCTTAATCTGAACATTCCCAATATACTTATCGAAAAACCCATTGAGCAATCAAGAGTCCGTGTCCTTCGGATGCAGACGATGGCCAATCTTGGGAAATCTGATATTCGTGTCAATCACGTCTTTCGGGAGAACCCTGTATTCGACAATATTTTCAAATCGGATAACGCCCTGCAAATGACGGTAAATGCGGGTGCAATTGGGTTGGGCTGTGGCGGCATTCATTGGATTGATCTGGCGCTTTATCTGTCGAATTCCAAATCAGGGAAACTGATAAGTGGCAAGCTTGACTCTGTGCCAATTGCCAGTGGTCGCGGCAAACAATTCAGGGATTATGGAGGAAACGGCTTGTTTGAATTTGAAGACGGGTCAACTCTTTTCCTTAATGTCAGCGCGGAAAGTTCTGCTAATCCCGTTTGTGTGATTACTCAGAACCATTGTCAGTTGGTTGTCGATTTATCTAACGGGATTTTTGTGCATGAAAGAGAGGAAGGGCTTGTTCATCCGAATTACCTTTATGGAAAAGGCTACCATTCTCACAAGGCATCGAACCTTTCAAGCATAGGCCCATCCGAACAGACTCGTTTATGGCTTCAACATGCAAAGGGTGATCGAAGATCAAAATTGCCGACATTGGATGAAGCAGTAATAGGACATGAGCTGTTGTTTGATTTGCTGGAAACAGGTGGGACGCGGAAGTTTCTGTTTACCTGATTTTTGAGATGAAATGCATCTGCTGATAATCTCCAGCGATTCCTTTACCCAAGCGCCCAATTCCTGCCATATTGCCCTGCTAATTAATCTGGCGTGATCGGGTGCCGGATTGTTTGTGAATTCGTGCGCGTTTTTGCCATATGTGGTATAAGCGCGCGATGTGATACACTTGATCTTGCTTATTTTAGGGACACGTTAAGAAACCATGGCCGGCCATTCAAAATTCAAAAACATCATGCACCGCAAGGGCGCGCAGGATGCCAAGCGCGCTAAAGTATTTGCCAAACACATCCGCGAGTTGACCGTCGCCGCCAAAACCGGCATAGCCGACCCGGATATGAATCCGCGTCTTCGCACCGCCATTGCCGCCGCCAAGGCGGTGAATATGCCCAAGGACAATATGGAACGCGCCATCAAAAAGGGCGCAGGCGGGGGCGATGACACCAACTTCGACGAAGTCCGCTACGAAGGCTACGGCCCTGGCGGCGTCGCGATTATCGTTGAAACCCTGACCGACAACCGCAACCGCACCGCCGCCGAAGTGCGCTCAGCCTTCACCAAATATGGTGGTAATCTGGGGGAAACCGGCAGTGTCGGCTTTATGTTCGATCAACTGGGATTTATCGAGTATCCGGCTGAAACGGCGAGCGCCGACGTCATGTTTGAAGCGAGCCTGGAAGCAGGCGCAAGCGATGTAGAATCGTCGGACGATGGTCACGAAATTTATTGTGCTGTGGAAGACCTCGGCATTGTTCGCGATGCCCTTGAAGAACAATTCGGCACGCCCTCCGATGCGCGTCTGGACTGGAAACCGCAGACGACGACTGAACTGGACGAGGATAAAGCCAGTACCTTGCTCAAGCTCCTCGACGTGCTGGAAGACAACGACGACGTGCAGCGGGTGGCTTCGAATTTTGAAGTTTCCGACGAAGTCATGGAACGCCTTAGCGCCTGATATCTTGGGCCGGGGGCAAAATGAAGGGTCGTTTGACATGAGACTGATCGGGTTCGACCCGGGCCTCAGGCATACCGGTTGGGGCGTCATCGAAAGTGACGGCAACCGACTGAGCCACGTCGCCAACGGTGCGGTAACGACCGATCCGAAAGGCGATCTGGCCTCGCGTCTTGTCGAATTGTACGATGGCCTTGTCAAAATCATCGGCCAGTTCGCCCCCCTTGAAGCCGCTGTCGAGGAGACCTTTGTCAACAAAAATCCCACATCGACCCTGAAACTGGGGCAGGCCCGCGGGGTGGTCTTGCTGGTTCCGGCGCGGGCCGGGCTTGTGGTCAGCGAATACACCCCGAACCTGATCAAGAAATCCGTCGTCGGGGCCGGTCACGCTGCCAAGGAACAGGTGCAGATGATGGTTGGCGTGCTGCTTCCGGGTACGCAAATCACCAGCGCCGACGCCGCCGACGCTCTGGCTGTCGCAATCTGTCACGCCCATCACCGGGCCAGCGCCGCCGCCATGGCCAAGGTAGCGGGAGGCATCGGGTGATTGCCAAACTGACAGGCCTGATCGACGAGGTTGGAAGCGACTGGGCGGTTATTGACGTTTCAGGCGTTGGCTATCTGGTGTTTTGTTCCGCCCGCACATTGGGGCATCTGATCCCCGGCGAAGCTGCCTCTCTGGTGATCGAAACCCACGTGCGTGAAGACCACATTCATCTTTATGGTTTCTTTGATCAATCCGAACGGGCCTGGTTCAGATTGTTGACCACTGTTCAGGGTGTCGGGGCCAAGGTCGGACTGGGCATCCTGTCGGTTTTGAGTGGTGATGAGCTGGTGCAGGCCATCGCCGCCGCCGACAAGGCGACGATCACCCGTGCGCCGGGTGTCGGGCCCAAGCTTGCGGCGCGGCTTTTGACGGAACTAAAAGACAAGGTTGCGACCATCGCCCTTGGACCCGCAGCCGGTCTTGGGGGTGCGGGCGGCGAAGGGTCCGCCTCCATGGGAGCGGTTGATTCAACAACCGCGGAAGCGGTCTCGGCATTGGTTAATCTTGGTTATTCGGCCTCACATGCCTTAACCGCTGTCAGCGCCGCCGCCATTAAACTGGGCGAGGGGCACCGCCTTGAAGAGCTGATTCGCGCCGGGCTGGGTGAGCTGGCCCCTAAAAACCAGGGTGTTCGGGGACACGGGGCATGAGCGAAGACAGAATAATCACCCCGGAATCATCGGGCGATGACATCGCCGATGCGGCCCTGCGCCCACAAAGCCTGGGCGATTTTGTCGGCCAGCGTCAGGTGCGCGAGAATCTTTCCGTCTTCGTTAAGGCGGCCCGCGGGCGTGGCGAGGCGCTGGACCACGTTTTGTTCTATGGTCCGCCGGGCCTTGGCAAGACGACACTGGCGCAGATCGTCGCCCGTGAACTGGCTGTCGGTTTTCGCGCTACTTCTGGTCCGGTTATCGCCAAGGCTGGTGATCTGGCTGCGATACTGACGAATTTGCAGCCCAACGACGTTTTGTTCATCGATGAAATTCACCGCCTGAATCCGGTGGTCGAGGAAATCCTTTATCCGGCCATGGAAGATTTCCAGCTGGACCTGATTATCGGCGAGGGACCTGCGGCGCGTTCCGTTCGTATCGATCTGCCGCGCTTTACCCTGGTTGGGGCGACGACCCGTTCCGGCCTGATCACAACGCCTTTGCGCGAACGCTTTGGCATCCCCATGCGGGTTGTCTTTTACGAACCAGAAGAGCTGGAAAGCATTGTCCGGCGTGGCGCCAGGTTGCTGGGACTGGAGCTGACAGCGGACGGCGCAATGGAAATCGCCAAGCGCTCACGCGGCACGCCTCGCGTTGCTGGCAGGCTGCTGCGCAGGGTCCGGGATTTCGCCGCCGTTGACGGCAACCTTATGGTCGATGCCGTCGCCGCCGACAAAGCCCTGAACCGGCTTGATGTGGAC
>JADHSW010000031.1 GCA_016776705.1 Rhodospirillales bacterium
CCACCACCCTTTCCCCTGTGTCCGGCCCGGACACAGTGTTGATGGCGGGCAGTGAGGGTTTCGAGCCCACGACCCGTTGATTAAGAGGAGCCAAATATTACGTGTCCTGGTGGTTAGGGCGGGGGAAACAAAAATACCGCCTTCAAACTCTGCCAATCAACAATTCACAAAGATAAAAAAACCGGTTTTTTTTGGCGGTTTCATTTTATGCAAATGATTTTGGTTGACGCGCGTCAATAGTATGAACCAACCTGATCGCGTTCTTTAAATGGTGGGTGAACTTCAGAGATGGCTGACTCCCCTTCTTATAACGCAAACCGCTGGCAGCGTTTCTCCGATTGGGACAAGCGTCCGCTGCGGCTTGATCAGTTTGCTGTTGAAGACCCTGAAAATGGGTTTTCAGCCTTTTCAGGAGCCAAAGATCCCAAGCCGGGTCTCGCCATCACCGATGGGAAAATTACATCCATGGACGGTGTCGCGCTCAAAGACTTCGACATGATCGACGCCTTTATCGCCCAACATCACCTTGATCTTGACGTCGCAGAAGAAGCCATGGCGATGTCGTCCGGCGATGTCGCCCGCATGCTGGTTGATATGAATGTGCCGCGTGTTGAATTAACACGACTGGCCAGGGGAATGACACCGGCCAAACTCGCAGAAGTGGTTGCCCAGCTTAACGCCATGGAAATCAGCTTTTCCTATTCGAAAATGCGGGCCCGGCAAACGCCGGGTAATCAGGCCCATGTGACAAATGCCAAGGATGACCCGTTGCAACTTGGCGCCGATGCTGCCATCGCTGTGGCTCTTGGATTTGACGAAATTGAAACAACCATGCGGGTTTCCCGTAACGCCTGGTCAAATGCAATGGCCTGTTGTGTCGGATCATCCGTTGGCCGGGCAGGCACCTTGTTTCAGTGTTCAAGCGAAGAAGCCGAAGAGCTTGAAATCGGTATGGCTGGCTTTACGTCGTATGCCGAAACAGTATCCGTCTATGGTACCGAAAGCGCTTTTATTGACGGCGATGACACCCCCTGGTCAAAAACCTGGCTGGCCGCCGCTTACGCCTCGCGCGGGATCAAGATGCGCTGCACATCCGGTGCCGCTGCGGAATTGCTGATGGGTTTCCATGAGGCAAAATCCCTGCTTTATCTTGAGGCCCGTTGTCTTTGCGTGCAACGTGGCATGGGCTCGCAAGGGACACAAAACGGCGGCATCGACGGTGCGCCGCTGGCATCAACAATGCCCGGTGGCGTCCGGGAACTGATGGCCGAAAACCTGCTCGCCGTATGGCTTGATCTGGAATGTGCCTCCGGAAACGACGCGCGCCATTCGGAATCGGAAATTCGTGTCGGTGCAAAAATCCTGCCGTTCCTGATTGCCGGATCAGACCTGATTTGTTCGGGTTTTGGCAGTATCCTGAAATACGATAACTCCTTTAACCCATCATCGTTCAATGGCGAGGAACTGGAAGATTTTCTTGTTCTGCAACGGGATTTTGAAGCAGACGGAGGCTTAAAATCGGTAGAGGAAGCCACCGCCCTGTCGTTGCGCACCCAGGCTATTGAGGCGCTTTCCTATGTGTTTGAAGACCTCGAGCTTTCAACCCCCGATGAAAATATGAAGCGATCTGTCGCCGTCGCATCCGGTTCGGACGATACCGATAGTTACCTGCCACGGGCTGTTGCCGACATCAGCGACCAGATCAAAGACCGCGCCATCACTGTCGTTGATGTGATCAAGTCTCTTCACAAGGGAGGATTTATCGAGGAAGCCGAAAACCTGCTTTTTCTCGTCAAACTGCGTGTTTCTGGTGATTACCTGCAAACATCAGCCGTTGTTCGTGATCGCAAAATCATCAGCGCCATTAACGACCCCAACATGTACCAGGGGCCGGGAACCGGTTACCGGCTCAGCGATGAGAGACGAGAAGAACTGGCAACCATTCGCGATGTCCTGGACAGGGAAAGTGTGCTGCGTGCCGAAGCCATTTACGAACCGGCAGAGAGCAAACGGGTTTCCTATCACACCAGGGGCCCGGCAGAGCCCGGAACGAACCCTGCTGAAGTGGTCATCGCCTTAAGTCCCGGTTTTGGCAACACCCTATTTCGAACCCTGGCCGGACACCCGCTAAGCCGCGTTATTGGTGAATTAAAAGCAGGCATCGAAGGCGAAGGCACGACCATGCGCATTGTCCGCTGTCGACATACGGCGGATACATCTTTTCTCGGCCTGACGGCGGCGGGATTGTCGGGCTCTGGCGTTGGCATCGGCTTGCAAGCCAAGGGAACCGCGATCATTCACCATAAAGAGCGTCTGCCCCATAACAATCTGGAATTATTTTCCAATGCGCCGATCACGACTTTGGAACACTACCGTGGGATGGGCCGCAATGCTGCAATATATGCCAGGGGCGATATGCCTGACCCGATCATCGTCCCGACCCATGGTGAAGCGTTGGGCGCACGCTTCCACGCCCGGGTCGCATTGACTTACGCAATTGAAACCGAAATGACACAAGACGGGGCGAGCCCGGAATTGATAGACGTGCGTTTAACGGAA
This sequence comes from Rhodospirillales bacterium, assembly GCA_016776705.1. GTDB lineage: Bacteria > Pseudomonadota > Alphaproteobacteria > Rhodospirillales > JABHCV01 > JACNJU01. The sequence goes on from JADHSW010000031.1 coordinate 2,560, forward strand.
GAAACATCATGACCGGCAAACCCCTTTCCGCCGCCGATTATCCACTTGCCGAAAAGCGTCCGGAATTGGTCAGGGGTGGGCGCGGCAAACACCTTGCTGACTTAACCCTTGAGGCCGTTGTCAGCGGCGCTGTGACCATGGAAGATTTACGGATCACCCCTGAGGCCCTGCTTCAACAGGCCGAAGTTGCGCGCGCGGTAGGGCGGGGCGAACTGGCCCAGAACTTTGAACGGGCATCGGAAATGGCGCGCATTCCCCAACCGGTGATCATGGAATTGTACGAAATGCTGCGTCCCGGCCGGGCCACTGACAAGCAAGCACTCATGAATGCTGCCCAGCGTCTGCGCGAGGAATTCCAGGCCGATATATTGGCCACTTTCATTGAAGAGGCAGCCGATGTTTATGAAAATCGCGGCCTGTTCACGGCCCGCTATTAACCGATATTGAAAGGACTTCCCCCGTGAATTGGAAAACCGATTATCGTTCGATTTATTATGATGGCGCACCCGAACCTGACGATCTGGTGCTGAAGCCCGAAGAAACCGCCCTGCTGGTTATCGATGTGCAGAATACCTATCTGGAACGACCGGACCGTGATGGCTTAAGTGCCGATGAACAAAGCAGTTACGACGCCTGGACTCCTTTTCATGATCGTATGGCCGACAGTGTCATTCCCGGCACCCGTGAGCTTCTCGATTTGTGCCGGGCCAGCGATATCGAGTGTATGTTCGCCCGCATCGCCTGTCACACGACGGACGGGCGCGATCGTTCGCTCAGTCAGAAAATGCCCGGATGGAATAACCTGCTTTTGCCAAAAAACGATAAACCCTCGCAAATGGTCGACACATTGTCGCCGCAGGGCGATGAAATTTGTGTCACAAAAACCACAGATTCAGCGCTAACGGGAACCAATTTACGGCTGATCCTGCATAATATCGGGATCAAGAATGTCATCTGTTGTGGCATCTTTACGGATCAGTGCGTATCATCAACGGTAAGAAGCCTGGCTGATGAAAGTTTCAACGTTATTGTTATTGAGGACTGTTGCGCAGCGGGGTCAAATGACCTGCATGATAAGGAACTGGAAATCATCAATATGATTTACTGCCATGTCATGTCTGCCGCAGAACTAAAACAAATGATGGCCCTGGAATAACAGCAAACAGGCCCTTTTTTCGTGTCAAGAACCGCCCATCAAGGGTCAAGACGGTTGTTTAGCGTGGGCATAGTGTATTCTTGATAATTGTATGTTGTTTGTTTTCTGGCAGCGTCCATTTGGCAGCCTTCAAGACCTCAAAAACCAAAGAGGCAGGGGCGCAAACGGGGTTCTAAATTGAGCTCTAAACAGGCAACCATTCGGAAAAGAATAAAATAGGGAGACAGCAATGTTCAAAAATAAAATTAATCGGCGAAACTTTATGCAGCAAACGGGTGTCTGGGCGGCAGCCGCCGCTGCCGGAACGTTACCCAAGTTTGCCCGCGCAGCCCGTGACAAGGAACTCAACATCTACTGTTGGGAAGGTTATAACTCTGATGATGTTCTTGATCCTTTCCGTCGTGAATTTGGTGCCAAGGTCCGTGCTGAAGGCCTGACATCCGATCCCGATGCGGTCAACCGCTTACGTGCTGGCGAAACCAAGGTCTGGGATCTGGTCAATCTGAACAATCCCTGGGCTCGTGAAATGATGTATCCGGAAGGCCTCATCAAACCGATCTCGCGTGAGCGCTTCGAGCCCATGTACAAGGATATGATGCCGGCATTCCATCCGCCCTACTCTTGGGCCATGGATAAATCCGGTAAGGATTTACTTGGCATGACCCAGCGTTTCGGCCCCTTCAACTTCGTCGTCAACACCAACAAAATTTCCCGTTCCATGGGTGAAGATCAGGGCTTCAACATATTCCTTGATCCCAAAATGAAGGGCAGGTACGGCGTCCTCACATACGATAACTGGAACATTTACCACATGTGCGTCACCGCTGGCGTCGATCCCTTCAAGAAGCATTCGAAGGCGGAAATCGCGAGCTATGCCAAGGTCTGTAAGCAGATCTTCAATGGTGCCAAGCTGTTGACCGATGATCTGGTTGCCATGAACCTGGCGATGATCAACGGCGAAATTGATGCTTCCTTCACGGGCGGCACCTACACGGCTTCTCCGGCACGTTTCGACGGTGCCAAGCAAATCCGTGGCATCACCCCGAAAAAGGGACCGATGAATGGTAAAGGCGGTATCGTCTGGATTGAATTGACCTCGGTCGTTAACAATCCTGATCCGTCAGGACTGTCAGAAGACTTCCTGGCCTACGTGCAACGCCCCGATGTTTCCAAGAAAGTGGCGTTTGCTGAAGGCACTTACAACCCGGTAACCCAGATGGGTTCGGATAAAGTGATGGCGACATTCAATAAGGAAGAACTCGATGCCATCCAGTGGGATACGCTGGAAGAAGAAATGTCAAATTCCACCGATTACGATATCAATCCGGACTATTCGGAAATGTACGACATTTATTCCGCTGCCAAGCGCGAGCGTGAAGGCTGAGGCCAAAGCGTAAACGCTTAAAGTTGTTTTACCGTTCCGGGAGGATTTATGACAGACAGGGCCGAGACGTTCCTGGAATTGAAAGGTATCACGAAGAAATTCGGTGAGTTTACAGCCGTCAACAACGTGAACCTGCAGATAACCGAAGGGGAGTTTTTCACCCTAGTCGGTCCATCCGGATCGGGAAAAACAACAATGATTCGTTTGCTGGTGGGCATGGATCAGCCCACCAGCGGCGACATCAACCTGAAGGGGGCGCGGCTTAACGACGTCCCCGCGAACAAACGCCCCACCTGTATGGTGTTTCAAAGTCTGGCGCTGTTTCCGCATCGCAGCGTCGGTGAAAATATCGAATTTCCTTTAAAGATTGCCAAGGTTGCGCCAGCACAGAGGCGCGAGCGCGCCCATGCCTTGCTTGAGCAGTTACACCTGCCATTGGATTTTTACGACAAGGGCATCAATCAGTGTTCCGGTGGCGAACGTCAGCGTGTTGCATTGGCTCGGGCCCTTGCCTTTGACCCGGAACTTCTGTTCTTTGACGAACCGCTTTCGGCCCTTGATTTCAGGCTCAGAAAAGCGCTCGAAAAAGAACTTAAGGACATCCACCGCGAAACCGGAAAGACCTTTGTCTACATTACCCACTCGCTGGAAGAAGCGATGGTGATGTCTGATCGCATCGGCATCATGAAGGACGGTGAGCTTGTCCAGATTGGCACCCCCCATGAAATTTATAACAAACCGATCAACAAGTTCGTCGCCCAGTTCATGGGCGAGGTCAACACCCTTGAGGTAGAGGCCACGGGCCCGACAACCGTGCGGGATATCAATGGTGAAGGTGATTTTGAAGTCAATTCAATGCCAGACCAATTTAACCGGGGTTATTTGATTGTCCGGCCCGAAGTGATGAAACTTGGGCCTGGGGCATCAGGACTTCCCAACATTTTAAAGGGAAAGTTTTTCAACGACTATGCCCTGGGCTCACGCATGCAATACCAGGTGCGTTCGTCATCAGGCGATCAATGGCTTGTTGAGCGCCTGCAGGACGAGGTCTTCGAAGGTCAATTTGGTGACACTGTTTCCCTTGGCTGGCGTCCGGAAGATTCAATTCTGGTGAGCGATTAAGTTCATGGCTGAAGGAAACACCAGCAGCAAATGGCGATTTAATCCAGGGGCACTGGCGGCCATTCCTGCGTCCGTGTTTTTATTTATTGGTTTTGCCGGCCCACTGGCAATGGTGGTTGGCTACAGTTTCATGCCGGCCAAAACCTTTTCACTGCTTCAAATCCCGACTCTGGAAAACTATGTTTCCGTTGTTACCGACAGCTATTATCTGTCATTTTTCTGGTCGCTTTTGCTGGCCTCCATTTCGGTCTTTTTATTGTTCATTATTTGCTACCCGATGGCTTACGGAATGGCAAAATTGTTTGGCAAGTGGGCCAATTTGATTACGGCCCTTATTGTCCTGCCGTTATTGATTTCAGAAAACATCCGCCTGTTTGGCTGGGTTTTGATCCTGCTAAAGAATGGCATTCTGGACGGCACCCTTAAGTACCTGTTCGATATAACGGCTTCGGGGCTGCTGTTTACGGTTCCGGCAATCGTTCTTGGCATCGTTTATGTATATCTGCCGTTCATGCTGTTCCCGCTGGTCATCGGTATATCCATGGTTCCGGAAAGTCTGAAAGAGGCGGCGTCGGATCTTGGCGCTTCGCGCTGGCAAATATTCAAGGAAGTCGAAATCCCGTTATCCATGCCGGGCATCATGATCGGCGGCATATTGACCTTCATTCTGGCGCTCGGTTCACTGGCTGAATCAAAAATTCTTGGCGGCCAGGCTGTCATCATGATCGCCGATGATATCGAAAGTTCTTTCACCTTTGCCCAGAACTGGCCCAAAGGCTCAGTTCTTTCGGTCATGTTGATTGCCCTTTCCGGGATCATCGTTTTTATCTTGTTTCGGAAAATTGATCTCGACCAGATCATCGGCCGACGGTAAGAAAAATGAACGAAAAGCGCAAACGCCAGCTGACGAAAAACCTGATAGCCCTATGGTCGATCTTCGTCATCGGCTTTCTGTATGTACCGATGATCGCCGTGGTGCTGGCATCGTTTTCCAAGCAACGTTATTTCCAATTTCCAATATCGAGCTGGACCCTGCGGTGGTATGAGAAAGCCAGCACATCCCTGTCTATTCGTGACTTGTTGTGGACATCGGTAAGCGTTGCTTTGCTGGTGACACTGTTTTCCATCATCCTGGCCTTTTTCGGTTCCCTGGCTTTTGCCCGTTACGAATGGAAGGGACGCAAACTCTATCAGCGCCTTATTTTGCTGCCGATCTTCTTTCCCCAGGCGGTTCTTGGCCTTGCCCTTTTGTTATGGTTCTCATCAATCGGCATCATCCCCAGCTGGCAAACCGCCGTATTTGCTCACATGGTCTGGATCGTCCCCATCGTCACCCTGATCATGTCGATCCAGGTGTACAGTTTCGATCCGGCCCTGGAAGAGGCTGCCTTTGACCTTGGCGCAACCCGCTTACAGGTGTTGCGGGAAATCACCTTGCCCATCCTGTCGCCGGGCATTGTTTCAGGCGGACTTTTTGCGTTTCTTCTATCCTGGGGGAATTTCCCGCTTTCAATGTTTACAACAGGTGCCGACCAGACTGTCCCGGAATGGCTTTATTCCAAAATGGTTTCGGGTTATACCCCGATGGTGCCGACGCTCGGTTCCTTTACTATGGGCAGCGCCGCTTCAGTTCTGATCATTATTTATCTGAGTTGGATGGTATTCCGCCATAAGTCTTTTAAACTCAATCAAAGTTCAGCCAATAAGGAAGAGTGACATGTTGACATCCATCAGCGGACGTTCGGTTATTGTGACAGGTGGCAGCAAGGGAATTGGCAAGGGCATTGCCCGTGTTTTTGCCAATCAGGGCGCCAGGGTTTTGATTGTTTCGCGCACCCTTGCCGAAGGCGAAGCCTGCGCCGAAGAACTGGGTAACGGCTCCAGCGCCTTCGCCGCCGATGTTTCAGATTGGGATCAATCCCAGGCCATGGCCGCCGAAGCCGTCGAACGCCATGGTGGTCTGGACATTCTGTGTGCCAACGCAGGTTGTTTCCCACAAACCAACATTGAGGACATGGACCCGTCCGAATGGGATATGGTCATGGGCACCAATCTGAAGGGTAATTTCCTGAGCGTCAAAGCCTGTCTGCCGGCGTTGAAAAAATCCGATCAGGGCCGCGTCGTTTTAACCTCTTCCATCACTGGCCCCGTAACCGGCTTTCCCGGTTGGTCCCACTACGGCGCGTCCAAATCAGGACAGCTTGGCTTCATGCGCACGGCCTGCATCGAACTTGCAAAATTCAATATCACCATGAACGCGGTCTTGCCGGGCAATATTTCCACAGAAGGGCTTGACGATCTGGGCGAGGATTATATCAAGACAATGGAAGCCTCAATTCCACTCAAAAAGATCGGCGTTGTTGAAGATATTGGCAATGCGGCCCTGTTCCTGGCATCAAAAGAAGCCAATTACATTACCGGCCAGACAATTATTGTTGATGGTGGACAGATATTGCCGGAATCTCTCGAAGCGCTCGAATAGAGATTAGCTGCCGATAAGACGGCTGCGCATAGCCCGCGGGCTTTCGCCAGTCCAGCGGCGGACTGCCCGTGAAAAGGCGGAAAGTTCTGAATAGCCAAGCAGGAAGGCGATTTCAGATAACGGCAGATGGCGTTGCTTCAAATAGGCATGGGCCAGATCGTAGCGAGTCACCTGTATCAGTTCTTTATAGGTTAATCCGGCAAGAGACAGTTCGCGCTGGATGCTGGCCGACGACAGTTGCAGGGCCTCGCCAACGATCTCCAGCGAAGGGCAACCTTCGGGCAACTTCATCCGGATGACTGACCTGACGCGGTCGGTGACGGACTCAAAACCATCTCGCCCGGAACCCAGCTGTGCAAGACAGGTCTGCATCATTGTCATCAGGGCAATGTCACAGTTTGGCATTGGATGATCGAGAATTTCGGGTTTGAATACCAATGCGTTGACCGGTTGGGAAAAATAGGCAGCTGCGCCAAATGCATTTTCATGGGCTTGGGCGGCTTCTGGTTTCGGGTGTTCAAAATAGACTTCCTCTGGCGTCCAGTCCTGGCCCAGGCATTCGCGAAATACATTCAGAAACATGCCAAGCGACAGTTCGGCATCCTGCCGTCTTTCGACAATTTCCGGGGCTGTAATCTGATATTCGAACATCATCATGCCGTCATTGCGCGAACGCAGGTTGAGCATGGAATTTCCCTGATGATAGGGAAAATAACTAACAAGATTTTCCAGCGCGGCACCCAAAGTTGGCGAGGTGACGCCAACATAGCCCCATAATCCCAAATCCTGGGGCTTGAATTGATTGCCGAACCACAGACCGAAATTCTGGTTTTCCGTTCGCCGCGCCGCTTCTTCAAACAGGCGGCAAAAAGATGAAAGCTTCAATTGCAGGGTGGTCTCGCCAGCCATAGAGGGGGCAAGACCGGAATTCCCGAAAATACTGTCAATATCGCCACCCTGATCACAAATATGATCAACGATACCAGTTGCCGCGGAGGCCAATATCACAGGCGCGGAAGGGCCGACCGAAGAATTCGGTGACGCAAATTTCACAGCGTGCAATATATCTCCCATACACCATCCCCAGCCGTCACAGCATCGATTTTATCGATTTGGCAAAGATCATTGCATGAGGAAGGCCACGGGATCAAGCTGGGGCCTGTGAGTTAATCGAAACGCGATAAGTATTCTTCACACAAAGGGACGGTTCCACGGGTGTATTCTACACCCATCGATTGCGCCAGATCCGTCTCGTTATGGGAGCCGATCCAGGCGACAAGCAGCAAACGGCGCAGCATCACAAAGGTCGGGATTTCGTCTTCATCTTCTTTTGGAAGGTCAATGACTTTCCGGTAACCGCGAACCCAGGCCTCAAGTAACTCTGGAACTTCCGGCTTGTGTTCAAAAAACGAAACGGTGGTCGCGCAGTCATAAAGCAGCCAGCTGAAACCACTGTCGTCGAAATCAATGACCTTGGTGACGTCGCCATCAATCAGCAGATTGGCAAGACGCATGTCGCAGTGAATTAAACCAAAGCGCTCATCGGATTTGCCGAATTTTTCCAGGCGGCACCCGATCAGATCGACGGTTTTTCCGAAAACAGTCTCAATTTCCGGGGTTAATCCCATACCGTTGCGCCAGAAACCCCAGTGCGGGGAATCGCCCAGGCTGGTATCAAAATCCCATGTCAGGCGTTCAAAAAAGGCGGGTTTTTGCCAGCCCCTGACATGCAGGTGCATACGCGCCGTCATTTCGCCCAGCACTTCAAAAGGTGCTCTCAAATCATGTTGTTCCTCGTCCGGCTCATGGCCGTTTTCCCAGGCGAACAGAACCACATGGCGTTGGCCCGGCACTTGCCCGTGCGAGACAACCTGGATGATTTCGCCGTCTTTTCCGGCAATAGGGGTTGGTGTAACAACCGCACCGTCTTCGCGCAGGGCCGTCGCCCACGCCAGTTCAGAGGCAATGGCAGCTTTACTGTGATAACCTTCCCGGTGAACACGCAATGCCCAACACTGACCCGAGCCCGGATCATCGACGCGGTAAGTGGCATTTTCCGACAAATTGATGAGCGTTGTTTCAGAACCGGCGGGTAAATCGAAATGACCAAGGGATTGCATGGACAGGCCGTGCAAACGACGGAGCTGTTCTTCGTATGGTAAATGTTCAAAATCTGACATTTTATCTTCAGGTCCCGAAGTCGAAATCTGATAACTCTCAAGTCTATCACGCTGCAACGCTCATCTATAATCCTAGCGTTCGGACCGTCGCATTTCTTGACATCAAGGTGCGAGGATTTGACTGACCTTGGGGTTCAATTCAGGCGCAATAAAAGGCGACGTCGTTCTTCAGGAAATGATTGCGCAGCTCTGTGTCCGGATCATCATCGCTGATAACAATATCCAGTTCGCTTAAGGTGCATAACTGTTGCATGCCCTGTTGAGAGAACCGGAAATGATCGATCAACAGCATATTTTTTGATGATTGTTTGAGCATCGTCTTGACCATCCAACTGGTTCTAAAATCGGATTCCGAAACGCCATCTGTGGACAACCCGTCAGCAAAAAACACGGCCAGATCTGCATTATACCTGGACAGAAATTCCGTCGTTTCCTGACCCCAGCAAAACCCTTCCAGACGGTCCACATCCCCCGGTGCCAGTACCACTCGCAAGTTATCATTATCAACCAGTGTCAGGGCTTCACGAATGCCGTTGGTGATGACGGTCAGGCGCTTTTTGGTTTCGGCCAGTTCAAGGGCCAGTAACAACGCCGTCGTTCCGGGGCTCAACATGATAACCTGATCGTCCTGCAACAGGTCATGTGCCTTGCGGGCAATGGCCTTGCGTTCTGGAACATTTTTATCCTGGCGGGCCTCGAAACTAAGGACATTACCGACCGGAATTACAACCGCGCCACCATAGCGGCGCTGCAACTGGCCACTGTCACACAAGGTATCAAAATCGCGACGGATTGTTTCCCGGGACACATTCAGCTTTGCGGCCAAATCACGGATCATGATGCCCGGATCAAGGTTAATTTCCTCGAGCAATTTCTTTTGCCGGTTTGCTTTCTTTTGTGCGCCAAGGCTGGTCATTAAATTACGCTTGCCCTTATCCTGAATATCAAAGTCTTGAACGCTCGGCCGGGAAAAGTCCAGAGATTTTGAATAAATGTGGCATTTGCCAGTAATTTTTGCGCGTGATATTTGGCTAACATTGGGGATTTTTTAAAATAATCAATAAATAATGTTGCAAATAACACAAAAAATGATAGCGTTAAAACGGATCCTATCAAGCTTAAGGCGAGGCACCCCGTGAGCCAGGCAAAACTCGATTTTCTTGAGACCTCAAAAACCTACTGGAACCCCCACAAGACGGAGTTCTGGCAGGATGCCGGTATTGATCTGGTCATTGACAAGCGCGAGGGCTATTGCTTCCACGATATGGATGGCAAGCGTCTTATTGATGTCCATCTTAACGGCGGCACATACAACCTGGGGCACCGCAATCCTGAACTGGTTGAAGTCCTGAACGCCGGGGCCAAGCGCTTCGACATGGGCAACCATCATTTCCCGGCCCTCGCCCGCACGGCATTGGCAGAGGCTCTCGCCGAATGTACCCCTGATGGCCTGCAATACACGATCTATGGCGCCGGTGGTGCGGAAGCTATTGAACTGGCTATCAAATCGGCACGCAACGCCACCCAGAAGCGCAAAATCGTCTCCATCATCAAGGCCTACCACGGTCATTCAGGGTTGGCCGTCAAAACCGGTGACGAGCGTTTTTCCAAGACATTTCTGTCGGAAGACACGCTGAATGAATTCGTTCAGGTTCCCTTCAACGATCCCGAAGCCATGGAAGAGGCACTAAAGGGTCGTGATGTCGCCGCAGTGATTATGGAAACAATCCCCGCGACCTACGGCTTTCCCATGCCCCACGAAGGCTACCTTCCAGCCGTCAAAAGCTTGTGTGAAAAGTATGACGCCCTGTACATCGCCGATGAGGTCCAGACCGGACTGATGCGCACTGGAGAATTGTGGGCGATCACCAAGTACGGGGTGACGCCTGACATCATGGTTGTCGGCAAGGGCATTACCGGCGGCATGTATCCCATTTCGTGTTGTGTCGTTAATGAGCGCGCCGGTGCATGGTTGAAACAGGACGGTTTTGCCCATATGTCAACGGCTGGCGGGGCCGAACTGGGTTGTGTTGTCGCCCTGAAAGTTCTTGAAATCACCCAACGCCCCGAAGTCGCCTCGATGGTTCGTTATATCGGCGATTTTGCTCGCGCCGGGCTTGATGACATTCAAGCCCTGTACCCGGACTTCTTTATCGGCATTCGCCAGAACGGGGTCATTCTGGGGCTTGAATTCAATCATCCAGAAGGCGCCAAGCTGGTGATGCGGCGGATTTATGAAAACGGCGTTTGGGCCATTTTTTCAACCCTTGATCCCAGCGTCCTGCAATTCAAACTGGGCATTTTGATGACCCAGAGCCTTACCGAAGACCTGTTGCGCCGCATGGAAACGTCAATCGGTCAGGCCCGCCAGGACATGCTCGAGATGCGTGGGCGGAAGGTATCCTGATGGACCCGCAAATCGCCCAGTTGGTTGACATCAGCCAGTCACAAGTCGCCATGCAGGCGCGCGCCGAAATGGTCCTGGAGCGCGCCCGTTGGGCTTCACAGGTCTTTCAGCGCTACGACCGCCAAAAAACCATGGCCATCGCTGACGCCGTCGCCCAGGCTGCTCATGCAAAGGCCGCCGAATACGGCGAATGGGCGGTGCGTGAAACGGGATTTGGCGTTGCTGCACACAAGACACTCAAGAACGAACTGAGCAGCGTTCCTCTTGTCGATTATTATCGTGACTGGAATTTCGTCGACCCGCGCACGGACGAGCGCACCGGTGTTATTGAAATTCCCAAACCGGCAGGCGTGATTTTTGCCCTGGTGCCGTCGACAAACCCCATAGCGACGCTTTATTTCAAAGTCCTGTCGGCCCTGATGACACGCAACGCCATTGTCATCAGCCCCCATCCGGCGGCGTTGCAATGCTGTGTCGATGCGGCCAGAACCCTGTCCGAAGCGGCAACCGCTGCCGGTGCCCCAGAAGGCATCATCCAGTTTCTCGAAGAAATCAGCCTGCCACTGGTTGATGAATTCATGAAGTCGGAAAAAACCGATGTCATTCTGGCAACCGGGGGCACCCCCATGGTTCGCGCTGCTTATTCATCATCCAACCCGGCTCTTGGGGTTGGTCCCGGAAACGCGCCGGTATTTGTCGACGCGACGGCCGACCTGAAGGCTGCGGCCGGGCACATCATTGACAGTAAATCCTTTGATAATTCGATCCTGTGTACCAATGAATCCGTACTGATTACGCTTGATGACGTGGCTTCAACACTTGAGCGGGAATTAACCCGCGCCGGTGCCCACGTTTGCAAGCCCGAACAAGCCGACGCCTTGCGCAGTTATCTGTTCCACGAGCGCGGCTTTAACGTCGAGGCCCTGGGTCGCGATGCTACGTGGATAGCCGAACAGGCTGGCTTCAAGGTCAGCCGTAACACCAAAATCCTTGTCGCCCCCATCGACATGATCGGGGTTGGTGAAATGTTGTCACACGAAAAGTTGTGCCCGGTGCTTGGCTATTTCGTCGCCAACAGTGTCAATCAGGCGTTGATGCAGGCGCGTGCCCTGTTGCGGCTTTCAGGGGCCGGACATTCCGCCGCCATTCATTCAAACGACACCCAGACCATCACCGACTACGCCGCCATGGTTGAGGTTTACCGGGTTGTCGTTAACGCGCCGTGTAGCCAGGGTGCGGCCGGTTTCGCCACCAATCTGGCACCAACCTTTACAATCGGCACCGGTTTCTTCGGTCGCTCTTCGGTTGGCGAAAATGTCGGGCCGCAGCATCTTATCAACTGGACACGGATCGCCTGGCACAAGGACGGCGGCCCCATCGACAGCGCCACCATGGGACAGCTAAAGCATCCGGGACCGCTGCCCAAAGCGCCCGCAGATGGCGTTCCCGGCCAAAGCCGCCCTGTTTCCATGACGCCACCTGCCAGCGGTCCACACAGTACGCCGTCTCATGATGATCTGCGCGAACAAATACGCTTGATCATCGCCGAAGAACTTCGCGACGTCTTGAAGGATTGACCGGTGGCAGAACTCAGATCATCAATTTTTATCGACCAGTTGCAGCCTCAAACCCTGAGTTATATGAGCACCTGGATGCGCGGCTCACTGCCACGCTCGAACGTGGCGGCGCAAATAATAGAAGTTGCGCCGGGATTGGATATCGAAGCCTTGACCGATATTGCGATCAAGCATACGGGCGTTCAGGCCGGCATTCTGGTGGTTGAGCGGCAGTTCGGCTATCTGGAATTTCACTCCCGCGACACGGCGGCGGTCAAGGCTTCCGCATCTGCGGTGATGGACGCCCTGGGTGCGTCAGCCAGCGACGCCACCCGGCCATCAATTCTCGGTTCGAAAGTGATCACCAATATCGACCATCAACACGCCTTCCTGATCAATCGCAACAAATTGGGGTCGATGATCATCGCCGGTGAAACCCTTTATACCCTCGAGATGCAACCTGCATCTTACGCCATCCTTGCCGCCAACGAGGCCGAGAAAGCCGCCCATATCAAGGTTATCGATTTCCGCATGATTGGCGCAAATGGACGGGTTTACCTGTCGGGGAGTGAGGCCGATATTCCAAACGCCAGAGCAGCGGCAGAAAACGCCCTGCAGTTGCTGGGTGCCGGGCAGGAAGAGCAATAATGGCCGACCCGATGATTGCCGCACTTGTTCGCGAAGTTTTAAGCGAGGAACTTTCGCGTATCCGGGGTGAAAAAACGAACGCCCCAGCGACGCCGTCGCCCAGGGAAGAGACCGTCAGCATTACCAGTGACGCCGATCTTCAGGCACTGGTCAAACGGGTTCTTTCCATGGCTGAAAACGCGGCAGAGCGAAAGGGACTATTGGATGGCAATATTATTTTCCGTTTGGCAAACCAGCCTTCCGGCGGTGCCGGAGCGCAGGCCCCGGGCGGGCGGAACCCACAGTTTGATAGCGGTCTGCTTTCAGAACGCCTCGTTGATCAATTTCCTGCCGGAACAACAAAAGTACAGCTTGCCAAACATGTTCAAACGACGCCGTTGGCGCGAGATCGATTGCGTCAACGCGGTATCTCGATTGAAAGGATGAAATGATGATTAAAGGACGGGTTATCGGCCGTATCTGGTCGACAAAACGGATCGAATCTCTGCCTCAGGGCGCATTGCTGGAGGTTGAGGTCGAGGGTGGCGTCAAGGTTATCGCGTTTGACCCCCTTGGTTGTGGTGATGACGAACAAGTCTTGATAACCCAAGGCTCAGTCGCTGCCGGATTTTTTGAAGGGTTCAAGGCCCCCGTGGACGCCTTGATTATTGGTTCCATCGACGAGCACATGTGAAAAGTGGGCACGTCACTTACTTGTTATTTTTTTGAAGCACGATAGAGGAGAAGAAAAATGGCTAATCAGGCATTAGGTATGATTGAAACGAAAGGCTACGTCGCCGCGCTGGCAGCTGCCGACGCGATGGTCAAGGCCGCCAACGTTAACATTGTCAAACGTGAAGAAGTCGGTGATGGCCTTGTCGCTGTTGTCATCTCGGGCGATGTGGGGGCCGTAAAGGCGGCCACTGAAGCTGGCGCGGAAACCGCCGGTCAGGTCGGTGAGCTTGTTTCAGTTCACGTGATTCCACGTCCCCATCAGGATCTCGACAAGCACTTCACGTCGAATAAATAAACTTGTGCAAGCTCATACGGTCCGCTTTCCCGCGACACCAGCGTGGGGAAGCGGTCGCAGGAGCATGCGCAAGAAAACAGGTTTCTAAATGACCGAACTACGCGTCTATCTTCCTATTGAGGATCTTCAACCCCAGTTCGCGGCGTATATGTCAACGCCCGTGCGGGCCCGTGGCTATCCGCCAATGCAGGGTGATAACAGCCTGATTATCGAGGTTGCCCCGGCGCTGGCCATTCATCGGATCATTGATCTGGCGCTTAAGCAAGCACCAGATATGGAACCCGGCATCCTGTTCACCGAACGCCAATTCGGGCTCCTTGAACTTCATTCCAAGGACTCACACGAGCTTGCCGGGGCGGGTCAGGCGATTCTTGACGGGATCGGCGCCAAGGCAACCGATCAGTTGGTCCCGGCGACCCTTTATACGGATATCATCGAGAATATCGCCGACCAGCACGCCATTATTCTGAACCGCATGCGTAATGCCTCGATGATCCTGCCAGGCCAGGCCTTGCTGCTATACGAAATGGCCCCGGCGTTGTTTGCAGCCGTCGCCGCCAACGAGGCCGAAAAGGTGGCCCCCGAGGCCACCATCGTCGATATCCAGATGATGGGGGCGACGGGCCGTGTCTTCATGGCCGGAACTACGGATGACCTGAAAATTGCTCAAGCAGAAATTGCTAAAACCCTGCAAGGCATCAAAGGCCGTGCCGAAAAATAGTGATCGATTGGGCGATACATTCCCTAAAAATTGACTATCTTTCCTGGCAGTGTCAGAGCAACCCGATTCGCCGACACAAGCCGGTTTGTTTTGACACTGCCCCAACGTCCCTTCACGCATAATCGTTTTGAAAACCTATGATCCGCTGACTCTCAATCCTGTGATTCCAATAATGATGAGGGCGATGCTTCCAAGCCGGATGAGGGCGGTAGATTCGTCAAATAGGTAAATCCCCAAGATTGCCGTCCCGACAGCACCAATACCGGTCCACACCGCATAGGCGGTTCCGATTGGCAATGTTTTAACCGACAGAGACAGGATAAAAATACTGACGGCCATCAGTGTCAAGGTGGCGAAACTGGGCCCAATACGGGTAAAGCCTTCTGTGAATTTCAGCCCCACCGCCCAGCCGACAACATTCTCGCTGTGAATAGCCCCTAGTTTTCTGTTCCAAGTCGATATATCCGAGATCGTAGTGCATAAAGCTGACGTGTCATATTGCGTCTTCGACCTCCGCTGAGCCTTTGCCCGGCCATGACGGTTGCGATGCTTATTCTTTTTCGAGCGCCAGACAATGAGGCCACATGAAGCGGAAAGGAATCTATGTCTAAGGGACAGGTTTTGCGCCTTCTCTTGAGAGCTTTGTCTTGGGATTATGAGAAGAGAGAATTCTAATCCAATGCTGCCAATAGGTAGACTTTAAGTGGGGAATCCATTCATCATGTATTTTGAGCCCCCCGTGTTACCAATCACTGGGGAACTCAATTTTTATCAATCGTGATACAGTCCCGTCCTATGAACAGGTTGAGAACCATATTGGGCCCTTGGCTGCTTTCCCTGCCCGCGCTGGCTGGAGTGGGCGGGCTGCTTGCGTTTGGTCACATTCAGGCATGGCCCGCCTTTGCTATTTGCGCCCTGATCCTGGCGGGAAACGGTTTGTGGGTTAGCCGTCAGGAGGAACAGGTCACTACCGATACGGCTCAGACAATGGATACGGCTGTCGCCGCGATAATTCTGAATGCCCTGCCTGACCCGGTGTTACTGCTCGATGGCAAACGCCGTGTTCTGGCCGCCAATCAGGCAGCCGATGATCTTTTCGAAGGAATCTCAAGGGAGCGCGACTTCGCCGTCTCGTTACGCCACCCCGCCGCCCTTGAGGCCGTTGCCAAAGCCCTTCGCGGAAGTGGCTCGACGAAGGTTGAAATAACCCTGAACCAACCGGTTACACGGACCTTTGAATTCCATGCCGTCTCCATTGCTCCCGGTGCTGCTGGTTCGGCCCGCGCCATGGTGGTTTTCCACGATGTCACATCGGCCCGTAACGCCCAGCAGATGCGTGCCGACTTCGTCGCCAACGTCAGTCACGAATTACGCTCGCCACTTTCTTCCCTGGTTGGCTTTATCGAAACCCTGAATGACGCCGCTCAGAACGATGCTGAGGCCCGCACCCGCTTCCTTGCCATCATGGACGGTGAAGCCCGGCGCATGGCACGATTGATTGATGATCTGTTGTCGTTGTCTCGAGTTGAGGCCAATGAGCACATCCGGCCCGACGCCAAAGTCGAACCGGACTCTCTCATTGGTTCGATCATTGAGGTCCTATCGGTGAAGGCGAAAGCCCGAAATATCGAAATCAGCAGACAGGGCTTCGATGGTCTTGAGGCCATTCCTGGCGACAACGACGAATTGACGGAAGTGTTGTATGCGGCGGAGCAATACTGGTCCACTGAGGCGGTCGCATAATGTGGCTGCGGGCGGAGTAAAATTCCGCCACTTTTGTGCCTTTGACCCTATTGGGGTTGGAAGGCGGAAGGATGTA
>JADHSW010000032.1 GCA_016776705.1 Rhodospirillales bacterium
ATCAAGCCGGACAATTTCTACTGGTTCCTGAAGGAATGCGAATGGCGCTTCAACGGAGGCAACCATGCAGACCTCCTAAAGCAGCTAAAATCTTGGTATAAACAGGCTAAGCACTAATCCTTAGCTACTTCAGCCCCTATTTTAAAACGCCCACCATTCCAGAGGAATGTATTTTTTAGCCACTTCCCGATAGAATTCTTAAGGTTACTGCAAGAATTTATTGCTCTTATAACCATAAGAATAAAATGGATAATTGCGGAGTAAGCAGCCGTGAAGGAAAAGATCATTATCCAGGTGATTGCCAGGAAAGATTACCGTCTCCTGAAAAAACGGAACAAAGCCGTTGCCCTGTTTAGCCTTCTGGCAGCCCTCATGGTTTCTTCCGGGGCGCGGGCCGAATGCGATGGATATCCTTCGGTCAGCTGGTGGGGTGAGTTGACCCATAACAGTGTTTCCACGTATGTCGACTCCAGACACGGCGGCGAATGGGGAGCTTATAACAATAAATGGAAGCGCCAACTGGACAAGCTGAAGGAGGTCTATGCCAAAGGGGGCTCAGTTGTCACGCCAAACGGTGCAAAACTAAAGGGTATCAGTCTGGCAAATTATATTGAACAGGTCAGCAAAAGAATTTCGGTCAACTCCTGCCTTGCCATGGAGCAAGCAAATTCCAAGGAAAAGCTGACAGATCCCGCTGCCGCCCCAATACTGGCTAAGCTTGATGAAGAAGCGGAAGTCATCCTGAGGAACGATCCGAAGGCGGGCAAGATTATAGCTCAGAAATCGAGTTGCTTCTTGTGCCATAACGCAACGGGACGCTCCGAAAATCCACTGGTGCCCAATCTGGCCGGGCAGAAACCTGCGTACCTGGTGAAGCAGCTTATGGCCTTTGCTTCTTCAGCCGAAGGAATGCTGCCCACGGGAGACGTAGACTATCGATATCATTTTTTCATGTCGCAAAAGGCCCTGTCATTGAGTCGCGCCAACATGGAGGACATAGCGGTCTACTTTTCAAGCCTTGAATAATCGGGTTTTATTGCGACCGGGTATTTCGATTCGGCGACCGTATTAGGTGCCGCCAATTGTAAACTGCAGTTACAAATAATCACATTCCTGCCTTAATTGGCGGTAATTGCGTCATAAAGTCGCCACAGTAATCCTGTTAAATGTTCCTCATGCGATACCCCATATCGCATACCCAGAGACCCCCCTCTCTGGTCCCTCTGTAGGGCAAATTAAGGCCTCAACTTGTCGGCCGAACTCAGTTCCCCTGTGGTTCGGTCGACATTTTCTTTGCCAGGGATGCTTGGAAGGTAATGATAAACTCTGAATCCTTTGTCGGCGGGGGCTTTTTGGGATACCTTTCGCGCTCCAATAAACTGGCCTCGGGTGCCTGGAAGTTCAATGAGCGTATTTTCCGGTAAAAATCTGATTTGTGTGCGTGGTGAGCGTACGGTTTTCGCTGGTCTGGACTTCAGTCTTGAAGCCGGTGGCGCACTTGTCCTGATCGGCCATAACGGCAGTGGCAAATCGAGCCTGTTGCGCCTGATGTCGGGGCTGCTTAAGCCCGCCTCCGGAACCTTGAGCTGGGACGGGGAAGAAACCGGCGAAGACCCGGAAGCCCACGGCGGCCGCCTGCACTATGTGGGTCATCACGACGCCGTCAAACCGGTGCTCAGCGTGGTTGAAAACGTCTCGTTCTGGGCATCGCTCAGAAACGGTGGCGCGG
The DNA here is from genome assembly GCA_016776705.1 of Rhodospirillales bacterium. GTDB lineage: Bacteria > Pseudomonadota > Alphaproteobacteria > Rhodospirillales > JABHCV01 > JACNJU01. The sequence continues at coordinate 1,730 of JADHSW010000032.1, forward strand.
CGGCCAACGAGGCCGCCAGGGCCGCACTGGACGCTTTCGGTATCGGTCATTTGTGTGATGTCCCCGGGCGCTTCCTGTCTGCCGGGCAAAAGCGCCGGGTCAATCTGGCCCGTATCCTTGCCGCCCCGGCCCCTTTGTGGTTGCTGGACGAACCGACGACGGCGCTGGACAGGCAAACCATCGCAGCCCTTGAGGCGACCATCGCCCGACATCGGACAGGCGGTGGCATGGTCGTTATCTCGACCCATTCGGATATGGAACTGGATGCTTTTCAGGTCCTTGATCTTGCCGACTACACGGTCCGCCAAACCGGACTGGAGCAGGCGTCATGAGCGGCTTTATGAGCATCCTGAAGCGGGATCTGCATCTGGCTATCCGTCAGGGCATGGACAATATGATGGTGGTGATGTTCTTCGTCCTCGCCGTCGTGCTGTTTCCTTTTGGCGTGGGACCGGAACCAAACATACTGGCGCGCATCGCCGCAGGGGTAATCTGGGTCGCCGCCCTGCTGGCGTCCATGCTGTCCCTGGAAAGACTGTTCCAGACCGATTACGAGGACGGCTCGCTTGAACTGCTGACCCTTTCACCGATAGCCCTGGAAGTGATTGTGCTGGCGAAGATTACCGCCCACTGGCTGACCACCGGCTTGCCGCTGATTGTCGCCGCCCCCTTGCTTGCCGTGCTGCTGAACATGAACACGGAAGGTTTCCCGATGTTGATCTTGGCGCTTGTGCTTGGGACTCCTTCTTTAAGCCTGATCGGGGCTGTTGGCGCGGCGCTCATATTGGGATCGCGCCGTGGTGGCGTCTTGCTGGCGCTGTTGATCCTGCCGCTTTATATCCCGGTACTTATCTTTGGCGTCAGCGCTGTTGACGCGGTTATCGGGGGCTTCGAATCAAAGGCCCAATTGCTGATTTTAAGCGCCTTCCTGATGGGGGCGTTGCCTTTATGTCCATGGGCCGCCGCCGCAGGAGTCCGCCAGGCGATCGAATGAACTTATTGTGACTGAGCAGATACGTGACATTTGTACCGCTAAACGTTAAAACCAACCTCCCTGGGAGCTAGAACAGAGACTTAAATGTTACATCGTTTTGCCAATCCGACCCGATTCCTGCGCATCGCCACACTGGTTCAGCCGTGGATGGCGTGGTCCACCATCCTCCTTGCCGGGGCCGGGCTTTATCTGGGCTTGCTTTCATCACCTGCCGATTACCAGCAGGGCGAAAGCGTGCGCATCATGTACGTTCACGTACCCGCCGCCTGGATGGCGATGTTCTGTTACACGGGCATGGCGGTTTCCGCTGGCGTTGGCCTGATCTGGAAGCATCCGCTGGCCGATATCGCGGCGAAGGCGACGGCTCCTGTAGGTGCCTGCTTTACCTTCCTGGCCCTGTTTACCGGCGCTCTCTGGGGCAAGCCCATGTGGGGAACGTGGTGGGTGTGGGATGCACGCCTGACGTCCATGCTGGTCTTGTTGTTCCTGTACCTTGGCTATATCGCGCTCGCTAACGCCTTTGACGATCCTTCCCGCGGCACCAGGGCGTCCTCGATCCTGGTCCTGGTTGGCTTTGTCAACGTGCCGATCATCAAGTTTTCCGTCGACTGGTGGAATACCCTGCATCAACCGGCCAGCGTCATCAAGATGGACGGACCATCCATTGATGCGTCGATGTTATGGCCGCTGTTGCTGATGGCCGTGGCCTTCAATACCTATTATCTTTGGGTGCTGCTGATACGGATACGCGCTGAAATCGTTGCCAACAAAATTCGTATTTTGCGCCTGAAACAGGTTCACGGCTAAAGGGTAGACGACAATGGACGTGATCAAGGAATTCCTCGATATGGGCGGCTATGGTGGCTACATCTGGCCCAGCTATATCGTTACCGCCGTAGTGTTGATTGTTATGTTGGTTGCAAGCCAGCGCCTGCTTAAAGGCAACGAAGCGACGATCAAGGCGTTGGAGCCTGCAAAAAAGGAAGAGACGGGTGAAGAGAAAACATAAAAGGCTGACTTTTGTTGGACTGGCGCTGCTGTTGATTGCCGCCGCCGTCGGCCTGATCCTGAGCGCCTTTGAAGAAAGCATCGTCTTCTTCCACAGCCCCACGGATATTGTCGAGAAACAGGTTTCGCCGGACCGACGCCTGCGCCTGGGCGGGTTGGTCGAAGAAGGCAGTGTCGAGAAAAAAGGCGACGCGGTGGTCAACTTTCGCGTCACTGACATGGCCAACGCCGTCAACGTGACCTATCGCGGTATCCTGCCGGACCTTTTCCGGGAAGGCCAGGGCGTTGTCGCTGAAGGAACCTACGTCGCCGGCGTTTTCAAGGCCGATGAAGTGCTGGCCAAGCACGACGAGAACTACATGCCGCCGGAAGTTGCCGACGCATTGAAGAAATCCGGCAAGTGGGATGAAATGAGTGAGGAAATGAAAAAACAGGGACACGTTTCCGGGGAGACGCCGAAATGATCGCCGAAGCAGGCCATTTTGCCCTGACACTTGCGTTGTTCGTCGCCATCGTACAGGCGACCCTGCCGATGTTCGGGGCCCATCGGGGTAACGGATTATGGATGGCGATGGACAGGCCGTCGGCCATATCCCAGTTCCTGCTGATCGCCTTTTCCTTCGGCTGCCTGACATACTCGCACGTTGTTTCTGACTTTACGGTCCTGAACGTTGTGCAGAATTCCCATTCCCTGAAGCCCATGCTCTACAAGGTGGCTGGCGTCTGGGGCAATCACGAAGGTTCGCTTCTGTTGTGGGTTCTGATCCTGGCCACCTTCGGCTCAGCCGTGGCCTTTTTCGGCGGTAATTTGCCGCCGACGTTGCGCGCCCGCGTGCTCGGCGTACAGGCGATGATATCCATCGGCTTTTATTTGTTCATGCTGCTGACATCCAATCCGTTCGAACGGATATTTCCCGCCGCGATTGATGGTCAGGACATGAACCCGTTGTTGCAGGACCCCGGCCTCGCATTTCATCCGCCGTTCCTGTATCTGGGTTATGTCGGTTTTTCTATGGCTTTCTCGTTCGCCATCGCTGCCCTGATTGAAGGCCGCGTCGATGCCGCCTGGGCCCGTTGGGTCCGGCCGTGGACGCTGGCCGCCTGGTCTTTCCTGACCGTTGGCGTCGCGCTCGGCTCCTGGTGGGCCTATTACGAGCTGGGCTGGGGCGGCTGGTGGTTCTGGGACCCGGTCGAAAATGCCTCCTTCATGCCATGGCTGGCGGGAACCGCGTTGCTGCATTCGGCGATTGTGGTTGAGAAACGCGACACCATGAAGACGTGGACGATTTTCCTCGCCATTCTGGCGTTCTCCATGAGCCTGTTGGGCACCTTCCTTGTGCGCTCCGGCGTGCTGACCTCGGTTCACGCCTTCGCCACTGATCCGGAACGCGGCGTCTTCATTCTTATTCTGCTCATGATCGTCATTGGCGGCTCGCTGGCGCTGTTCGCCGTGCGTGGTCCTGCCCTCAGAAGCACCGGCGTGTTCAAGCCGATTTCCCGCGAAGGCGGCTTGCTGCTGAACAACCTGGTGATGTCGACCGGCTGCGCCGTGGTCTTGCTGGGCACGCTGTATCCGCTGTTCCTGGACGCCATTGGCGGGGCCAAGGTTTCCGTCGGCCCGCCGTTCTTCAATTCGGTGTTTATCCCGCTCACCATCCCCATGTTCATGGCCATGGGTTTTGGCCCGGTCCTGTCGTGGAAGCGCTCGGATCTTGTGCAGGCTTCCCTGCGACTGAAAGTCGCCTTTATTGGAACCGGCGTTGCCATAGCCGCCGCCTGGGCGTTTATCAGCGATGGCCCGTTCCTGGCGATTATTGGATTGGCCCTGGCCGTGTGGCTGATCATATCGACGCTGGTTGAACTGGCCGAAAGAATCAAACTGTTCCGGGCTCCCCTTGGCGACAGCTTAAGTCGCCTCGTGCGCCAACCCCGCTCGTCGTGGGGCATGACGCTGGCCCATCTGGGCATGGGCGTCGCCATCGCCGGTATGGCCGGTGCCGGTGGCTGGAAAGTTGAAAGCATTCAGGTCATGAAGCCGGGTGAGAAAGTCACGGTGGCGGGCTACGAGTACACCTTTAAAGGCGCGCGCGAGGGACAGGGTCCCAACTACACGATCATCGAAGGCACCTTTACAGTCACCCGGGACGGTGCTGAAATAGCGACCCTGAAGGCGGAAAAACGGGAATATCCCGTGCGTCAGATGCCAACCACCGAGGCCGCAATTTATTCCCTGTTCCTGGGCGATCTGTACGCGGTTATCGGCGATGCCGATGGGGTTGAGGGTGGTTATGTGACGCGACTTTATTTCAATCCGCTGGTCGCCTGGATGTGGTTTGGCACCCTGATTATGGTGCTCGGGGGTGTAATTTCCATATCCGACAGGCGCTACCGTATCGGCGCGCCTGCCAAACGCGCAGCAAAAAAACCTACCGCTGCTGCGGCCAAGGCGTGAGGAATAGCACCCAATGAAGCGTCTGATGTACCTGTTGCCGCTGGGCATCTTTCTTGTCCTCGCTGGATATTTTGCCGTCGGGTTGACCCTGAACCCGCGCGATATGCCCTCAGTGCTGATTGATCAGGAAGTGCCGCCGTTCGATCTGAAACCGATCAGGGGGTATGAGAAGGGCTTTTCCAGCGAAGACCTGAAGGGGCAAGTCACCCTTGTGAATGTCTTCGGCTCATGGTGCATTTCGTGTCTGGCCGAACATCCCATGCTGATGGAAATCAAACGACGGGAACTGGTGCCTATTTACGGTATCGACTGGCGGGAGCGAGATCCCGAGGCAGGCCCCAGGTGGCTGGCAAAGCGCGGTGATCCCTATACGCTGATTGGCGATGATCCTGAAAGCAAGGCGGCGATTGCCTTTGGCGTCACGGGGGCGCCGGAAACCTTCTTCGTCGATAAGCGTGGCTTCATCCGCTACAAGCATGTCGGCCCGGTGACCCCGGAAAACTGGGAAAGCACCCTGTGGCCACTGGTGCAGGAGCTGCGTAAACAATGAAGATTTTTATTAGTTTACTGTTGTTGGCTCTGAGCCTGTCGCCAGCTATGGCCGTGGAACCCAGCGAGGTTCTGGCCGACCCGGCGCTGGAACAGCGCGCCCGTGAGGTTTCCGTAGGGTTGCGCTGCGTTGTATGCCAAAACCAGTCGATTGATGATTCCAACGCTGAACTGGCCCGCGATATGCGCGTATTGGTTCGCGAAAGAATCGTCGCCGGGGACAGCAACCAGCAGGTTCTTGATTACATGGTTTCGCGCTATGGTGATTTCGTGCTTTTGAAGCCACCCCTGAAGCAGGCCACGTATGTGCTATGGTTTGGCCCGCCCGTGATTGTCGGTATCGGCGTCCTCGTCCTGATTGTGTTCTATCGCCGCCGCGATAGCGCAGGCGTCGAAGTGGTTGAAGCCGTTCCCGCCGCCTTGAATGAAAAAGAACGCCGTCGTCTGGACGCGCTGATGAAGGACGATGGTTAAATTATGAGTGTTGATGCTATCCAATTATGGGGGCTGGTCGCGGTTCTCGCCGCACTGGTTCTGTTGATTATGCTGTGGCCGCTGGTGAAGCGTCGGGGCGGCGACGTCGCGCCCCGTGAGGCCTATGACATTAATGTCTACAAGGATCAGCTGCTGGAAATCGAGGCTGATCTTGAACGCGGTCTTCTGAGCGAAGACCAGGGCGAGGCCGCCCGCACTGAAATCAAGCGCCGCATGCTTGCCTGCGCCGAAAATAGCGAAGCTGTCACTCAAGCCGATCCGTCCGGATCAAATGTCCTGCTCATTAGCGCTGTTGCCTTGTTCGTTCCCGTGGGCGCGGTGCTGCTGTACCTTGGCCTTGGCAATCCCGGCGAGCCCGACCAGCCTTTGGCCGAACGCAAGGCCCATTCCATCGCCGCACCGTCGGAACAGGATACAGAAATCCTCGAGGCGACGACGAAACTGGCGAAACACCTTGAGGGCAATCCCGATGACCTGCCTGGCTGGCGACTGCTTGCCCGCACGTATCTTACCCAGGGACGCTACGCAGATTCAGTATCCGCATATGCCAACGCCTACAGGTTAAGTAGTAACGATCAGGAAATAGTCGTAAATTATGCTGAGGCTATGACACTGGCGTCTGATGCCCTGGTTACAGATCAGTCACATGCTTTGTTTGTAAAGGCGCTTGCCCTGGACGCCACCAATCCCAAGGCCCGATACTATCTGGGCATGTACGCCGTGCAGCATGGCGATGTTCGCGGCGCCATGCAGGAATGGATAAATCTGGCTGCAATGTCACCGCCCGACGCGCCCTGGCTTCAAATTCTCGATCAACAAATCGGTCGCGCCGCCAAGGAATCAGGGATTGACCCGACAACCATCGAGCCCAGCGCCGAGGCAAAGGCGCTCGCCCTTCAAATTCGGGACGAAATTGCCAGGGCACAGGCTGAACAGGCTGGCGCACCCGAACCAACAAACGAAGACGTCAAGGCCGCCATGGGGATGTCCGAAGGGGATAGAAACGAGATGATCCGCAGCATGGTTCAGCGTCTCGCCGATCGCATGAAGGAAGACCCCACAATGGATGGTTGGTTGCGATTGGAGAAAGCCTACCGTGTGCTGGGTGAAACGGTCCTGGCAGACGAAGCTGCCGCCAACGCCGCCAAGCTGCGCTAAAACATATACCCAGCAGATTTACCGCCGCCGGATAGTTTTAGGCTACCAAGGCTTTTTTACCATCAGGCCAAAGATTTTGATATAGCCGGGCATGACGACGAAATCCTCGTCTAAGTTCCCCTCGATGGCTTTGGTATGGCAATTCTGGCAGCGGGATTTTGAACCGACTTCTTTCATGGCGAAGGTGCTGTTGGAAACATCGTCGTGTTTTTTTAATGAAGCGCAGGGTATCGGTAATTTTCATGGGCGGATTATCCGGATCAACCCCGGCGAGAAATTTCTTCACCCGCCATTGCTGGCGAGGCGAGAAGGGTGAGCAAGCCCCCAAGGGTGAAAAATTTATACATGGATCAATGTTTCTCTTAGCGGGAAATCATGAAGGTCAGATAGTCGCCTTTTTCCTCGGCCGTGCATTCACGCCCAAGGACACTGTTGCAATTGCGGCGAAACCACTTGTCGACTTTTTTGGGATCGGTGTAGCGGTCCTGCGTTTTGGAAACCGCCATGGGGTCGATCACTTTTCCGGCGCGGGTCTGGCCGGGGGTGAACGGTGTGGCGCCATGGCACGATGTGCAAGACGGTGTTTCCGGTTTTCCGCCAACCTGGTTGGCCTTGAAAAAGATTTCCCCCCTGGTTGCCGAAAAACCGTCGAAGCCCGGGTTTTCAGCTTTCGCCTGAGCCACAAAACCGGCGACGATGGCGTCGCGGGCAGGGTTGGCCTGGGCGCCAACGGCGCTTAACAGGATGGCGGCGGTGGCGAGAGCCAATGTCAGCATTTTCATTTTATTGGTTTCCTTATTCATTGGGGATTTTGATTTTTTGATCATCGAAGCGTCCGCTTTCGGCGTCACGATGACAAGCTTTACAATGGGATTTCCCGCCCACACCTTTGCGCTTGAACGTGGCTTCGCCTATGTCGTCGTGTTTGCGCAGCCAATAGGGAGTTGCGGAAATCTGGATCGGGGCATCCGGTGAAACGGTGCGGAAACGATTGGCGGCTTCAGTATCCCATGATTCCGAACCATAGGTCGCCAGATGGGCGGTAATAACGATGGCCGTATCCGGCTCAAGACTGGCGTCTTCGCCAAAATGATCGTCCAGACCTGCCATCAGGGTCGTCCACGATGCGCGCGGTAGCAAACTTGGATGATAAACCTCGTGGCAGTCGCCACACTCTCTTTGAAAATCTTCGTTTACCGCCATTGCGATCAGGCCCGACGGCGGCATGGTTGAAAATAGCCACAACAGGGAACCCGCGAGCATGGCAAAACTGACCATGGTGGTGATGGCGGCAAGGGGGCGGGCGTCCCGGTGGATGGGTGGCTTGATGGCGTCAGGCACCCGTTTGATCCCGTCGATCATGGACCTGACCAGATTTTCACCACTGAGATGAATTTCAGTGAAAACACCGACAATATGGAAAGCGATGAGAACCATCAGGATAAAGGTTAGGGCTTCATGAATATCCGCCGCCATATCGCCGACCTGATAATTGGCCGCACCGGCAAGCGGTCCCTGATTTTCCTCGCCGCCCAGTACCAAAAGGCCGCTGATAGTGATGCCGGCAAGAATAAAGATCAGCGCAAAAATCATCAGTGCGCCTGCCGGATTATGGCCGATGTAATGGGTCGGGCGCAAAAAGAAGAGCTCGCGGATATGGGCGATCACTTCTCGCGGCGTGAAGGTAAAGGTTTCCAGGCGGGAATACTCGGACCCGAAAATTCCCCAGACAAGGCGGAAGACAACCAGCAGCACGGTGCCGTAACCGGCCCATAAATGAACCCCCATCCACCATTCAGGAGACAGGAACCCGGTAATCAGGCCAATTGCAACAAGGGCGACAAGCGACCAGTGAAAAATCCTTGTCGGCAAATCCCAGACCTTGACGGGGTGAACTTTTTCTTGTTTTTCGGACACGTAATGGGGACCCTTTTCAATAAGATGCGAAAGATAGTAGAAATAAACTGAACAAGGGGTGAGTGAACGGTTCAGGTGACGTTCATCTTTAAATATGTAGGGTAAAGCAAGGCCCATAGGGGGTTTTTTGGCATATTTAAGCTGTATTGTCTGGAGACCTGAACGTTATGCTCGACCAACAAGCTGCCGATCCGGCAAGCAATGAAATTTCATCGGAAAAAAAGACCGTTCGCGTTTGGGATTTGCCGACAAGGGTTTTTCACTGGACGCTACTGGTATTATTCCTTGTCACGTGGATTTCCCATGAGGCGGACGGGGCGCTTTTCAATGTCCATGCTATTTCTGGCATTTGTGTGCTGGCGATGGTCGTGTTTCGCCTGGTTTGGGGTTTCCTTGGTTCACGTCATGCCCGATTTTCCGATTTCGTCAGGGGATGGGCGGACGTTCGCCAATACGTAAAAAACCTGCTGATGTTCAGGCCGACTTATCATGTTGGACACAACCCCGCCGGCGGCTGGATGATTATCGCGCTTCTGCTGGTTCTTGCCTTTACGGCATTTAACGGTCTGTTTGTTTCCGACGACGGTTTTGTCGGGCCTTTGGCGGGTATGCTGTCCCCGGGCCTGTCCCATGCCATGGGTGATTTTCATGAAGGTACTGCGGGCTTTCTTGGATTTCTGGTCGTCGTTCATGTTGTCGGTATTTTGGTACACGGATTTATGACGGGTGAAAACTTGCCCCGCGCCATGTGGAATGGAAATAAAACGCTGCCGGTTGATGTCGATGCTGCGAGTATTGGCAAGGTCGCCTGGTGGCGTTTAGTCGTGGCGCTCGCCGTCGCCATTGCTGCAGTCTGGAACCTTATCTAGTGAAACATATCCTTCGCCATTTCCTGATCGCCTTGATCGCCCTGACCCTGAATTGCGGGGCGGCGCTGGCGGACGGGGATTCCGATCATGAGCGCGCCCGCATCGCCGTTGAAAGCGGCGCTATCGTGCCTTTGTCAAATATTCTGGAAAAGGTCGAATCCCTTTATGAAGGATCGATCATTGAAGTCGAACTTGAAAATGAAGAATATAAACGCAAAGGAAAAAAAGAAGATTCCATTAGTGGTTATATCTATGAAATCAAGCTGTTGACGCCCCAGGGAAATCTGCTGAAGCTCAAACTGGATGCCCGCACGGCGGAACTCATTAAGGTCAAGGGGCACGGGGAAAAACAGGCCCGCAAAAAAAATGGTGCGCCGGAGGGGGAGCAAGGGCAATGAGGGTTCTGGTTGTTGAAGATGAAGTTGAACTTGCAAAACAGGTTGGCAGGGCGCTTGAAGAAGCAGGCTATACGGTCGATATCTCCCACGACGGTGAAGATGGAGAATTCCTCGGATCGACAGAACCCTATGACGCAGTGGTGCTTGATCTGGGTTTGCCAAAGGTCGATGGCCTGACGGTTCTTGATCGCTGGCGCAAGGAAGGACATTCAATGCCCGTGCTGATTCTGACGGCCCGGGAATCGTGGAGCGAGAAAGTTTCCGGATTCGACAAGGGGGCAGATGATTACGTCACCAAACCGTTCAACATGGAAGAACTGCTGGCCCGTTTGCGCGCCCTGATTCGTCGTTCCGCCGGTCGTGCAACGTCAATCATGGATTGCGGGCCCGTGCAACTTGATACCCGCAGCGGCAAGGTGTCCCTGGACGGTATGCCGGTCACCCTGACCGCCAATGAACTGAAAGTCCTGTCCTATTTGATGCACCATCTTGATCGCGTGGTATCGCGAACGGAATTGACGGAACATATTTACGATCAGGATTTTGATAGGGATTCCAATACCATCGAGGTGTTTATTGGCCGTTTGCGCAAGAAGCTTGGACCCGATGTAATCCAGACCCACCGGGGACGCGGCTATTCCCTGTCCTCGCCCCGGGATATTGTCTGAACAATGGCAGGACGTTCTGTCAATCGCCGCCTGATGCTGGGTGCCACTCTGTGGATCGCTGTGGCCCTGCTCATAACCGGGTTTGTCCTGACGGAACTGTTCCGCAACCATGTGGAAATCAATTTTGACAAGGAAATGCATGATCAGCTCGAAGAACTGCTGTCTTTGGCTGAAGTGGACATAAATGGCATTACTGCCCTGACCCGTCACCCCGTCGACCCTCGTTACAACAGGCCCCTGTCAGGTTGGTACTGGGAAATTTTTGTCGCTGGTAAAACGAGGGATAAATCCCGCTCCTTATGGGATCAGGTTTTAGCGACGCCGGACGAGCTTTCTCAGGAACGCGAAATCGCTTTTTATGTCGCGGGTCCCCGCAAGGAATCCCTTCGCGTTATCGCACGCTCGTACACCCTGCCTGAGGCGAAGGAACCAATTACAATTCTGGTCGCCGGTCCTGCCGCCGATATCGAACAATCAACCCGCGCCTTTGCGGGCATTCTTACGGCGGCCTTATCCGTTCTGGGGCTGGGCCTTATCGGCGCCGCTTTTTTCCAGGTTCGCTACGGTATCAGACCCCTGATCCAGATGCGTGAAGAACTGGCGCAGGTCCGTGCCGGGCGTGCGACCCGCATGATTGGGCCCTTCGCCGCCGAAATTGAACCTTTGGCCGAAGAACTGAACGGTCTTCTGGATCACAATCGCGAAATTCTCGAGCGTGCCCGTACCCATGCGGGAAACCTGGCTCATGCCCTGAAAACCCCGCTGGCCGTTCTGATGAACGAGGCCTCTCACCTTGATGGCGAGGCCGCTGATATTATTCGAAACGAAACGGCGATGATGCACGATCAGATCAATCGCCACCTTTCAAAAGCCAGGGCCGCCGGATCGCGCGGCATACTGGGCGTTCGCGCCGATCTGGGCGAAACCACCCTGGCATTGAAGCGCACGCTGGCGCTTATTCATGAAAATAAGAATCTTGAAATTGAGCTGCATGGATGCGAGGGCCTGTCCTTTCAGGGCGAGCGTCAGGACCTTGAGGAAATGCTCGGCAACCTGATGGACAATGCTTGCAAATGGGCGACATCGCGGGTCCGCGTTCAAGGCCGTCAGGAAGGTGGATGGCTGTTGCTCAGCGTTGAAGATGATGGCGCAGGGATACCGGAAAACGCCCTTTCGGAAGTGATTGACCGGGGCCGCCGCCTGGATGAGGCAACGCCGGGAAGTGGCCTTGGTTTATCCATCGTGCGCGATGTCGCGGAACTTTATGAGGGCAAGCTGGACCTCGCCCATTCCCCATTGGGTGGACTGGCCGCCCGGCTTAAATTACCCGCAGGTTGATTAAACCCACCCCAAGGGGTGTTGCGTTTCTGGACCTCAATGCGGATAACACATCCTCCCCTTTTCAAAGAGAGACTTTTCAACCATGTCGCAGTTCAAGACCATTGACGATCTAGACGTCGCGGGTAAACGGGTTCTAGTGCGCGCCGATCTGAATGTCCCCATGCAGGACGGAAAGGTCACCGATACAACCCGGATAGATCGCACCGTGCCAACCCTTAACGAACTGTCGAACAAAGGCGCAAAAGTCATCGTGATTTCCCACTTTGGTCGACCCAAAGGTCAGGTTGTGCCCGAGATGTCGTTGGCACCGGTCGCCAGGGCCCTGTCGCATTCCTGTGGGTTGCCCGTCGCCTTCGCTACCGACACTGTCGGCGAAAGCGCTGAAAGAACCATCGCCGCCATGCAGGAAGGCGACATTGTCATGCTGGAAAACCTGCGCTTTCACGCCGACGAGGAAGCCAATGACAAAGCCTTTACGGTCAAGCTGTCAAATCTGGGCGACCTGTATGTCAGTGATGCCTTTTCGTGTTCGCACCGCGCCCATGCCTCGACGGAAGGCCTTGCACATCTGCTTCCGTCCGCGGCCGGACGCCTGATGCAGGTTGAAGTTGAATCCCTGGCGGCGGCGCTCGAAATTCCGCAGCCGCCGGTCGCCGCCGTCGTTGGTGGCGCCAAGGTGTCGACGAAAATGGAAGTGCTGGGCAATTTGTCGAAGAAGGTCGATGTCCTGATCATTGGTGGCGGCATGGCCAACACCTTCCTGTTCGCCCAGGGCGTCGATGTTGGCAATTCACTGTGCGAAAGGGATATGGCCGATGTGGCCCGTAATATCCTGGCAGATGCACAGAAGTCCGGATGCAATATCGTGTTGCCAAAAGACGCCGTCGTCGCACGCGAATTCAAGGAAGGGGCTGAATGCGAAACCGTCGCCCTTGACGCAATTCCGTCCGACGCAATGATGCTGGATGTTGGCCCCGCATCAGTCGCAGATGTCATCGCCAAACTGGAAAAATGCAAGACCGTGGTCTGGAATGGCCCCTTCGGCGCTTTTGAAATTCCTCCCTTTGACGCAGGCACAAATGCGGTCGCCCGTGCGGCGGCGGAACTGACAAAAGCAGGCAGGCTGATCAGTGTCGCCGGTGGCGGCGATACGGTGGCCGCCCTTGCCCATGCGGGTGTCAGCGATGACTTCTCGTATATTTCAACCGCTGGCGGCGCATTCCTGGAATGGATGGAAGGCAAAAAACTTCCCGGCGTGGAAGTCCTGCGAAAGTAATCAGACTGTCGCGGGTCCGTCGCCTTTTTTAACAGTATCCACGTCATCGACCGTTATCTGTTCCTGCATGCGGTTGACCAGTGTGTCGAGCATGCCGCGCAGGTTTTCCGACTGTTGCAGCAGGCCGGTGGTGACTTCCAGCGCTTCTGTCGATGACAGGCGTGCAATTGTAAGCGCCACTTGTCGGGATTCTTTTATCAGAGTGGCAATATCGCGAATGGCCCATGTCGCCTGACCGGCGGCAGACCTGATGGCGTCGAAACGACGGCTGACGCCGCCATTCCCGGCAAAGTCACCGCGTTTTGAATCACCGTTCAAAATCACAAGATTGGTGTCTGGTCCCTGCTCGGGGGTGTTGATCACCAGCATGTCGGCCTGCTCTGCTATGGCCGAAATCAGGCCTTCAATGGTTCCAATCTTTTCGCCGGCGTCTGAAAGATTGCGGATCAATGTGCCGGTGCGCTCGGCTTCGTCCGCGGCGGCTGTAACGTTTTCCGATGACAGCGCCACCTGACGGCTGATCGAAGAAATACTGTCCAGTGACAGATCGCTTACGGTGGGGGAGGGCGGAGCCGGAGGGGGAGATGTCGCCTCACTGCCATTGTCCATGATCCGGTGCTTGCCGATATCATCAGCGGTCGCATCGATAATCTTGCGCAGCAGGACGATTTCCGCCAGGGCATCCCGGCCCTTGTCGGCTTCCACTTTCATGGATTCCAGATCCCGGCGCAGCCACTCGGCCTCGGCGCTGGCTGCCCGCCCTCGCTCTGCTTCCGCTTTCGCTTTTTTCATGGTGTTGCGCAGCTTGTTGGCTTCCGCAAGACGGCCCTTTAAATTCCAGAAGGCACGCGCGATGTCGCCCGTTTCATCCTCGTTGCCAAGCCCCCAAACGACAATATCCGTGTCCCCCGCATTCAGCCGACGCGCTGCTTCACCGGCGGCGATTGTCGGGCCGGAGATGGAGCGCATGATGGCGATTCCGAAAAGCATCATCAGCATTATCGCTGAAGCTACGCCAGACCCTATCCAGATGCGAAAGTCATGGCGCAGGGATTGGCGATTGGAATCTACATGCGCCAGATTGTCGCCGGTATATTCGGTTATAGCGTCAACGCTGGGGGCCATGTAGGAGACGATCTCCTCCAGACGATCACGGGAATTGTCGCGCACAACCCTGACTTTTGCATAAGCAGTTAAGGTAAAGCCGTAAGCGTTGAGCGCCTGATGAAGGGCCGTTTTGTTTTCCTGGGATATGGGAACGGAATTCAGCAATTTTGCGAATTCCTTTTGATGTGTCTCCAGGTTGACAAGATCCCTGCCTGCGCCACTTTCAATGAACTGGGTCGTGGCGACCCTGATATCGGCCATCGTTTCATTGAAGCTGAGCATATTAACATCAGTAAGAATTTTCCCCATGGCATGAAGGGATTGCCGCAACGTGCTTTCCCTGCCGGTTAAATCCGGTGGGGGGCGGTCATCTTGTTTGCTGGCTTTGTCGTACTGTTCCATATATTGGGCGACAGCCTCGCGAAGTGTCGACGCCTGTTCCCCGATCGGTGCGGCGTCAGGGCGCTGGTAAAGCTCATCCAGGCGCTGGCCAACCGTATTGGCAAGGGCGACATGTTCCTGAGTGGCAGCAATTTCAGCGTCGGTGGTCGGGAACTGATGTGTGGCAAGGCGTTTGGATAATTCGTGGGATTCGGCGCGCAGTCGCCATATGTCTCTCTCGATTGAAGCAGCGAAGGCATCTAATTCGACCGCCCGCCTTAGGACAGAGTCGGCTTTGGCGAGTTCACGGTCAGCAAAAAACAGCCCGAATCCGCCAGCGCCCAACACGCATAAACCCAAAATAAAGAACAGGGAAGACCTGGTTGCCAGGCCGATTCCGCCCATGAACGTGCGGTCCTGAAAGTCATTTGAAACTGGTTGGGATTCGCCCTGCATTTGCCCATTGGGTACAGGTTCCATGGCCATGCACACCTTCCGCATTAACTTAAGAAATAAATGTAACTATTTATTATATAACAAAAACAGCGCGTTGCCGTCAAAATTAATAAAAATCCGGCATCTGGTGCAGGATTAATACAGGGGTGATTATCTGATTCCCTTTCTGGGTTGTATATGCCATACTTCACAATCGTGGCAGAAAGTCGCGAGTCCGAGAGAATTCGGGCGATGACATAGAATGTGACAAGAAAGGAGGTCAGAATGACACTCATACCGGCTGGGTCGCCGGTAAACTTTAATCTTGCGGTGGAGACTCTCAAGAGGACTCTCAAGCATGATAAAGTTGCGGCCGCAGCCTTATCCCAAGCACAAGCACCCCCGGATCGAGCGGGGCAGGATGTTGACGTGTCAGCCACGAGTTCGGATTCGAACTTGGGTCGATTTGTTAACACAGATGCCTAGAGTGTGATCGTTTCATACTCTAAGGGTATGTTCGCGCCTTGGATCATGGATTGATCCAAGGCCGAAAGCCCTGATGGTTTGATTTCCGACGGCTCGTTAGCAATCGTCGGAACGCGTGGCCACACCTGGTGGACTGAGCCGTTTTGCGCCTTTTGGCGCTGTGCTCAGGCTACTGGTTCTTTAGCCGTACCGCTTCGCTTGCCCGAAAGGGTATGCGCGGCGGCGGCCAAGGGGCTCGTGTTGCTGTGTGGGATCTTATCGATTGAGAACCGGTGCCTGTCTGGCAACGGCCAAGCTGGATTTGCCGGTTCACCCGTAGCGATTTTCGCTCCGGGCCTGTAGTTGTGTCAGGAATGTTGATTGCGGCCTGATTTATTTCTGCCGTTATAGATTCCGTTAACCATTTTGGTTCAAGGTACAGACATGAGCCAGATATCCAGCATTCCTGCTCGCGCGATTGCGCTGACAAACGATAGACCCCGCGGTTATTCAACGGCGGAACAGGTCAGGAACCGGGCGGCTTTTTCCAATCCCAACGAAACCCCGCACGAGCGAAAAGCCTTGAATCGACTGAATAAGGTGCTCGAAAATGTCAATATGCCCCGCCCCGATGTACCGCGTGGCTATTATCTCGACATCAAGGTCTGATCACCTCCTTAGTCTATAGGAGGGACATTTTTATTTGTTCCAATTTTCTGTTAAGCTGTTATCCATTAAGAAATATGGAATCGCAGGGGGTATTCTGCCGGGCGTATTCTGTTGAGCGGGGATCTGTTGGGAGAAATTCAAGGCATGCGCATCAAGAGCATCGTTGGCGTCATATCAACGGCATTAATGATTACATTATTTGCCAGCAGGGTGGACGCAGGCGAAACCACGACTAAAATCCTAAAGTACGATAGCCAGGGAAATGTCATTGGCTATGAGGAAACAGACGTCAAGGGCAAGAAGAAAAGCACAAGCAAGAAGAAATCGTCTGGATCGTCGAAGATCTTTTATCCGGACAATGCTTTTGAAGAAGGCGAAGTGATTGTCATCAATCCGCCAAGGGGTTTTGCTTCGGGCATTCGCTCTATGGGATATCAGGTCATTGAAACCGTCAAAATTTCTGCCCTGAATGTGACCGTTCAACGGCTTCGTATTCCTGCGCAAATGAGTGTTCCCAAGGCAGTCCGGGAATTGCGCAGCCGCTTTCCCGGGGTTGAAATTGACGCCAACCATCAGTTTGATCCATCCGCCGGGGTCGAATTCCCCGATAAGATCGCCCGCGCCCTCATTCGTTGGAGCGAGGCGCCCGCAAATTGCGGAAAAGGAGTCAAAATCGGCATGATTGACGCCGGAGTCGACATCAGTCACCCGGCATTCAAGGGTAATAATGTTGTCTACAAGTCGTTCCATAAAGAAGGCCGCGAAGAAGGTCCGAAGGATCATGGAACGGCGGTCGCCGCAATTATGGTCGGCACGCCGGAATGGGGCGGATTGTTGCCTGGGGCCTCGCTCTACGCCGCAAACATGTTTGAATACAATGAAGAAGGGCGCAAGGTTGGCAATGCCATTGGCCTTTTGAAAGCAGCCAACTGGCTGATCAACGAGCGGGTTCACATTATTAATCTGAGCGTCGCAGGAGCCGACAACAAGGTCCTGCGGCGAATTTTCCAGAAGGCCCTTCAGCAAAACCTGGTAATGGTTGCTGCCGGGGGTAACTGGGGGCGCGACGACAAACCGGCTTTCCCGGCGGCCTATAAAGGCGTCGTCGCAGTGACTGCTATCAGCGATC
>JADHSW010000033.1 GCA_016776705.1 Rhodospirillales bacterium
CAACGGTTAACGTCAAGGCTGACAATGTGTTCCGCCACCGACTGTGTAACGAACAGACTTGAAAGCGTATAGCTAAACAGGGCGGATGCGGCGATGATCATCAAAATCATCACGCTTTCCTTCATTGAATCGCTGATGATCGCCCAAATTCTTTTCGGCTGGTAAACCTTGTAAATAACGGCAACCAGAATCAGCACGAACATAGCGCCGACACCCGCGGCTTCTGATGGGGTGGCAACGCCGCCGTATAGAACGAACAACACACCCGCAATAATAATCAGGAAGGGAAAAACCCGGGGCAAGATTTCCAGTTTCTGCCTTAGCGTAAAACCATAACCTTCCTCGTTGAAGCTGTAACCATGACGCCAGGCCGTATACAGCGACCAGGCCATAAACAGGATCGTCAGCATCAGCCCCGGCAACAACCCGGCAATAAACAGCCTGCCGATTGATGTTTCGGTGGCAATTCCGTAAACAATCATGGTGATGGACGGCGGGATCAGTATGCCCAGAGTACCACCAGCGGCGATTGCCCCTGTCGCCAGACTATCGGGATATCCGCGCTCGCGCATTTCAGGGATGCCCATCTTGCCAATGGCCGCGCATGTTGCCGGCGATGAACCACTAAGGGCGGCAAAGACCGAACAGGCGCCGATGTTGGAAATGATCAGCCCGCCAGGAATTCGGTGCAGCCACCTGTCCAACGCCTCGTACAGATCTTTGCCCGCCGGAGACGAGGCGACGGCCGCGCCCATAACAATAAACATCGGGATCGAAACCAGGGAAAATTCAGCAATTCCGCCAAAAAAAAGGTCGGCTAGAACATCAAGGGAACCGATGCCATCGAAAATGGCAAGAAACGAAATCGCCACTAGTCCAAGGCCAAATGCAACCGGGATTCCAGTGCCCAGAACGATGATGGTGGATACGCATACAAGAACACCGATTGCCAGAGGGCTCATGATTATTCTCCCTCCAATGCGCTATGATGATCCATGGCGAAGGGCATGGAATGGCCCGTCGCCAGTGAGATAATATCGGCAATATATTGCAGCGATAACAAGCCAATGCCGATGGGGATGGATAAATAGGGAATCCATAATGGCAAGGCCCAGACGGTATCTGTCGTCCAGCCATTGACCAGGGCTTCGTGGAACAAAACGGACCCTTTCCAGGTCAATATCGAGCAGAAGGTGAAACCTAAAAAGCTGGCGAGAAGGGCCAGCGCGTAACGTCCCTTTTGTCCCAGATAATGCGGCAAAAGGTCGACGTTGACATGGCCCTTGATCAGAAGAACGTACGGACTGCCGATAAAGGTAGAGGCGACCAGGGAATAGATGACAAATTCTGTCTGCCAGATCGTAGAACCATTCAGGAAATAGCGAATTATCACCATTTGACAGACGATAACAATGGCCGCACCAACCAGAAAGGCGGCGAACATCCCGCATCCCTTGGAGATAATGGAAACAAGTGTAATGAAGTTTTTCACGTAAGGTCTCCCTGACCGATCATGTCAAAATGGGTGACACAACGTAATCGCCCCGTCAAGAAAGGCTGTCTTGTGGTGTCACAGGAGCGGCCTTTTAAGGCCGCTCCCGAAAACACGAAAATTAATCGACGGCAAGGGCCTTTGCGATCAATTCCTTTCCGCCGGGAACTTTCTCGGCAAAGATCTTGTAGGATGTCTGGTCGGCAATTGCTTTCCAGGCAGCTGCCTGTTCACCGGTCATGGTAACAACTTCAACACCGGCTTTTTTGTATGCGGCGACAAGTTTGTCATCCAGGCCTTTGGCTTCACCTGTCATGTAATCTTCAGCTTTCTTACCAGCGGCCATCAAGGCGTCCTGCTGGGCTTTGTTAAGCTTGTCCCAGCTTTTTTTGGACATAAGGATCGGTTCATACATAAACCACAAGGCATAGTCGCCGGGTGCCGTCAGGCATTTGACCTGCTCGTAAATACGGTATGAAACGAAGCTTCCGGAACTGGTATTGGCAGCGTCAAGAACCCCCGTTTGCAATGCCTGATAGATGGCTGAGCTGGACATGGAAGAAATCGATGCGCCAGCACCAACCAGCATCTGTTCGAACGCCGGTCCTGCTGCACGGGTGACCTGTCCCGCCATGGTTTCCGGCCCCAGAATACAGTTTTTCTTGGAAGCAAAACCACCCGCCAGCCATGCATCAGACAAAACGACAATACCGGCATCATTGATGATCTTTTTAATATCATCCATGAACGGTGAGTCATTCAGACGCCTGGCGTGTTCATGGTTTTTGACCAGGCCGGGCATCAGGGTCGAACTGAATTGCGGATGAAAGCCGCTGGCGTAATCAAGCGGGAAAGCGGAAATATCCAATTGCCCCTTGGCCATAGCCTGCCACTGTTCTTTCGGTTTGAATAATGATTTTCCTGGGTAAACTTTGATTTCCAGGTCAACATTGGCAGCGGCGACTTCTTTGGCGATGATCTGAACCATTTCATCGCGCACATCACCTTTTCCGCCGGGCCATTGGTGCGAAGCCTTTAGCGTTGTAGCAGTTGCTGATGCCGACATCGCAACAACAGCAGCAATACCGGCAACAGTACCGACAAGTGTTTTGGTAAACGAATTCATATTTATCCTCCCTGGATTGAACCCTTTTGGGCTATGGGCTTTTTGTGGCCTTGCCATTGACGACTGTCAGCATGACCCTTGAGCATGTTCCGAAAACAGAATACGAGTTTGGGCCAATTTGTATACAATTTTGTAGAAGTGGCGTACAAAGTTGATGGGGATGAGTTCCTGAAGCTTTGATTTTCTGGTGATCCAGGGTGTGGAAAACTGTTCTCAGGGGGAATATGAAACACAAGAAACCGACGCGCGGCGTGAAATTGCGAAGACAACTGGAAGAAGAGATATTCTCAGGCCATCTGGAACCCGGTGTCCGATTGGACGAAAACGCTCTGGCGCAACGTTTTGAGGTCTCGCGCACACCGGTACGCGAGGCGCTGCGACAACTGGCTTCATGCGGGTTGGTCGAAATGCGCCCCCATCAGGGAGCCGTAGTCGCCACGATCACCCTGCCCAGCATGATTGAAATGTTCGAGGTCATGGCTGAACTTGAAGGGCTTTGCGCTCGCCTTGCCGCCCGCCGGATGACGGACCATGAACGCTCAAATCTGGTTGAAATCCATGAGCAGTGCCAGCAACTAGCAGAAAATGGAGATATCGAAGCCTATTACACCTGCAACAAAATTTTTCACGAAGCGATCTATGCAGGAAGCCACAACCAGTTTCTGGAAGAATCCACTTGTGCGATCCGAAATCGCCTATCCCCCTACCGTCGCCAGCAATTAAATCAATCTGGCCGCCTGTCTCATTCCTTTAAGGAACACGACAAGGTCGTAAAGGCTATTCTGGACCTGGACGATGAAGCGGCGGCTCAGGCCTTGAGCAAACATATCAATATTCAGGGAAATGTTTTCACGGATTTTATTTCCACACTGCCGAAATCTGCCTTCAATCAAGAACGACGGGCTGTTTGAGGAATTATTCCCAGGCAGCTTAAACGGAGTCTTCATGTCCAACAATCCTATATTCAATGGCCCCCTTACGGGTATCACAGTTATCGATTTGACCCGCGTTCTGGCTGGTCCCTACTGCACCATGGTGCTTGCCGATTTAGGGGCTCGTGTCATCAAGGTGGAAACACCGGATGGTGGTGATGACGCCCGCCACTTCGGTCCCTTCATCGAAACCCCGGAGGGTAAAAAATCCGCTTATTTCATGTCTTTGAACAGGGGTAAGGAAAGCATCGCGCTCAACTTGAAAGATGATGCAGACAAGCAAATTTTCGAACAACTGCTTTGCGACGCGGATATCCTGGTGGAAAACTATCGTCCGGGAACAATGGAAAAGCTGGGATATGGCTGGGATACCCTGCACGAGAAGTATCCGAAATTGATTTATGCCGCTGCTTCGGGTTTTGGTCATACCGGCCCTTATTCCAAACGTCCGGCTTACGACCTTGTTGTACAGGGAATGGGCGGGGTGATGAGCCTGACCGGGCATCCGGGGGGCGAGCCGACCCGTGTCGGCACGTCGGTCGGAGACATCACTGCGGGGCTATTCACGACCATTGGCGTCAACGCCGCCCTCTACCATCGCAATCAGAGTGGCGAAGGACAAAAAATTGATGTCGCCATGCTCGACTGTCAAGTCGCCATTCTGGAAAATGCCATCGCTCGTTACGCAGCAACAGGCGTTTCGCCCGGCCCCATTGGCGCAAGACATCCTTCCATCACCCCCTTTGATGCTTTCCAGGCAGCTGATGGGTACCTGATCATCGCAGCAGGAAACGATACCCTCTTTTCCAATCTGTGCCTGGCAATTGGCGAACCTGATCTTGCTGAAAACCCGCTATTCGTAACCAATCCACTAAGGACAGAACATAATGCGACGTTGAAAGTAGAACTGGAAAAAGCCCTGGGCAGCAAAACCGTTGCTGCATGGATGGAAATTCTTGAGCAAGCCGGGGTTCCTTCAGGCCCGATAAACAACGTTGATCAGGTCCTTTCCGACAAACAGGTACTGGCCCGGAATATGGTTGTCAGCGCCGATGACAAAACGGCTGGTCCGCTGAAAATGGCCGGAAATCCCATCAAAATGTCAGGCTTTAACGATCCTGAGACCCGTAACCCTGCGCCAGGCCTTGACGCCGACAGGGACAAAATCATTGGCGAACTCGCTAACTCTACGGATAATAGGTGACGGGAACAGGCAATTAAGAACCGTTACAGGACAAACCTGAAACGCCAGGTTCTTCATTGTGTTCCCACGCAATGACCAGGGGGAACAATGGCTGTTTCATTTGACGATATTAGCAACGCCGCCAAACTGATCGAGGGTCGGGTTTTACGCACCCCTTCTGTACGCTCTAATGCCTTGTCAAGGTTGAGTGGAGCGGATGTAGTTCTCAAGCTTGAAAGCCTGCAGCACACATCCTCTTTCAAACTGCGGGGCGCTCTGGTCAAGCTGCTGAGCCTGAGTGAAGCGGAACAAAAGACGGGAGTGGTCGCGGCTTCTGCCGGAAACCATGCACAAGGCGTTGCCTATCACGCCAAAGAATTGAATATTCCAGCGACTATTTACATGCCGGTTGGAACCTCATTCACCAAAGTTCAACGTACGGAAAGTTATGGCGCCACTGTTGTATTGGAAGGTGACGGACTGGCGGAAGCCCGCGAGCGCGCCCAGGTATTCGCCGATGCCAATGGTAAACAGTTTATTCACCCCTATGACGATGAAAAAATTATTGCCGGTC
The DNA here is from genome assembly GCA_016776705.1 of Rhodospirillales bacterium. Taxonomy (GTDB): domain Bacteria; phylum Pseudomonadota; class Alphaproteobacteria; order Rhodospirillales; family JABHCV01; genus JACNJU01. Next base: position 5,308 of record JADHSW010000033.1, read on the forward strand.
AGGGTTCAGTAGGCCTTGAATTGATGCAGGATTTTCCTGATTTGGAGATCCTGATTATCCCAATCGGCGGTGGTGGCTTGATCGCCGGTTCCGCCATTGCGGCAAAGCAAGCCAACCCGGACATTGAAATAATCGGGGTCGAGGCGGAACTGTATCCTTCAATGAAAGGCGCCATAAATGGTGCTCCCGATACATCAGGCGGTCAGACCGTTGCCGAAGGTATCGCCGTAAAAACGCCCGGTAACTTGACTCGTCCCATTATTGAAGAACGAGTATCAGACATCCTGCTTGTCAGTGAATCCGCACTGGAACTCGCCGTACAGGTGTATTTGGAATCTCAACGTCTTGTTGTCGAAGGGGCCGGAGCTGCGCCGCTGGCGGCCCTGCTGGAAAATCCAGAGCGCTTCAAGGGTAAAAAGGTTGGCCTTATCGTATCGGGTGGCAATATTGATTCACGCCTGCTGTCGTCCATACTTATGCGAGGACTGGTTCGACAAGGCCGACTTGCCCGTTTGCGTCTTTCAATTTCTGATTCCCCTGGGGCACTGGCAATTGTCAGCCGTTTGATCGGTGATAACGGCGGCAATATTATCGAGGTTTACCACCAGCGCCTGTTCTATGACATCCCTGTAAAACTGGCCGAAATCGATGTTGTCGTCGAAACACTGGATACAATCCATGTGGAACGCATTATTGAAAAATTGATAAATGCCGGGTTCCAGGTCCGCCGCCTTGGTGGAACATCTACGGATGGTGGCTGATTAAAAGCGCCAAAGATGAAGTTTGGTTTTGCGACCGTCTGGCAATTCAAGAATTTCATCAGCCTGAACATTCGGTACATCAAAGGAGTTGCTGATAAACAAGCTGCCAGGTTTCAATTCCGCCTTCACTTTTTTATAAAGTCGTTCCATGGGTACGGGCGATAAAAAGGCATAAACGACCTTATAAGCAGACAGGTCAATGTCCCAAAAGTCCCCATAGCGCATCTCAACATTCTTCAAGCCACTCAAGGTCCGTCGGATTTTGGATATTGCAGCAGGAATCGGTGCTGATTCGATGGATAGTATCTCAGCATCCGGCCTGTTTTTACCCATGAAAAGCCCCGTCCCCCCCAATCCGCCGCCAAGGTCGATGATTTTGATACCTTTCTTTACTGGCAATAAATCCACCAGGGTTCGCCATGTCGTCGTGTTGCTCAGGTAAAGCGGAACGCCGGAACGAACACTGTTTTTGTAAACCAGAAACACCAGGGCAAAAAGAAGCAGCCACAGCCACGCGGGGGCCTGCAGGTATTGTGAATAAAAAGCGGCAAAAGGGAGAATGATCTGAACCCCGCCCCACCACTTGTGAAGACCAAACAATAATCCGATGAACACGGCGACACCGCCCTGAATAGCCAGAAGCAATGGCAGCGTCGGCATATTGTTCGTAAACTTTTGGATGACAGGCATGATGACAAGGAAAATCAAAACACCGGCAACCAGTTGAGAGCCGAACAAAAGCACGACCGGCATTTTAAGGAAGCTGCGCTCGTTAACACCATTTGCCATGGGAAAATTAATCTTTTTCACCAATCCGGGCGTAGTTCCCATTGAAGTAAAGTAATGGTCTACCGCTGTCAGTTTGGCTGAGCCTTTCCACGCGCCCGACTATAATAAGGTGGTCTCCGCCTTCATGAACGGCATCAATAATGCATTCCAGATTCGCCAGACAGCCCTTCAAGATCGGTACACCCGTGCCCCATAACTCATAGCCAACGTCTACAAATCGATCATCTTTCTTGGTTGAAAAATTCACAGATAAATCCTGTTGATCTTCACCCAGCATATTCAGGGCGAACCCCCTCCCCGTATAGAACGCATTGATACTGGCTGTTTTTTTATCCAGACAGAACAGAACGAGCGGTGGATCAAGGGATAAAGAGGTAAAGGCATTTACTGTAAGGCCAACAGGAATTTGATCTTCAGCCAATCCGGTCACGACAGTGATCCCGGTGGCAAAACGACCTAGAACTTTTCTGAATGTTGTATTATCGATACTCACAAATTTATTCCCGTTAGAATTGGCATTACACAATAGGCATGTTTATTATTACAAATAAGCTAGAATCAGTTGAAAATGATTCCAGCAGGCTGGCAACTTGTTCTATTGTCACGCGATAATGATCTGAATGCATAACTTTTTTTGGGAACCTATAGCTTTTGGACCTCGAATGCGAGTACATCCGAAGGTCAAGAGTATTGATAAAAAATGGTATCTGGGGATTTCGCCTAAATGTTCGCGATAATTGGTTATGTTGTGGTAATTGGCAGCGTTGTCGGTGGCTATGTGGCCGCCGGTGGCCACTTGGACGTGTTGTGGCAGCCCCTTGAATTTCTTATCATCTTTGGCGGTGCCATTGGTGCCTTTGTGGCTGGAAATCCAACACTGTTAAAACGTTCCATGAGCGCAATGGGAACGTTCCTGAAAGGCGCATCTTACAAACCGGAAGATTACATGGAACTTCTGGGTGTTCTGTACTCGGTTTTTAAACTGGCGAAGAGCAAAGGTGATCTGGCGCTGGAAGCCCATGTCGAGAACCCGGACGAAAGCGCCCTGTTTCAGAATTTTCCGACATTTATCGACGATCATCACTCCGTCGAGTTCCTGTGTGATTACCTGCGCATGCTAACTTTGGGCACGTCCAATGCTCATGAAGTGGCTGAATGCATCGATGTCGAACTGGGAATGCACCACGACGAGGATCATGCAGTTGCCGCTGCCCTTCAAGGCCTGGCTGACGCAACACCCGCATTGGGGATTGTTGCCGCCGTTTTGGGCGTTATCCACACCATGGGGTCGATTACCGAACCGCCAGAAGTCTTGGGGCATCTTATTGGTGCAGCCCTTGTCGGTACGTTCAGTGGCATCCTGATTGCATATGGATTTCTTGCGCCGATTGCCCAATCTGTCGGCACCAGTTTTGCTGCAGACGCAAAATATCATGCGTGCATCAAAGCAGGTCTGATCGCCCACATGCAGGGGTACGCCCCTCAGGTTTCTATTGAATTCGCCCGTAAATCTCTGCCAAGCGGTGTTCGGCCTTCCTTTATGGAAGTCGAGGAAATGATTGGCGAATTGCCCAGTTAGGGACATTCTTAAATAATGGCTGATCTGCAACCAATTATCATCAAGAAGGTCTACAAATCCGGCGGCGGTCACGGCGGTGGTGCGTGGAAGATTGCTTACGCAGACTTTGTGACGGCGATGATGGCCTTTTTCCTGCTTTTGTGGCTGTTGAATTCCGTTACCCAGGAACAACTCGAGGGAATTTCGAACTACTTCGCTCCATCGACCGCCTCATCAAGCTCCTCAGGTAGCGGGGACATCCTGGCTGGCAAAACCATCGGTGAAGAAGGTGTCTCGCAAGTTGATGCGTCAAGGCCAAGTGTTGTCGTTGATTTGCCACCCCCCAAGGTCGGTGCTGCAGACATTCAGGATGTTGAAGAAGGCGAAGCATCCTCTCAACAGCTTGAAGAACTGCAAAAACAACAGGAAGAAGAGCAGTTTGAAAAAGCTGAAGAGGCCCTTAACGAAGCCATCAAGGCCATTCCTCAGCTAAAACAACTGGCAAAAAGCCTGATGATCGACAACACACCTGAAGGATTAAGGATTCAACTCGTCGATCAGGAAGGTCTGGCCATGTTCCCTAGCGGTGGTTCCGATATGTACCTGCATGCGCGAAAGGTACTGGAGCTTGTCTCTCAGGTGATATTGGAAATGCCCCAAAACATCGCCATTTCCGGTCATACAGACGCAGCCAAATTCGTTTCCGATACCGGTTACAGTAACTGGGAACTTTCCGCTGATCGGGCCAACAATGCCCGTCGGGTTTTAAAGGACCTTGGCGTTACCGACGAAAGGGTGGCGCGTGTTGTTGGTCGCGCTGATACCGAACCCCTCATGCCGGATGACCCCAAAAATGCCCGTAACCGTCGTCTGTCCATTGTGCTGCTACGCGGCACGGGTGTTCAGCCAACCCCACAATCACCGACCCAAGGCAACAATCAACAGGCTCCTACCGTGGAAGAAGTACAGCAACAAGAACTACGACCCTCCATTCTGGCACCTGATCCTGTGAAGCGGGAATCAAATGCCCCCCGCGAGTAGCCCACTGTTCGATGATGAGAAGTAATAGAACACATAGGCCAGGGTAACGAACATGAACCGGAGGCAAGTTTATTGAGACACAGTCGCCTTCTATCCGCCATTGATGGCCCACATTACTTCTTTACTACAGCGCCATTACCTTGCCCTTATTTTGCTGACAGGGTTGAAAGACGGGTTCTTACGGAATTATCGGGTCGGGATTCACAATTGCTTCACGAAGCCCTGACGCAGGCTGGATATCGCCGTTCCCACAGTGTCGCATATGCCCCCGCCTGTCCGGGATGCAATGATTGTGTATCGGTTAGAATTCCCGCAGCAAGATTTATCCCTTCCAGAACACAGCGCAGAATTTCCAAGCGCAATGAAGATCTTGTCGCATCTGAAGTCGCACCTGTTGCCAATGAAGAACAATTCGCCCTGTTTGCCTCGTACCAATCTGCTCGCCACGCCGGTGGCGATATGGAAACCATGGAATTTTCCGATTATCAGTCCCTTTTGGAAGAAAACACCATTGATACGGCGCTCATTGAATTCCGCTTTGATGGCAAACTCATCGCAGGCATCATTATCGACAAACTTTCCGATGGATATTCAGCTGTTTACAGTTTTTTCGACACAGATTTTGACAGTCGCCGCAGCTTGGGAACCTATATGATTTTGTGGCTGATTCAGCACGCCAGGGATTTGGGTCGCAACTATGTCTATCTTGGTTTCTGGATCGATAACTGCCGTAAAATGGCCTACAAGAAAGACTTTCAACCACTGGAGAAATATTCTCAATCGGGATGGGAATAAAACCAGCAAAACATCCGCCAGAACCATAATCTTCGAATATAAGTTTTCAATTTTTCTAAAAAGCAATTAGTTGATTGATGTGGGCGGTTCTATAGGGCATCTTAAAGCTCATGATATGGTAAATGCAGATGTCATAAATACGCAGTACCAATAAGTTTTTCAAACAGGGAGAATTATTTCCATGAAACGTCGTCAATTTTTGAAAAAAGCCGGCCTCGCCGGTGTTGCGGGAGCCGCCGCCGCATCAACCCTGGCAGCACCTGCTATCGCGCAACAGCGCACTGATATGGTCATTGTTGCAACCTGGCCCCGCGATTTCCCCGGCCTTGGAACCGGTGCTCAGCGTCTGTCCAAACGTATTGGCGACATGACTGAAGGACGCATCAACGTTCAGTACTTCGCCGCCAAGGAACGCGTCGGTGCTTTTGACTCCTTCGATGAAGTCGCCTCCGGTAACGCTCAGGCTTATCACGCCGCTGATTACTACTGGAAAGGCAAGCATCTGGGGTGGGCTTATTTCACAGCCGTTCCCTTTGGACTTACCTACACTGAAATGAATGCCTGGATCCGCTTCGGTGGTGGACAGGAACTTTGGGACAAACTGGCTGGTGATTTTGGCCTGAAAAACCTGATGGCTGGCAATACCGGTGTTCAAATGGGTGGCTGGTTCAACAAGGAAATCAATTCCGCCGATGACTTTAAAGGTCTGAAAATGCGCATGCCGGGCCTTGGTGGCGATGTTATCGCCAAACTTGGTGCATCGCCGGTATCCATCCCGGGTGGTCAGATTTATGAAAACCTTGTTTCCGGCGCCATTGACGCCACGGAATGGGTTGGCCCCTGGAACGACCGTTACATGAAGTTCTATGAAGCAGCCAAGTACTACTACTTCCCAGGCATGCATGAGCCCGGTTCGACACTTGCCCTGGGCATGAATGCTTCCTGGTGGGGTACACTTTCGAAGACGGATCAAACCATCATCGAAGCCGCAGCTTCCATGGAAAATGATGTCATGATGGCTGAATTCAACGCCAAGAGTGGTGAAGCACTTGCCGATCTGGTCCAGAATCAGGGCGTCAAGCTGCGCGAATTCAACGACGACGTTTATGACAGTTTCGGCGAAGCCGCTGCTGAAGTCTTCGAAGGCGTGCGTGCGCACAGCCCGCTTGCCAGTGAAATCCATGAAAGCTTCCTCAAGGCCCGTGCGGACTTGGGTGCATGGTCGAAGATTTCCGATCAGGCATATGTTGCTCAGCGTAACCGAGTTCTCGGCGTTTAAGGCGAGAATGTTCTGAATATGAGAAAGCGGAGCCTAAAGGCTCCGCTTTCCATATATCTGAGCTAAGAATATGGCCATAAAGACCTTTCGTAGATGACAACTCAAACGGACACTCAAGGCACGTATCAATCGAGCGCGCTGGCTATGGCGTTGCGAGTTGTGGGCTATGCAGCGACGGCCTTTTGTTTGTTGTTTATTTTCAATAATTTTTTAATTTTTTGGCAAGACTGGCCGGGGATCGATTTATTTTTCGCCCATTATGGTCTTTTCTGGGTAGAGCCGCTTTCATCCCCCTTGCAGGGCAATATCCTGACTCTTGGCTGGATACAACTTCTTGTTTATTGCGGCTCTATTGTCGCCAGTATATTTTTCGTGCTCAAGTTTCCTTCCCGCTCTTTGCAGGCCGATTCGGAAACCCTTTCACTCTTATCGGCATATATCATTCGCTCTGCCTATTGGTCCATCCTGCTTGTGGGCATTGCCGACATCACGCTTTCGTTCATGCGCATAGAGGGCTTTATTCAGGCCTTGTTTGGGCTTGAAGTCGCCAACGATCTTGGACGGGCCAGCTACCGGGCAATACATATTCATTACCCCCTTCTCGCTGCCGGATTTACGATTGGACTGTTCAATCGATCACTGGGCTTTATCTGGCTGGCTTTTTTAATCGTCATAGCCGAATTGCTCATTGTCATCGCCCGTTTCGTCTTCTCATATGAACAGGCTTTCATGGGTGATCTGGTACGCTTCTGGTATGCCGGGCTTTTTCTTTTCGCCAGTGCCTATACATTGATTGAAGAAGGTCATGTCAGGGTAGATATCCTGTATGCGGGCTTCAGTGAGCGCGGCAAGGCATGGGCTAACACCTTTGGTTCACTGGCGCTGGGACTTCCTGTGTGTTGGATTATCCTGATTTACGGAATGTGGGGAAAATCCAATCTGATCAATGCGCCGCTTCTCAGTTACGAGGTAACCCAGAACGGATACGGCATGTTCGTAAAATACATCATGGCCGGGTTCCTGATGGTTTACGCGGTATCGATGATGATACAGTTCATCGGATATTTTCTGAGTAACGCTTCAGTGCTTTTGAACGAACCCGCACACCGACCCAACCACGACATTCAATCCGAACATGACCACCAGAAGGTATAAGGTTTTACGCTGATGGAAGTCTTCTTTCTTCTGCTTTTGGTTATCCTGCTGATTTCAGCACTCGCTTCGGGGTTTCCAGTGGCTTTTGCCCTTCCCGGTTCGGCCATTATTACCATTGGTCTGGCCGCCCTGAGCGGTTACCTGTTCGAAAATGATGTCAGCGCCTACTTCGCTCATGGTGATCCAAATCAGTGGCTCAATGCAGCTGTCACCAATTTTCGCGGCATTTATTTCGAGGTTGAACGTGACACCCTGATCGCCATTCCCCTGTTTGTCTTTATGGGCATTATGTTGCAACGCTCGAAAATCGCCGAAGACCTGCTGATCGCCATGGCCCAACTGTTTGGCCCGGTTCCAGGGGGCCTGGGCATCGCCGTCGTCTTCGTTGGCGCCCTGCTTGCCGCCACCACAGGCATCGTCGGGGCAACTGTTATTGCCATGGGCCTGATCTCCCTGCCCGTCATGTTGCGCAACAACTACAACGTTCCACTTGCAACGGGTACAATCAGTGCTTCGGGAACATTGGGGCAGATCATTCCGCCGTCTATTGTCCTGATCATCCTGGCCGATCAGCTCTCCAGCGCAACGGACCGTGCGGGTACACTTCGCAAGGCGGAATTCAAGGAAGCCACAGGCTCCACGGCCATGCCGACGGAGTTCGATTTAACATCGACCAGCGCCGGAGAAATGTTCCTGGGCGCACTGTTGCCGGGCCTTGTTCTGGTTGGCTTGTACATGGCCTACATCCTGATCTATGCCTTGCTTAAACCAAAAGAAGCCCCGCCTGTTCCCTTCGAAGGCGGTTATGACCGAGCTTTCTTCTACCGTATATTTTTGGCCCTGGTCCCCCCGCTGGCCCTTATTTTTATCGTCCTTGGTTCCATCGTTATGGGTATCGCCACGGTTAATCAGGCGGGCGCGATTGGCGCTGTCGGGGCCATGGTTATGGCTGGCTATCGCCTGATGGAAGGCAAAAGACATGCGTTTACGCCTGCAATTTTGTCGGTTGGTTCAATCATCGTCATCGGCCTTTTGCTGAATAGTTACGATATCAATATTAAGGCGGCAAAGACCACTGAGGACTCTCTCGTCATCTTCGCGGCTCTCGTCGCGGTATGTGTTTTCCTTACATCCATCGCGTGGACAGCCTGGCGAACCTACAAAATAGATAACACCCTGCACGGTGTTATGATTGAAACTGCTAAAACAACGTCATTGGTGTTCATCATCCTGCTTGGCGCCGCCATGCTGACGGCTGCCTTTCGCGCCTTTGGCGGTGAGGATTTAGTAAAACATTATCTGACCGGATTGCCTGGGGGTTTCATCACCAAGTTTCTGGTCGTCATGTTCGTCATCTTTCTGCTTGGATTTTTCCTCGACTTCATCGAGATCGCTGTCGTCGTGGTTCCGATTATCGCCCCCATTTTACTTGCTGACACGACCGCAAATGTAACCGGGGTTTGGCTGGGCGTGATGATCGGCGTAAACATGCAGACTTCTTTCCTGACCCCGCCTTTCGGTTTTGCATTGTTCTATTTGCGAGGCGTCGCACCGGCTAGTGTGCGTACTATCCATATGTACAAGGGTGTTATTCCTTTCATCTTGCTGCAGTTGGTAGGGTTGGTGATTGTCGGCGTTTTCCCATCGCTGGTGAATTACCTGCCAAGCAAGGTCAGCCTGACGTCGGAAACCGCACCTCCTCCGCGCAATCCGCGCTTGCAGCAATGCGTCGAGGAAATGGTTTTTGCCGAGTACGATCTCAGGGGTGATGTGCTGAAGCAGGCAATCGTAAAAGCCAAATCGCTGGATCTCAGTTATCTGCCAAAGAAAAACAGCAGCGCCTTGAAAGACAGTTTCCAGTCCGCCGAAATGACATTTTCTCTGGTGGATAAAGTGCGCATAACTGAAGCCGCCGTCACTGCATACATTCCCGAGTATCGCCCTTTTCATCGTGATGTTCGCGCCATTCAGCAACGAACTAATAGAATAAAATCTGATGTCAAAAGACTGACAGAGGAAATACGCAGGCTGGATGGCGTTGGCGATAAGGCGCTTGAACAGGAAATCAAAATCTTGACGGCAGAACAGGAAGAGCTTGAAAAAAGCATTCCAGGGGAGTGGAAATCCGCACGAGAAAAATACCTGAAGGTCGCCAAGGCAGAAAAAGATGCGCGACTGAAATACCGACGCAATGTTGACAACGCCTATGAGCCCATCGCGGAAGTATTGACCGTCATAGCCGGAACCGAAGCTCTTGGTGCACTCAGGGACCAGATCAAGAGTCTTGGTGCCGTGATCGCAACACTACCGCCTGAAGAGGCAATGGAAGCCATCAAGGTCGTTGAAGCAGCCCTTGGCGAGATTAAAGGCTCAAGCCCGATAAAGTCAAAAATTTCCAAAGTCAGGCGTGCATTGAAGGACCCGAATCCCGACCCCGCAGAAGCCGCCCAGGAACTGGCCAAGGGGCTGGCGACATACGAGACGGAATTAACATGGCGTCAAAAGGCAGCCATTGAATTAGCCGCACCACTGAGTGCATACAATGAGGCGATACGTGGCACAATCGGTTTACGCCAGCAAGAACGTCTGAGCGATGATCAGGCTAGCATCGTTGCCAGTTGCCAAGCCGTACACCGAGATATTTCCCTGGATTTCTAGGGCTGGCAGCCTAACGGAACTTACCCGTCGTCGAAAATCCACGAGGCACTTTCAGTCCGGCCTGGGCGCGTTTACCGACCCATTCCCTGACATCCGGTTCCGTGCGCGTTCTGTCACCGGCTTTCCAGCTCAGGCCTTCCTCCAGTTTGATCGCTTTGGCGTCAGCCAGACCACCCTTGGAATAACGTTGCAGGATATTGCCGCGCCCACGTGTCATTTCCGGCAGTTCAGAAATCGGAAAGATCAAAAGCTTACGGTTCTGGCCAACAGCGGCGACGTGGTCGGTGCCTTCTTCGATGATGGCTGCAACGGCCCCCTCCTCGCCCGGACTTAAATTCAAAATCTGTTTGCCGTTTTTGGTTTGGGCGATGACGTCGTTTTCTCCAACAATGAAACCACGTCCAGCGTCAGAGACGACAAGTAGCTTCTTGTCAGGGGTGTAAACAAACATGTCGACAAGATCGTGCTCATTGCCAAGATCAATCATCAGTCGCAACGGTTCGCCGTGGCCGCGTCCCCCCGGAAGTTTGTCACAGCCGATGGTGTAAAAGCGCCCGTTGGTGGCGAAAATGACCAGTTTGTCCGTGGTTTGTGCGTTTAGCACAAATTTTTCCAAATCACCTTCTTTGTATTTCAGGTCCGACGTATCCTCAGCATGGCCTTTCATGGCCCTGATCCATCCTTTGACGGAACAGACAACGGTAATCGGTTCTCGATCAATCATCGCTTCCAGGGGAACCACAACGGCCGTTGGCGGCAGGCCGATAACCGTGCGCCGCTTGCCCAGTTCCGTCTTTTCGCCAAATTCTTTTTTGATATCGGCAATTTCCCCTGCGATGACCTGCCAGCGCTGCTTTTCGTCCTTGAGAAGCGTCTCCAATTCTTTCCTTTCAGCAGTTAAACGTTCGTTCTCTTTTTGGATTTCCATTTCCTCAAGTTTGCGCAATTGACGAAGGCGCATATTAAGGATTGCTTCGGCCTGGGCTTCGCTCAAATTGAACGTTCGAATCATCACCGCCTTGGGTTCATCTTCTTCGCGGATGATACGGATTACTTCATCCAGGTTCAGGAAGGCGATAAGGAAACCGCCGAGAATTTCCAGCCGATGCTCAATCTTGCCCAGTCGAAAATTGGTCCGCCGGACGAGAACTTCATGGCGGTGATCAAGAAACGCTTGCAAAACCTCGCGCAGGTTCATGACCCGCGGTACGCCCGCCGCGTCAAGCACGTTCATGTTCAGTCCGAATCGGGTCTCCATATCGGTCTGCCTGAAAAGGTGTTCCATCAGCATTTCAGGCTCGACGGTCCGATTCTTCGGTTCCAGAACGATGCGAAGAATGTCGGTCGACTCATCGCGGATATCCGCCAGCATCGGCAGTTTGCGCAGGTTCATCAGTTCGGCGATCTTTTCGATCAGACGGGATTTTTGAACCTGATAGGGAATTTGCGTTACCACGATCTGGTATTGTCCGTGGCTCAGGGATTCCTTTTCCCAGCGCGCACGAAGCCTAAACCCGCCGCGCCCGGTGCGATACGCCTCAACGATGGACTGGCGTGATTCAACAAGTTCGCCCCCGGTCGGAAAATCCGGACCGGGAACCATATCCACCAGCTTGTCGAATGTAACATTGGGGAATTTGATCAGGTGGGTCAGTGCGTTCGCCAGCTCGCCGATATTATGGGGCGGGATCGAGGTCGCCATGCCAACGGCGATACCGGCGGAACCATTGGCTAGCAGATTTGGAATGCGCGCAGGGAGGACAATAGGCTCAGAGTCCTCGCCATCATATGTTTCGCGAAAATCGACGGCGTCTTCATCGATACCTTCCAGCAAGGCAATGGAAGCGGTTGTCATGCGGGATTCCGTATAACGCATGGCGGCAGCGTTATCGCCATCGATATTGCCAAAATTACCTTGCCCGTCTACCAAAGGATAGCGAACGGAAAAATCCTGCGCCAGGCGAACCAGCGTATCGTAAATGGCAAGATCGCCGTGGGGGTGATATTTACCCATGACATCGCCCACGACACGGGCGCATTTTTTAAAGCCGGTCGTCGGATCAAGCTTCAACTGCCTCATGGCGTAAAGCAAACGACGATGCACCGGTTTCAGGCCGTCGCGCACATCCGGCAGGGATCGCGCCATAATCGTTGACAAGGCATAACTAAGATAGCGCTCGCCAAGGGCATCGGCGAGCCGGGTGTCCCGAATTTCCCCTATCGGGTCGTTTTTACTCATGGAGTGTCCTATTTAGAGGGGCTTATGCTACGGTAAAATCTACCACATATAGTACCCGAAAGGACGAAATCGTCAAACTGTCGTATTGCAAAATATCTAAAAAATAACCTTACTTCGCATTTACGACGACAACTGCCTGCAACCCGGCGTAAGTGTTGATAACCATTCCCGGATAGCCGGGAATTGAGGCAACAGTACCCTCAAACGGTGATATCAGTGTCGCGCGTTGCAAGCGCCAATGGGCGATTTCAGCATGTGAGCTTGCGGCTTCATATGCTGAGCGGGCGTTAGCCAGGGCGATTTCGGCCTTTTCCACTTCTTCCTGAGACGTTGAAAGCGCATCGAACAATTCACGCACCTGAGTGGATTTTAAATCAGCCAGATCGAGGATCAATTTTGTTGATTCTACCGCTGCATCGGCGGCGCGTTTGCGAGCAAGGAAGGTTGTCTGGTCCAGCACGGCCAACACTGTCCCGGACTTGACACTTGCACCGGGGGTTATGCTGATTGACTCAACAACACCCGAAACGGCAAAGGACAATTTACGCTCGCCAGCCAGGGCGTGATCCGATGTTGCAATAATCACAATGGGCAACGACAACAGCAATAAGGTGCGGATCATTTTTTGCAGTCTGGTTTTCATTGAAGCATCCATTATTCAACTTTCCGGTTAACTTTGTCCTGATCTTCCTGACCGAACCCGCTGCCACCCTTGGGGATGTAATCTTCCCCCGGGGTTTCATTCGTTCCCATGATTGACGCCATATAACCCGATTCAAGCCCTTTACCGGGATGATCGCCCAGCAACATGGCAATGCGGGCAAGTTCAAGCCTGAAGGCCCCGGTGGCGCGAATAAGTTCGGATTCAGCCTGTGAATTTTCAATCATCGCCCGGCCAAGATCGGCCACACGTTCTTGCGAATAAAGCTGTTGGCGGCGCAACAGGTTCTTGCTGGCATATTCAAGCCCTGCCCTGGCCGACACAACACGCTGAAAAGAATCGTTGCGTTCCATAATGGCCTTATAGGACTTCAGTCGAAGCTGACGACGCTTTAATTCCAGGCGGGCATTCAAGCGGCTTTCTTCCGCCGCCAGCCGGTTTCGTTGCGCCCCTTTGATACCGCCATCAAAAATCGACCATGACAGACGGGCGCCTACGGCATATTCATTTCGCCCTCTCAAATCCCGGCTTGAATGACCGACATTACCAAACGCTTCAACACTGGGAAGGCTGGAAATCCCACCACGGCGGGCGGCGGCGGCATCAACCTGCTTCAACAG
>JADHSW010000034.1 GCA_016776705.1 Rhodospirillales bacterium
GATGTGGAATTTCCCGAGTTTGTGCGTGAAGCAGCCCTGGCGGGCGCCGAAATTATTCTGGCGCCCACAGCCTTGCGTTCCAGGTGGGGCTTTGTCGCAAATAAAATGATCCCGACGAGAGCCTTCGAAAATGGGGTGTTCCTGCTTTATGCCAATCACGCAGGTCGTGAAGGAACGAGTGAGTATCTGGGTGAAAGTGTCATAGTGGGTCCCGATGGGGCCGAATTGGCCAGAGCCGGCTCCGGCGAGGAAGTCCTTGGTGCAAGGCTTGTTAGTGCCAATATAGAAAGAGCCCGCAAGACGTTGCCGTATTTGGAAATAGTCGAACAAAGACGACAAGTCTCATGAATATCGAAAGGTTTATGAAGTTATCAGACATAATGTCGCTTGAAGGAAAAATTCCTTCGCCTGTGCCAAATAACAAAATTAAGGCCTTTGATTTTCTTGGGGAAATCGTGTTACCGTAATTTTAAATCAAATGTATCGTCTTGAAATTAAGTGAAACAAACAAGTTGAAATAGACGGAAAACGGCAAAAAATGCCGGTCCGCCAGACGATAAAAATAATGACTGCCAGCGCACTGGCCAGTCGACAGGGAGGTGAAATGTCAGATCCAAGCGACCCGCTGGTGCGGTTCATTGAGGTTCAGAAAAGCTATGATGGCGAGATACTCGTCGTCAAAAATCTAAACCTGGATATCGCCAAGGGCGAATTTCTGACGATGCTTGGGCCATCCGGCTCCGGGAAAACTACGTGTTTAATGATGCTGGCCGGGTTCGAGCCCGCCACTCATGGTGAAATTACCCTGGAAGGCAACCCGATCAATAATGTCGCCCCGCACAAGCGCGGCATCGGCATGGTCTTTCAGAACTACGCCCTGTTCCCGCACATGACCGTATTTGAGAATCTTGCTTTCCCGCTAGAAGTTCGCAAGATGGGCAAGTCTGACATCGAAACCAAGGTCAAACAGGCGCTGGATATGGTTCAGCTTGGGGACTTTGGTCACCGTCGGCCAATGCAGCTTTCGGGCGGTCAGCAGCAACGTGTTGCCGTAGCCCGGGCGCTGGTTTTCGATCCACAACTGGTGCTGATGGACGAACCGCTGGGCGCGTTGGACAAACAATTGCGCGAACAAATGCAATACGAGATCAAGCACATTCACGAAAGCCTGGGTGTCACGGTTGTCTACGTCACGCATGATCAGTCAGAAGCTCTGACCATGTCGAACCGGGTAGCGGTGTTCAACGATGGCGTCATCCAACAATTGGCCCCGCCTGATGTACTGTACGAAAAACCCGACAATGCCTTTTGCGCCCAGTTTATTGGTGAAAACAACAAGCTTATGGGCACGGTGAAGGAAAAGAGCGGCGGTAACTGTGTCGTCGATATTTCAGGAAGTGGCGTCGTCCATGCACTGGATGTCAACGCTGGTGATGTGGGGGCTGGGACGTCCCTGTCGCTAAGGCCGGAAAGGGTGGAAATCGACCCACCGGAAGGCAAGTTCCCGAATGTGTTCGAAGGCAAGGTCGAAGAACTTATTTATCTGGGTGATCACATTCGCACACGTGTCAATGTTTGCGGACATGATGATTTTATCGTCAAGGTACCCAATATTTCTGATCATGCGTCGCTGATAGAAGGCAACCCGGTCAAGGTAGGCTGGACGATCGACGATTGTCGAGCCTTGGACGTCTACGAGGGGCCGTAGGATTTTATAGAAATACCCCTTTAGTCTCCGGGGAATACGAACGAAAACAATAAGTACAGAGAGACCGAAACCTAAAACCGCCGTTGCTTTTGCGGCAAAATCTCAACCAGGGAGAAAGAAAGTAAGATGAAAAAAACTCTATTAATGTCAACCATTGCTGCGGCGGGAATTCTCGCAGCAAGCGCCGCGTTTGCGGGCAACCTGACGGTTGTCTCGTGGGGTGGGGGTTACACCAAAAGCCAGGTGGAAGCCTATCACAAGCCTTGGGAAGCAATGGGCGGCTCAAAAATCAACTCTGAAGACTACAATGGTGGTCTGGCCGAAGTTAAGGCGCAGGTTGAATCCGGCAAAGTCGTCTGGGACTTGGTCGATGTTGAATTGTCTGACGCCGTTCGCGGTTGTGATGAAGGCTTGTTGGAGACCATCGACAAGTCGATCCTTCCCGCCGGTGATGACGGAACCCCGGCGACAAGCGATTTCCTTCCGGGAACCTTGACCGATTGCGGCGTTGCCTCAATCGTGTGGACGACAATTTACGCTTATGACACAACCAAGTTCCCTGGCGCAAAGCCGACCACCATGGCCGACTTCTACGACCTCAACAAATTCCCGGGAAAGCGTGGCCTGCGTAAAGGTGCGAAATCAAACCTGGAAATGGCTTTGATGGCTGATGGCGTTGCTCCTGGCGATGTCTATAAATTGCTTGGCACCGACGCCGGTGTCGATCGTGCATTCGCCAAATTGGACACGATCAAAGGCAGCACTGTCTGGTGGGAAGCTGGCGCACAGCCCCCGCAAATGCTTGCTGATGGCGAAGTCCTGATGACCACCGCATACAATGGCCGTATCTTCGGTGCAGTCGCAACCGAGAAAAAGCCGTTTGAAATCGTTTGGGACGGACAGGTTTGGGACCTCGACCTTTGGGTTATCCCGAAGGGTGCACCGAACAAGGCAGATGCGCTTAAGTTTGTCGCTTTCTCGACCGACACCAAGCGTAACGCGGCTCAGGCCAGTTGGATCTCCTACGGTCCGGTTCGCAAATCTGCGGCTCCGCTTGTTGGTAAACATGCAACTGAGGGCATCGACATGAAACCACACATGCCGACAGCTCCCGGTAACTTCAAGAACGCCCTGCAGAATGACTTTGCATTCTGGGCGGACCATGCAGATGAACTGAACGAAAAGTTCAGCGCCTGGCTGGCCAAATAAGAACTGACGGCTTGGTTGGGGAGGGGCATTTACCTTTTCCCAACCAGCCGACTTTGGTCTTACCCGATTTAGATTCGTAAAATTTATAAATTTATATTTTCAGGAGCCCGATTGTGAGCGAACAGGTCATGGCAGCGGCAGGTGGGGGTGCAGTTCTTGCCGCGGATGGGACGCCGCTAAAAGAGCGCCTTCAGAAAACACTGCGCAGACGCAAGCTGGTTGCAGCGGGGCTGGTTCTTCCCCTGGGCGCCTTTGTTTTTATCACTTTCATGTTCCCCATTGTACTGATGCTGTTCCGCAGCATTGATAATCCAGTAATTAACGAAAACATGCCGCTGACTGCGGCCATTCTTGAGCATTGGGACGGCCAGGATATTCCTGGTGAAGAGGTTTTTGCCGCCCTTGCCGCCGATTTGGCGCAGGCCCGCGAAACCAAAGAAATTGGACGCGTCGCCACTCGTATGAATTTTGAATACAGTGGTGTGCGGAGCGTCTTTACATCGACCGCCCGCAAAGCCAAGAATATGAAGGCGCCCTTTAAGGATGCCTTGATCAAGGCTGATGAAAAATGGGGCGAGCGCGAAATGTGGGTCACCCTGCAGCGGATGTCCAAGCCCTATACTTCTTCTCAATATCTGGCCGCCCTCGACATGCGCTATGACATCGATAACAACATTGTCATGCAGGATGAAGACCGCCAGATTTACGTTATGATTTTCGGACGTACCCTGTGGATTAGCTTCCTCGTATCCGCATTGTGTCTACTGTTGGGATACCCTGTCGCCTATCTGTTGGCGACCCTGCCTTTAAAATATTCAAACCTGTTGATGATTATGGTGTTGTTGCCTTTCTGGACTTCGTTGCTGGTTCGCACGACATCCTGGATCGTCCTTTTGCAAACCAACGGCGTCCTGAATGATATATTTGTGTGGCTTCATCTCATTGATGATGAGGGCCGAATACAAATGATCTATAACCAGATGGGAACAGTCATCGCCATGACGCACATTCTGTTACCGTTCATGGTGCTGCCGCTGTATTCAGTGATGAAGACAATTCCTCCCAGTTATATGCGCGCCGCCCTGTCGTTGGGGGCAAATCCGGTAACCGCTTATGTCCGGGTATATGCGCCGCAAACCGTTCCCGGTATCGGTGCGGGTTCGCTTCTGGTTTTCATTCTGTCCATTGGTTATTACATCACCCCGGCTCTGGTCGGTGGGCGAACCGGGCAGATGATTTCCAACTTTATCGCCTTCCACATGCAAAAATCCCTGAACTGGGGACTGGCTGCGGCGCTGGGCGGTATTTTGCTGGTTGGCGTATTAATCCTTTATTGGGCGTATTCGAAGATCGTAGGCGTCGATAATATGAAACTAGGGTAAGAGCCATGCTACCAAGCTACGCGGGACCACTTGAAACCACCTGGTATTACACCTTCAGAATTCTCTGCGGGCTGATACTGGTTTTCCTGATTGCTCCTATTCTTGTTATCATCCCCCTGTCCTTTAACGCAGAGCCTTATTTCTCCTTTACACCGGGGATGTTGAGCTTCGAACCAGATGCATTTTCCATGCGCTGGTACGAGGATATTCTTAATAACAAGCAGTGGGTTCATTCGGCGAAAAACAGCATTATCATCGCCTTCTTTGCGACTATTCTGGCGACGACGCTTGGCACCCTTGCCGCATTGGGGTTAAGCCGCCCTGAAATGCCTTATCGTGGCATCATCATGGGGATGTTGATTTCGCCAATGATCGTGCCGTTGATTATTTCGGCTGCCGGTATGTACTTCTTTTATTCGGAAGTCGGCCTGACGCAAACTTACTTGGGGATTATCCTGGCCCATGCGGCATTGGGAACACCATTTGTGGTTATCACCGTGACAGCCACGTTGACAGGTTTCGATCAAAGTTTGATCCGCGCCGCAAATAACCTTGGCGCGTCGCCAACCTATACATTTTTCAAAGTGACCATGCCGCTGATTACACCGGGAATGATTTCCGGTGGCCTGTTCGCTTTCATCACCTCATTTGATGAAGTTGTTGCAGTCCTGTTTTTGTCGGGCTTCGAACAGCGCACCATTCCCAGGCAGATGTGGGCCGGTATTCGTGAGCAGATCAGCCCGACCATTCTGGCCGTGGCCACCATCCTGGTGTTGATTTCCGTTGCCTTGCTGGCGACAATCGAATTACTAAGGCGTCGAAACGATCGCCTGCGTGGTATCGTCTGATTTATTTTTCTTGGGAGCAATTATGATCAATCACATCGTTGTCGCCGTCGACGCATCGCCATCTTCTGACAATGCCGTTGATTTGGCGATCAGTCTGGCGAAAACCAATGATGCCAAATTGAGTTTCCTGAATGTCATTCGCGATATGCAGTTGCCAGAAAGCGTCATGCGCATGGCAGAAGTTGAGCATATTCAAGGGCCCCGCAGCGATGTCTTGCGTTTCGTTGGGGAAAAAACCCTGAAGCTGGCCGATAAAAAAGCCAGGGAGGCCGGGGTGATGAATGCCCAGAAAAATGTCGCCGTTGGCGACCCTGCCTCGGAAATCAGCGACTACGCAAAAAGCCATGGCGCTGATCTGATCGTCATTGGTACGCGTGGACACGGTGAACTCAAGGGAATGTTCCTGGGCAGCGTGTCGCGCAAGGTCTCCAATCTGGCTGATGTTAACGTTCTGATTGTCCGTTAACTGAGCATCAGTTTCCCGAAACCTTCGATCCTGTTCTCATAGCCCGCCAACCTGAGCAAACGCCACATCATGGACTGATTGCTGCTCAGGACAGGCTTGCCCAGAGTCTGCTCCAGTTCGGGAATACATTCCGCCGCACGAAGTGCAGTGCAGGACAGAAACAACGCCTCGGCGTCGGGATGATCGGCCTTTTGGGCCGCCTGGATAATGGCGCTTGTCGGGATTCGGGCGACATCGATATCTGAATCCAAATCGAATGTGGACATGGCCAGAACGCCAATTTCACAATCTTCAATATACTTCCGTATTGGCTGGTTTACTTCGTCGCGGTACGGGGTCAGCACGGCGATTTTGGAAATATCCATATGCTTGCAGCCATCAACAGCAGCCGTGATCGGGGTCGTTGAAGGCACGCCCGGCTGGCCTTCCGAAAGTCGGGCAAACACCTTGTCGGGACCGATGGCAATACTTCCCGACGTGCAGGCGAAAGCGATGGCGTCAAGGGCTGCACCGGGAAGAAGATCCACAGCCGCCTGAACAAGGCCGTTTTCCATGGCGGCCAGATTTTCCACTGTCATGGGGTTGTCATAGGTCACCCTGTTGATGAAGGTGGCGATTCCATCGCGCGGGATCATCCGTCCAATGTCTCGTTCAAGGGTCAAATCCGTACTCAACAGGATAAGACCAAGGCATTTGGCCCCTTGTGCTGGCGCTTCCAATTCATAGTCAATGCCGATGGGGCGGGATGTCATGGAAGAAGGATTCATGAAATGACTCCTTTCAGGGCTGCTTCAAGCTTTGTTGATGTGTCGCTCAATACTTCCGCAGTGTAATCCAGTCTTGGCACGACTCCCCAAACGGGTCCCGGCCATGCCGGGTCTTCCTTGAAGCGGGCGATGACATGGATATGCAGTTGCGGAACCATATTGCCAAGTGCCGCAACGTTAATGCGTTCAGGAATATAAAGCCCGTTAAGGGCGCGGGATGCACAGCAAATTTCGTGCATAACCAGCGGCTGGTCGTCCTCGGACAGTTCATGCAGGCCGCCCAGGCCTTCGCGAGCAGGAACCAAAATCAGCCAGGGATAATTTGCATCCTTCATCAACAGCACGCGGCAAACACTCCAACGGGCAATTTCGATGGTGTCCTGGGCAATCGTCGGGTGAAGGGTGAACATCTGAAATCTTGCCTGTTTTTATGAAACCAATATGCCCAATCATGGCATGTTCAGAGATTGGCGGGGAAGTAAAAATACTGCTAGGGTTTGCCCCGTCGTGAATCTTGCGGAAGCCGTTTAATGTCGTGGGCATCATCAAAAATAAAGGCTGGTTTGTGGGTGCATGCCCAGACCCGCATTTGTGACCTGAATTGCATTCCCATGATGGTCCGTCACATGGGAGACCCTGATTCCGGCGCCATCCTGCTTAAGCTATATCGTGGGCCAGAAGGATGCTCGATTTTGACACAGGTACGCGACATGGATGGCAATCCCGGGTGGATGTATGGTGGCGGGGCAGAGCTTATTACAGAAAGTGATGGGGAAGCCTACATCAAACGCCAACTCGACCGGGACCCGGATTTGTGGGTAATCGAGATTGAAGATCCACAAGGTCGCTACGAACTTGATGGTGCCATCGTCTGAGTGTAGCCGACGGTAAACAGAACTGTTCCAATTCCGACTCTTTCGGCTAGACAGTCCTTTTTTTCAGGTTTAAAGAAAACAAAGGGCTTGCGGTGGTATAACGGCCTTATCCTGGTGGGTCTCACGCGCTCATCAAGGCTGGCCAAGAGGAATATATATGGACGGATCCAGCGTAGACGGCCCGTTGCAGAAAATTGGGTTCTTCCTGGTTCCTGATTTTTCCTTCATCGCGTTCTCATCGGCAATTGAACCCTTGCGGCTGGCCAATCGGGTTGCAAATAGCGAACTGTATGGCTGGCGCTGTTATTCTCGCGATGGTGAGCCGGTAAGAGCCAGCAACGGTGTGCGGGTTGAAGTGGATGGTTCCTATGCCGATGTGGAGGTCTTGCCCAGTGTGATCGTATGCGGTGGGGCCAGTATTCATGATCAGGCCGATCCCAAGCTGATCGCAAAGCTTCGTCGCCTGTCGTCTCATGGCGCTTCATTAGGGGCAGTATGCACCGGAAGTCGCATACTTGCCCAGGCGGGTTTGCTTGATGGATATACCTGCACCATCCATTGGGAAAACATGGATGGCTTTGCCGAAGAATTTCCCGATATTCAGGTCAGTGATGATCTGTTCGAAATTGACCGCAATCGCTTTAGTTGCGCTGGGGGGACATCGGCCCTGGATATGATGCTTCATATCATCGCCCAGCAATACGGTCACGATACGGCGTCATTGGTTTCCGACATGATGATCCATCATCGCATCCGTGATGGCCACGAGCGCCAGCGCATGGCATTGCGCACCCGTCTGGGTGTCAGTCATCCCAAACTTCTTGCCGTTATCAGCCACATGGAAGAAACCCTGGAAGAACCCGTCAGTTGCGCTGAACTGGCGAAAAGCGTTCATCTGTCAACCCGTCAGCTTGAGCGGCTGTTCAGGAAGTATCTTGATCATGCCCCGACCCGATACTATCTGGAACTTCGTTTAAGTCGGGCGCGTTTTTTGCTGTTGCAGACATCCATGCCAATTCTTGACGTGGCCCTTGCCTGTGGCTTTGTCTCTGCCTCTCACTTTTCAAAGTGTTACCGGGAATTTTTTCGACGCACTCCCAGTGAAGAACGCCGGATACCTGCCTAGGATTGGGGCTCTACGCTTTTTTCAAGGTCCGGATAGTAAAGCCCCAGTGTTACCGCGCGGGCAATCATCAAGACGGCGAAGGCCGCCCACAAGCCATGGTTTCCAAGGGTTGGAACAAGCAACGCCAACGCGAGCCCATATATCGCCAGCGAAAACAACATGGCGTTGCGCATGTCAGCGGTACGCGTTGCGCCAATAAAGATACCATCCAGCTGAAAGCTCCAGACCGACAGCAACGGCGTCAGGATCATCCACGGCATATAGTCACGGGCGAGGGCGCGAATATCTTCCAGATTGGTCATCAGATCCACAAGCTGGCCGCCGAAAATTGCGTAGGCCAGCGAAAAAATAACGGCAAAGACAAGGGCCCACAGGCTCGATGTCTTGACCGCCTGCCGGAAACCGTTTCTGTCTTTTGCGCCAAGGAAACCACCCGCCAGTGCCTCGACGGCATGGGCAAAACCATCAAGAGCATAGGCCATGATACTTTGGAAGTTCAGCAGGATGGCATTGGCGGCAAGTACGGCGTCCCCCATTTTTGCTCCCTGCGCCGTAAACAGGGCAAAGGCGGCTTGCAGGCACAGGGTTCGAATAAAGATATCACGGTTAACGGCAAGCATTTGCGCCAGCCTGTCGCTATTCAATATATGGCTCTTGACCCAGTGGCCGCCTATTTTCAATAAGTTCCGCCGGGCAAGAATCAAGCCGACGCCAATAGCGACGACTTCGGAAATCAGCGTTGCCCAGGCGACGCCAGCGACACCAAGGTCCAGTCCCATCACGAACCAAAGATCCAGAAAAATGTTCAATCCGTTCATGACCAGTTGCATGACAAGTGCCGCACGCGTGTTGCGAATGCCGATGAACCAGCCGACGAGTGCGTAATTAACGAGCGCAGCCGGGGCGCTCCAGATGCGGATCTGGTAGTATTCACGGGCCAGTTCCTCGACCTGCCCGCTGGCGTCCAGCAGCCCGAAGGCCAGTTCTTTGATCGGCCATTGAAGGACAAGCACAAGCAGGCTTAAACCAATGGCGGCAAGGATTGCGCGGGCCAAAACGGAACGCACCTCGTCGTTGTCTTTGGCACCCAGTGCCTGAGCGCAAAAACCGGTGGTTCCCATGCGCAAGAAACCAAAACCCCAGTAAATAAATGAGAAAATCAAAGCGCCAATGGCGACGGCCCCGATGTATTGGGGGCCGGGAAGGTGGCCGACGACGGCGGTATCAACCGCGCCCAGTAAGGGCACCGAGACGTTGGACAGGATAATCGGCGCAGCCAGATGCCAGACATCACGGTTCATGGAACCGTTTTTAGAGCGGATTTCTGGCATGGGCTCTATTTTGCCTGCGACGGCGTGTCTTTATCGAATCGGTCGATTTTGCTGGCAGGGCAAGAACTTTTTCAAGATTTGGATAGTCCGCTGTCTTGTGGGGAAAGGCCATGGCCTCGATAAAATGCTGTTGAAAGGCGGGTTCGGTTGCAGTTTCAACTTTTTCCACCTGATCGACAACCTGTTCAATTTCTGAGCGTGATGGATGGTTCAAAAGGGCGATGCGGGCTCCGGTGCCAGCCGCATTGCCAACGGAAACCACCTTGCTTAAATCGCAATCGGGGATCAATCCCAGCACCATGGCGTATTTGACATCGATATGACTGCCGAAAGCCCCGGCAAGACTGATTCGCTCAACACTATCGATGCCAAGCCGATCCATTAGCAGGCGGGCACCGGCATACAGCGCCCCCTTGGCGAGTTGAATGGCGCGGACATCATTCTGGCTGACAATGATACGGGGCGTGCCATCATGCAGTAGGTAAGAGTGGGTGCGGCCATCGGAAAAAATGCGGGTTGATTTTTCGCCTAGCTGGCCGTTGATGACCCCATCCGTGGTGACTATACCGGCAAGGAACATCTCGGCGATGGCTTCAATAATGCCAGATCCGCAGATTCCGCTTATGCCGGTCTTGGCGATGGAGTCTTCAAATTCTTCCTCATTTGACCAGTTGTCGCTGCCAATAACCCTGAAGCGAGGCTCCAGGGTCTCAGGATCAATTCTTACCCGTTCGATGGCTCCTGGAGCCGCCCGTTGCCCGGATGATATCTGCGCCCCTTCGAAGGCCGGGCCCGTGGGGCTGGAACAGGCGAGAAGCTTGTCCTTGTTGCCAAGCACAATTTCGGCATTGGTGCCGACATCGACAATCAGGGTCATCTCGTCAGATCTATAAGGCGCTTCGGACAGAATCACGCCGGCCGTATCAGCGCCAACATGTCCCGCAATACATGGCGGAATGTAGGCCCGCGCACCGGGGTTGATATTCAATTCCACGTCACTTGCCAAAATATTCAAGGCCCCATCAACGCTTAACTTAAAGGGTGATACCCCAAGGGGAGTCGGGTCCAGGCCCAGCACCAGATGATGCATCACCGGGTTGCCGACGATGGTGATAGCAAGAATCTTATTTGTTTCAATCTTGGCTTCATCGGCAACGTTTTGCGCCAACGTATTCAAAGCAGCCCGCACAGAACTGGTCAGTTCCTTCTCGCCGCCTGGGTTCATCATCACATAGGAAACCCGGCTCATCAGGTCTTCCCCGAAACGGATTTGCGGGTTCATCAATCCCGATGACGCCAGCACCTCTCCGGTCGTCAAACTACATAGATGGGCGGCAATGGTCGTCGATCCCACATCATAGGCAATTCCGTAAATTGATCCATTGTAGCCGGGCCAGGCGGCGATGATGGTTTTTTCATTTTCAATGGCGACGGTGAACGTGTTCCTGCTGGCGCGGAATTCATCCGCGAGGGTCGCTTTGGCCGGGGCTTCAATGTCAATTCCGCTCAAGCCCCATTGCGACTCAAGGGCCTCAATAAGCCCTTCCATGTGCGAGGTCGCTACCTCGAGGTAATGCAGGTGAATATTGCCGTCGATGGTGATGTCGCGGGCTTCGGCCCTTTTGCGGACAACCTGCCTGTGGACCTGACTTTCCGGGGGCACATCGATAACGATGTCGCCAGTAATCCGGGCCTGGCACCCAAGCCGTCGGTCGCCGGGCAGGCCTTTTGTTTTATCGAAACGGATTTCTTCGACCGTGATGGGGTTCAGGTGATCCGGGTGCGAAGTGATGCCATGCTTGGCGAATTCTCCGTCGCCAATATCGATCTGGCATCGTCCGCAAATTCCCCGTCCGCCACAGACGGAATCCACGTCAACGCCCAGGTCCCTTGCGGCATCAAGAACAAGCGTTCCGGGGGCAAAACGTCCCCGCTTGCCCGAAGGTGTAAAGACGATGAGGAAGTCTTTAGCCACGCCCGCGCCGCCTGCGGCTCTCGCGTCCCCCACCCTCACCTTCGACGGAGGGCTCCCGATATTTCTTAATCCAGCGAGTGCAATTGGGGTCGTGGCCCATCATCACATCGGCGCCCATGATCGATGTCATGACCTCCGCATGCAGCGGATTGGTGATTGCTGATGTCAGGCCCGACGCCATGGCCATGGAAATAAATGCGCCGTTCAGGCCGTTTCGATTTGGCAGACCAAAGCTGACATTCGATGCGCCGCCCGTTGTGTTCACCTTCAATTCCTTTTGCAGGCGGTGCAGCAGTTTGAAAGCGGCGGATCCGGCCTCATTTAAAGCGCCAATGGGCATGATCAATGGATCGACAACCACGTCCGATGCCGGAATGCCGTAATCGGCGGCGCGCTCGACGATTTTTTTAGCGACGTCAAAACGAACGTCCGGGTCTTCAGAAATGCCAGTTTCGTCATTGGAAATGGCAACGACAGCAGCGCCGTACTTTTTGACCAGCGGCAAAACGGCCTCAAGCCGTTCTTCTTCGCCAGTGACTGAATTGACCAGGGCCTTGCCTTTATAGACGGCCAGGCCAGATTCCAGCGCCTCGACAATGGAGGAGTCGATGGACAACGGAACATCGGTTAGCGATTGCACCAACTGGATGGCCTCGGCAAGAATTCTGGGCTCATCGGCCATGGGAATACCGGCGTTGACGTCCAGCATATGCGCGCCGGCCTCAACCTGCGCCAGGGCGTCGGACTCGACCCGGGAATAATCACCTTCGGCCATTTCAGCGGCCAGAAGCTTGCGTCCTGTCGGGTTGATGCGTTCGCCAATAATAACGAAAGGCCGATCAAAGCCGATGACGACTTCTTTTGTTGCGGAACTGATAATGGTGTCGGTCATGGTTGTCGCTCACTGATGAATAAACTGAATATTTCTGTTTTATGGGTTGAATAAACTTTCGACTTTCCCGTTTGCGACATTGCCAGTGCCGCTGGCGGCGTTGCTAATCCACTTCATGCAATATGGCCTCCATCGCCTCGGCTGCGGCATAATCGCCGGGGTTGACTTCCTTGCGCCAGGGCTTGCGACCCTTCAGCACACCGGATTGATGAACGATGTCGGAAACCAGTTCTTCCTGCCGGTAGGCCATCACATGTATCCCTGCCACACCCTTCATTTCGTGAAGTTGCTGGATAATTTCGATGCACAGGTTGCGGCCTTCGCGTTTCTGGTCATCGGCTCCTTCAAGACGGCTGATAACAGAATCCGGAATATGAATGCCGGGAACATTGGCGCGAATCCAGCGGGCCGATTTTGCCGACGCCAGTGGGCCGACACCAACCAGAATAAAGCACTTTTCATCCAGGCCAAGATCCCGCACCTGGGCCATGTAGTTTTCCAGCATGGGGATGTCGAAACAGTACTGGGTCTGGATAAATTGCGCCCCGGCGTTGATTTTCTTCTGAAGCCGCTTGGCTCTGAAATCATGGGGCGGCGCAAATGGGTTGGCGGCGGCGCCCAGAAATACTTGCGGCGGTTCAGTTATTTTACGGCCCGACAGGAACCGGCTTTCATCGCGCATCTGCTTGATTGTCGCGAGCAGGGAAAGGCTATCCAGATCGAAGACAGGTTTAGCGCCGGGCTGATCCCCGGCTTGTACGCCATCACCGGTCAGGCACAGAATGTTGTTAACGCCCATGGCGGCAGCGCCCAGAACATTGCCCTGAATGGCGATGCGATTGTGATCCCGACAGGAAATCTGCATCACCGGCGCGTGGCCGGTTCGGGTCAGCAGGGCGCAAATAGCCATGGACGACATGTGGCAGTTGGCGCCTGATCCGTCCGTCGCGTTGATGCCGTCGACCCAGCCTTCAAAGACACTGGCTTGTTCATAAACCTTGTTGGGGTCGGCAGAATCCGGCGGGTTCAATTCGGCGGTAATGGCGAAATCGCCCTGCCTGAGAATCCGTTCCAGGCGACCGCGGGACGAATGGCCGGGCAGGGGAGGCAACGGCTGGCTGGAATCGTGATCCGTCATTTTCCCCTCTCCTCAGCCCGCATGGCAGTGGAGCGAAGCCAGGACGATGTGCCGCGCAGGCTTTGATCGTGGGGCAACTGTACGGTTTCGATCTTGTCGCCGCCCTTCATCTGCTGACTGCCTTTCCAGGCTTCCGTCCACACGCAGGGCATTTCCTTCTCAACTTCGCAGTTGCCGTTGGCGCGCACACCGCCGCAAGGGCCGTTGCGCAGCAACTTCGGGCAATTCATCGGGCACGACATTCCGGTCGAGCTAAGCACACACTGGCCGCACATTTGACAATCGAACAGGAAGCCCTTGGCTGCGCGCTCCAGAACAACGACCGTTCCCTCGACGCGGCTGTAGCCGATCAGGTTCCACAGGGGGTGCAATTCCAGTAACAGGTCGGCGAAGACGGTATAAAACCACTCCAGTAAACGGGCATGACGCACCGACCAGCGGCGCACCGTGTATTTACGCTGGTTGCGCCGGATGGGATTGGTTCCGGCGGGTTCATACAGGGGAGTTGAAGCCATTAACTGGCTTCTTTAATCAAGTCGGTAATTTCCGGTGCAATAAAGCTTTCCAGGCCACCGTAGCCGGTGAAAATATAGTCGAATTCAAGCCCCAACCGGAGCGCTGCGACCTGCGCCTGGGCCTTTAAGCCGGCGTCTTCGAATTGGGCCAGATAAACCAGTTTTGTGTAGTTGCCGAAATAGTCATCAAGCAATTGCGGGAAGCGATCAATCCCCAGGCCCTTGATGATCAGGGTATCGAAATGGCGCACCAGATAATCGGTCAGATAGAATGAGCATGGATCAGCGTCACTCATTTCCTGAAATTTTTCGGCACCGGTGTAGAACTCGTAACAATGGGGGCCATCGATGCGCTCTACACCTTCTTCCTCTATCACCCGATCCAGAAGCCCGCCTGTACCGCAATCACCATACAGCACGAGAATGCGATCGAAATTCGGCCGTTCGGCCTGAATTTTCTCGCGCACCTTTTCGGGGATCAACTGGGGCCGGTTGTGCAGGTTGGCGGGCAGGCACTGGACATCAAAATGATGCCAGCCGTGATTATCCCTCAAGACCGTGATTTCGCGGGCCAGGGCGCCGCAAGCGATCAAAAGCGTTGATGGTGACGTCACAGTGGGTGACATGCCGCGGGCCTCAGCCGGAACCAGCCATGGCAGCGGACGCGGAACCCTGGCGGCGGGACATCATTTCCTTCGCCGTTTCAACCGCCATCGCCGCATCGCGGCAATAGGCGTCAGCGCCGATGCTTTCGGCGAAGGCCTCGTTCAGGGGCGCACCGCCGACAAAGACTTCAATATCACTTCGAATGCCCTTTTCGACCAGGGCATCGATCACCACTTTCATGTAAGGCATGGTCGTGGTCAGCAGGGCCGACATGCCCAGGATGTCGGGTTGATGTTCTTCAATGGCTTCAAGATATTTTTCGACAGGGTTGTTTATGCCAATGTCGACGACGTCGAACCCGGCGCCCTCCATCATCATCGCGACAAGATTTTTGCCAATGTCATGGATGTCACCCTTGACCGTGCCGATCAGCATTTTACCCATTTTTGGGGCGCCGGTTTCGGCCAGCAGGGGCTTCAGGATTTTCATGCCAGCCTTCATGGAATTGGCTGACATCAGCACTTCAGGAACGAACAGGATGCCGTCGCGGAAATCGACGCCGACAATACGCATGCCTTCGACCAATGCCTTGGTCAGTATGTCGTAGGGCTGCCATTCGCGATCAAGAAGGATTCGAACGGCCGTGTCGATTTCTTCGGCCAATCCATCATACAGATCGTCGTGCATTTGTTGCACGAGTTCATCGTCGTTCAGCGTCGCGAGGTCGAGATCGTTTTCTTGTTCGCCCATCATGTATCTCCTGCGATAGACAAGCCCTGATAAAGGGGGCCAATAGCAAAAAAGTTAAGTCAAAAATCCCCATAAACTGTCTTGTCGAAGACTTCAATTTTCCGAAAAACGACATCGCCTGATATTCAGGGGCAGGAACGGCTTGTCGCCAATGGGAACGGGGCCTTCCGCGTCTGTGTCTGGTGGGATATGTTAGGGGCGGGTTTAAATTTGCAATCAGATAATAAGGCTAAGGAAAATGGTCTCCAGGTTCCCTTTTTCAACTACCCAACCGGTGCGTTTTACCCATACGGACCCCGCAAGTTACGTTTTCTTTCCCCGATATTTCGAAATGTTTCAGGGCGTTGTGGAGGACTTCTTCACCCTGGGACTTGGGCAGGACTATGCCGCGCTGATAATGGAACATGGCTATGGCTTGCCCACGGCGCATACCGAATGCGATTTCGCCAAACCCTGCAGGCTGGGTGAGCAGTTGACGTTTTCCATGTATCTGGAAAAAGTAGGCCGCTCGTCCATGACAATTATTTTTATTGGGTCCGTCGGCGCAGAAGAACGCCTGCGCGCCAAATCCGTCCTTGTCGCCATCGACATGAACGACGAAGGCCGCCCCGTCACCATCGGCAAGGAACTGCGTCGCAAAATGGAAGACTACATGGAATCCTGCCCGCCGATTCCCGAAAAGCCGGGCAGTCGCTAGGGGCTGATGCCGGGCAGGGGCGCCACATTAAGGATGAGTCTAATTTGCCATAATTCTGAAATCGGGCACTTTTCCTGCTCCGATGATTTTTTATCCGCAGAAAACCGCCAGTTACACCCGGCTAAACCAAAACATAAAAAGTGAAGAAACGAACCCATTCCACGATACGGGAAGGGTTTCCAATTCACTGGTTCTGCCCAACCCCAGCCTTGCAGCCAAAGGGGCAAGAAATCATCTTCACAATGGAAAAGAACGAAAAGAATATATTCCTTAATAGGTTTAAAGTCAAATAATCTCGGCTTTCATCACCAGTGTCATTTCTTCCCTGTATGTGGAATGTCCACAATCTCTTCACGCAGCGGACGTTAAGCAGGGACTGCATCGCCCTCCCCCAGGCTTGATCAAAAATATACTTACCGGCAATCTTGACAGTCCGATTGTTTCTCCCTATCTCCTTGGCACTCGCTGAAACAGAGTGCTAAAATCTGTAAAATATAGCTATTTTTCAAATACTTACCGGAGTGTGAATAATGAAATTCAGACCCCTTCATGACCGAGTGCTTGTAAAGCGCGTGGAACAGGAAGAGAAAACGGCTGGCGGGATCATCATTCCCGATACCGTGCAGGAAAAGCCCATGGAAGGCAAAGTCATTGCAACGGGCAACGGCGTCATCGCCGAAGACGGAACATTGACGCCATTGGATGTTAAAAAAGGTGACCGAATCCTGTTTGGAAAATGGTCCGGCACCGAAGTCAAGATTGACGGGGATGACCTGTTGATCATGAAAGAATCCGACATTCTCGGTATCATCGACTAATCAAGGAATAAAAAAATGCCTGCAAAGGAAGTGAAATTTTCAACAGATGCCCGGACACGCATGCTGGCCGGCGTCGATATCCTGGCTAATTCAGTTAAGATAACGCTCGGTCCAAAGGGACGTAACGTTATTATCGATAAGGGTTTTGGCGCCCCGCGCATCACCAAGGACGGTGTCACGGTTGCCAAGGCAATTGAACTTGCCGACAAGTTCGAAAACATGGGTGCCCGGATGGTCAAGGAAGTGGCTTCCAAAACCGCTGACGAAGCCGGAGATGGCACCACGACGGCGACTATTCTGGCTCAGACAATTTTCAAGGAAGGCTGCAAGGCCGTTGCTGCCGGAATGAATCCGATGGACTTGAAGCGGGGCATCGATCTGGCCGTTGATATTGTCATCACCAATCTCAAGAAAATCTCTCACACCGTATCAACTAGCGTTGAAATCGCCCAGGTCGGCACTGTTTCCGCAAACGGCGATCCGGGAATCGGCAAACTGATCGCCGAAGCCATGGATCGTGTTGGCAAGGAAGGTGTGATAACGGTCGATGAAGCAAAAGGAATGGAAACGCAACTTGAAGTCGTCGAAGGCATGCAGTTTGATCGCGGCTACACGTCTCCTTATTTCGTCACGAATGCTGATAAAATGACCTGTGAAATGGAAAATCCTTACATTCTCATCCACGAGAAAAAACTTTCCGGCTTGCAGCCGTTGATTCCGGTTCTTGAGCAAATCGCCCAGTCCAAGCGTCCGCTTTTGATCATTGCCGAAGACATCGAAGGGGAAGCCCTGGCAACCCTGGTCGTTAACAAGCTTCGTGGCGGTCTGAAAGTTGCGGCCGTTAAAGCTCCGGGATTTGGAGATCGCCGCAAGGCCATGCTGGAAGACATCGCCGCCCTGACGCAGGCTCAGGTGATTTCCGAAGAATTGGGCATCAAGCTCGAAAACGTTACCCTGGAAATGTTGGGATCGGCTAAAAAAATCTCCATCACCAAGGATGACACCACCATCATTGATGGCGTCGGCGACAAGGAAATCATCAAGGGTCGATGCGCGCAAATCCGTCAACAAATCCAGGACACAACATCCGACTATGATCGCGAGAAGCTCCAGGAGCGTCTCGCCAAATTGGCCGGTGGCGTTGCGATAATCAGTGTTGGGGGCTCAAGCGAGATCGAGGTAAAGGAACGCAAGGATCGTGTTGACGATGCCCTTCACGCAACGCGCGCTGCTGTCGAAGAGGGTGTTGTCGCCGGTGGCGGCTCGGCCCTTCTGTTCTCAGTTGGGGCTTTGGCAAAAACTGAAACCACTAATGATGATCAACGCGTCGGCATCGACATTGTTCGCCGTGCATTGCAAACACCGATCCGTCAAATCGCCGAAAACGCCGGCCATGACGGGGCGATTATTGCCGGTAAGCTGATGGAACAGAAGAACAAGAACTTCGGTTTCAATGCC
>JADHSW010000035.1 GCA_016776705.1 Rhodospirillales bacterium
CATCTTCATGCAGCTAATTGCAGGAGCGTTTTTTGACGCTTTGTTGCAACAGGAGTGCATCGCAGTTTCGGTTTCTGCCGTAAGGCCGGGGAAAACAACCAAAAAAATGGATTTCTGAGTCTATGTCAAAAACCATCCTGATTGTTGAAAACAACGAACTGAACATGAAGCTCTTCAACGATCTGCTTCAGGCACATGGATACGGAACGGTTCAAACCACTGATGGACGCGAAGCCATCGGCCTAGCCCGTGAACACCGTCCCGATCTTATTTTGATGGATATTCAGCTTCCCGAAATCTCGGGCCTGGAAGTCACAAAAATGCTTAAAGCGGATGACGATCTTAAACATATTCCTGTCATTGCCGTTACCGCATTCGCCATGAAAGGCGATGAGGAAAAAATCCGCGAAGGGGGTTGTGAAGGCTACATCGCAAAGCCGATTTCCGTACCGAACTTCCTGGAAACCGTTTCTTCCTTCCTGACCTGAACGCTTAAGCGCTTATTCTCCACGAACCTCCTCGACCATATCGCGCAAGCGCTGAACATCCTTGATAATAAGGGAATTCCCCTTTTTCTCGACAATGTCCCTGCGCGCCAGATCATTCATTACCCGCGCCACGGTTTCGCGTGTCGTGCTGACCCGGCTGGCGATATCGTTGTGAATTGGCACTGGATCAAGAACGGCGGTTTTGGTTGTGTCCCTTATTTCGCCAGCCTGACGCAGAAGATCGGCGTGCACCCGGTTATTCGCACCCAGGGTGCTCAAATCCATAATTCGCTGGGTTGCCCCACGTAACAGCGTGGAGAGGTGCTGCATGACGTGCAAAGCCATTTTCGGGTGGGCCTCAAGGGTTTCAAGGAAATGTTTTTGTGGCAATGAACCTATCAACGATTCGGCGATGGCAATGACCCTGGCAGAACGCGGTTGAGAGTCGATGGCCGAAAGTTCACCGAAATAGCTACCGGGTTCCAGTTCATCAAGGATAATACCCCGTCCAGAAAAGGAATAGTTGACGATGCGTACTTTTCCGCTGATGACGAAGAAGACATCGCGTGAAGAACTTTCGCGATCAATGATTTGCTGATGAGAGGCAAAACGACGCCAGCGGCAACGGCTTTCCACCTCCGCCAGTTGATCCTTGTCCAGAACGGAGAATAGCTCTATGCCGCTAAGGCTATTTTCTGAGGCATCTGCCAATCTCTATATTTCCACCCCGGTTATCATCAATATTGATGCTTGTACCCATATTACAGAATATCGTGCTTATAGCGAGGGGGCGCAACACTTCCTTACCACCCCTGCAATTTACGTCATTGTTTATAAAAGCCTAAGCTGTCAGCTCCCTGACCGGCTTGCGCCGTGACAATCGGGTGTTTATCTTGTTCCAGTAAGAAACAGATTCACGACAAGGGGTCAATGTGAGCAAAAAAGTATCCAGCGGCCAGATCGCCGTTGTCATCCCCTGTTATCGGGAAACCTCCCATATCCTGGATGTCATCAAGGCGATCGGCAAAGAAGTTTCCAGAATCTATGTCATTGATGACGCCTGCCCCGATAAAACCGGTGAACATGTGAAAGCTCATTGTAGCGACCCGCGGGTCGAGGTTCTGATTCAGAAAAATAATACCGGTGTGGGCGGAGCAACCATGAACGGGTACAAGCGCGCCATCGAAGACGGGGCTGAAATAATCGTCAAGGTCGACGGCGACGGCCAGATGGACCCGTCCTTGATTGCCAAACTTGTCGCCCCGCTTCTGGAAGGCGAGGCAGACTACGTCAAAGGAAACCGGTTCTATAATCTGGATGGCTTGTCCGAAATGCCAAGGGTCCGGATTTTCGGGAATCTCGCCTTGTCGTTCGCCTCAAAAGCATCCAGCGGATACTGGAATATTTTTGATCCCACCAATGGCTTTACCGCCATTCATATAGATGCCGCGAAACAACTGCCGTTCGAGAAGATTGACAACGGGTTCTTCTTTGAATCTGACATGCTGTTTCGTCTCAACATGATGCGGGCTGTTGTGGTCGACATGCCCATGCCTGCCCGTTACGGAAAAGAAGAAAGCAGCCTTAAAATACGCAACATCATCCTGAGCTTCATTGCCCGGCATTATTCCAACGCTGTGAAACGTATTTTTTACAGTTATTTCATTCGCGATTTCGGGGTGCAATCCATCGAACTGGTTCTGGGTAATTTATTGCTTTTATTCGGCGTTCTGTATGGAACTCTTTCTTGGCATGAAAGCTCTGCCACTGGAATCCCAGCAACGGCAGGAACCGTCATTCTGGCCGCTTTGCCCATTATTTTGGGTTCTCAAATGTTAATTGCGTTCCTGAATTTCGACACAAAAAATGTCCCGTCCAAGCCGTTGAACGGTCGCGCTCCCTGAATTAAAGCAAGTCCGCTCAATTTCCTGCCTTTCTTTTTTGCCGCGAATCACGGACTATCCTGAAAAGTTCTGGCGACACGGCATTCAGGTTAATGATTCTGTAACTGAACCGGCTGTATCTTGAATTATGGTGCCTTTCCCCAAGGGTGCTTAGCGTAATGGGTATAAAACATACACCGACCCCAGCAACATAACGAGTGTCGGCCTTGAACCAACAAAAAAATAAAGTCGCCTTCCAGACATCCAAAGAACCCCCGACACTGAAAACTAGATCGGATCTTATGAGTATTCTTTCGGCTATGGAGAAGGCGATGTGCCGACAGCACATCATGTGGCCTATTGATGGGGAATTGCCCTGTGAGACCGATCAAACCTGCCTGAAGAGTGATCTTTGTCGCGAGATGGCAGAAGAGGTCATGGACTACAGCCGTACATTGAAATCCACTCGGGAATAAGGGGGTCGCGCCTTAGACTTTCAGGGTCACCCCGCCCCGACGGGGATCGCCAACACCTTCCAGTTCCCCATTTGCCGGGTCAAAGCGAACCGCATGAACGCCGCCGAAAAAGAGATTTTGCCCTGACCAGGACTTAATTTTATCGACATGGTTCTGCAGGGTCGCCAATCCGGTCTCTGGAAATCCACTTTCAATACTTAACAATCCGTCTTCAAAATGCATTCTGGGACTTTCAACGGCTGCCGTCAGCGGCATCCGGAAATCAATCAGATTCAAAATCACCTGAAGAATAGCGGTACGGATGCGATTGGACCCACCCGAACCAAGAGCCATAATTTCCCCGTTTAGGCGTCGGATCAGGCTGGGAGCCATCATCGAACACATACGGATATCTTTCGGCCATTGATTGAAGCCGTGTGGATTGATGTCTTCTTCACCCAGCATATTATTGATCATGATGCCGGTCCCGGGCGCAATGTAGGCCGCCCCTTCGCCGTTCGAAAGGGTCAGGGAGGCGGCGTTCCCGTCTGCATCAATGATGCTGATATGAGTGGTCCCGCGCCTGGCATGGGGATGACCCTGAATTCGGGATCGATACATGTCCATAAAAACAGGGTCAAGCAGCGTATCCACTTCCAGATGGCTTTCAACCCTGGCTTCGTTGGTCAACATCATTGCGTTGGCCAGTTTTTTCAGATGTGCTGCGGAACCAAAACCTTCAACTGCATGGTCACTGCCCTGTAGGAGCGCCAGGGCAAAAGCGACAAGAATGCCCCCTGTCGATGGTGGCGGGTTGGTCAAGATTCGTGCGTCGCCATAAGACAGTTCAAGCGGTTTGCGGCGCTCCAATTGATAAGCTTCGAAATCTTCCCGGCGAAGGTAGCCGCCGCCCTGCTGACAGTCGGCGGCAATGGATTGCGCTATCTCACCACGATAAAACAGGTCCTGCCCTTCACGAGCCAGACTATCCAGGGTATTGACAAAAGCCGGGAAAGCCAGGGTATCACCTTCGCGCACAAGCTCCCCCGGACGGGAGGGATCACCGTAAGCCTTAAGACTGATATCGTTCGAAATATAGATTTTTTCAACAATGCTGAAGATGTAACCCTGAAGCCGATTGACGGCGACACCCTCGCGGGCCAGCTTTATGGCGGGCTCGACAATTCGGGCCATCGGCATAGAGCTCAAATCCTTGTGTGCTGCGAACATGCCTTTAACGACCCCCGGCGTCGCCATGGAACCAAGACCGATATGGAATTCCTGCTGTGCCTCTCCGAAATCAGCCATGATCGGAAAGAAATCCACCTCGTCCAGTGGTCGGCGGTGCTTTGGGGTTTGCACAAAAAAATCATACAGGAGGGTTTTTCCACCGCTTGCAGCCGGATGGGCGAGAAGAAAACCGCCGCCACCCAGCGAAGCCAGAACAGGCTCAGCCACGCAGGCGGTGCAAAGTGCTCCCAGAACGGCGTCGAACGCATTCCCGCCTTCTTCCAGAATGATTTGCGCCGCTTTCGCCGTTTCCTCATGGCCAGCGGCTATAACACCCTTTTTCTTCATAAAAACTCACTACTCAACTGAGATCATTTCAGGGTTAAGCTGAATTTCGGGAGGCCTTGAATATTATTTCCCCCTTAAATCCATATTATCGCCGCTTTTTCCGGGATATGATCAGGACTGATTTAAATTGAGAACCCAGAAAAGTTACCATGCACTTATTACCCCGCCATTTTCAAAATTGCAAAACTGCCTCTGTTTTTCTTTCGTTGGCCTTAACCATGGTTTTTGCAATAGCGCCCATGCCGCTGACAGCCAAAGAGAGCCCTACCTGTATTCAACCGGGGTTTTGGCGAGCACCGGCAAGCACCTCGAATATTAAAATGGCACGCCTTCTTGATGACATGGCGAAACGCCCAGTCGTGATGTTGGGAGAGAACCATACCAGCGCCGAGCATCATAGATGGCAACTGCACACCCTGTCCGCCCTGTATGGCCGCAATCCGAATATGGTTCTGGGATTTGAAGCCTTCCCCCGGTCCGTGCAACCGGTCCTTGATCGATGGACCCGCGGGGAGCTTGATCAAAAGACATTCCTTGAATTGAGCCGTTGGGACGAAGTTTGGCGTTTTGATCCGGATTTATATATGCCGCTTTTTCATTTTGCCCGAATGCACCGTATTCCCATGCGCGCCCTGAATGTGGATCGTAATCTAATCCATCGCATCAGTAGCGAAGGCTGGGCCTCCATAGGGGTCGATCAGCGTCGCGGTATCAGCGACCCGCTCGCCCCGTCCAATGCCTATCGTGAAAGCCTGGAAGTGGTTTTCGGCCTACACGGGGACGATGATGAGAAAGAGAAAGAAGCTGAGTTAAGCGAAGATGAGCAAAAAAGACTGAATAGTTTTATCGAGGTTCAAACAATCTGGGATCGGGCCATGGCCGAAGGCATTGCCGATGTCACGACGGCCGGGGGAAATCCGCTTGTTATCGCCATCGTTGGCCGCGGCCATGTCGAATACGGTTACGGCATTCCCCACCAGCTTTCCGATCTGGGAATCAAGAATTCTGC
The DNA here is from genome assembly GCA_016776705.1 of Rhodospirillales bacterium. Classification (GTDB taxonomy): domain Bacteria; phylum Pseudomonadota; class Alphaproteobacteria; order Rhodospirillales; family JABHCV01; genus JACNJU01. The sequence goes on from JADHSW010000035.1 coordinate 5,414, forward strand.
TGTTCTTTTACCTTGGGACAGCAACATTCCGTGCGAAGAACTGATGTCAAAAGACGGGGTTCCGGTTGCCGATATTGTGTTCGGCGTCGATGCCCCCCACGAAACCGAAAAAACACCCCACCCAATGTTAGGGGTTCAGATTGAAAAAGCTGAGGCTAATGGCAAAATGGGCGTGAAAATTGTCAAGATCGTGAAAGACAGCATTGCCCAATCAGCTGGACTTAAAAAGGATGACCTGATCATTGAAGCTGCCGGCATGAATACGCCCCAGGTCAAGGACCTTGTTATGACTATCCGCCGTCAATCCCCCGGCACCTGGCTTCCCCTGACCATCATGCGTGGGGGCAAGCGACTGGATATCATTGCGAAGTTTCCCACCAAACCAGAAAATCCGAAACATCCATGAAGTTCCGTGCCCTGATTACCCTGACGGCATTACTTGCCAGCATGACCTTTTCCCTTTCAGCCCATTCAGGTGTTGAAGCGGTACATCACGATTTGCAGGTCAATCTGGACCCTGATACCCGTTCACTAAGTGTCAGTGACCACGTACGCGTGCAGGGCGGTGGGGAAGTCATTTTCTATCTTGCCGCCAACATGATCCTTACTGGCATCCAGGTAAATGATCAGGCGACGGCGCACAGCAGAAATGCAGAGACCTTGCGGCTGAATTTGGGAACCGCAGGCGAACACCACATCCTCATTGAATACCGGGGACGTTTATCGGATTTACCCAAATTACCGGGTTCCATTGACAGCGGCCCGATGATTGCCTCCGGCAAAGGTAGCTATCTATCCGCCGCTTCCGCCTGGCATCCGATCATCCAAGGCGTTGGAGCCACCTACCGGGTGGCTCTTACCCTGCCCAATACTCAAAAAGCCGTTGTCCCGGGACGCTTGATCAAGGAAGAAACCGGGTCGGGCCAATACCACGCTGTGTTCACTTCTGAAATCCCAACCCAGGGCATCGTCCTGATCGCAGGTCCCTTCATTGTAAATGAGATACGCCACGGTGATATTGTACTCAGAACCTATTTCCCGCCGGACCTGAAAGAACTTGCATCCGGATATCTGGAATCCACGGCAGGGTATATCGATCAGTATACCCAAAGCATTGGCGCATATCCCTTTTCATCCTTCAATATTGTTTCCGGGCCCTTGCCGGTCGGGCTGGGTTTTCCCGGTATGACCTATATCGGAGAGCGGGTATTGCAATTGCCCTTCATCCGCTTCACGTCACTGGGTCACGAAGTTCTGCACAACTGGTGGGGAAATGGCGTTGAGGTCGATTATGAACACGGAAACTGGGCCGAAGGGCTGACCACCTATATGGCCGATTACGCTTTCGCCGGAGGTCGTGACGAAAGCAATTTCGTGCGCCAGAGAACCGAATGGCTTCGTGATTACGCCGCCCTGCCGCCCAGGCGCGATCATCCCGTCAGAAGCTTCATCAGCCGCAGTCACGATGCCTCCCAGATCATCGGATACAACAAAGTCGCCTTCATTTTTCATATGCTTGAACGCAGGGTGGGCAAGGAAGCGTTCCAGCAGGGCATCCGGAATTTCTGGAAGCTGCACAAATTTCAGGTAGCTGGATGGAAAGATATTCAGAATGCCTTTGAAAAAGTATCAGGCCAGAATTTAGGATTATTCTTTGATCAATGGATTGACCGAAGCGGTGCCCCGCGGCTTGTCCTGTCAGGACTAAGGTATGGCAGCGACAGTATTTCATTCATTCTTAGCCAACCGGAACTGCCCTATTCCCTGAATGTCCCGATCAGGCTGGTAACCAAAGAAGGTGAAAAAATGTATCAGGCCGGTATCGAAGGCAAGGCTTCCAAAGTCGAGCTTCCCCTGTCTGCGCCGCCTGTTTCAATTTCCATCGATCCTGACTTTGATATTTTTCGAAGGCTCGATGCCACGGAAGCACCGCCGATATTACGGGACGCGACCCTGAATTCAGACACAGTTGTGATTTTTGCGGGCCAGGACAATGAAATGGAACAAGCCGCAATTGAACTAGCCAACCGATTGCTGGATGGCCCTCCGAAATTTGCCGATCAATCAAGCGGCTCCCTGCAGGAGAGGCCCATTTTGGTTATCGGGCAAACCTTAAGCGTTCAGCAATTCCTTCATAAGACCAACCTGCCCGACACACCCAAGTCACTATTGGGACGGGGAAGCGCCAGAGTGTGGGCGGCTCGTCGATTGGACAGCAACGGGACCCCGCACCCACTGCTGGTCATAGAGGCGAACGACAATCAGGCGTTGCAGGCCCTGTTCAGGCCCCTGCCCCATTATGGACGCCGTGGATATCTGGTTTTTCAAGGCCGCAAGGCCATTGAGGATGGCGTATGGCCAGCGCAGGCAGGGCCACTTTCAGTCATATTTGACTAGAATTTAAGGAATTTCAGGCGACAAAAATCAGGAAGGCGAAGCCAATGGCAATACCCGTGAGAAGGCCGACGCCAAATAATCCACTGGGCCTGAAAGAGGCAATGTGCCGCATCTGTTGATCCAAGGTTTCCAAAATTTCTGCCCCTTTTCCACATATAAAACGCACAAACACCAAAAAACCGCGTGCGCAAATCAACACGCTATGTGTAACCAACAAAGATTAACAACCCCTTGATAGGATTTTCGTAAATTGAGAAAAGAAATTCCTGAATTCTTTGTTTTTCCGGGTAGACTTGTTGACAGATAACACAACGACACCGAATAATTGATCTGACCACTGGGTGTTAACTTGTTTTTTTGCTGCTAAAGGGCACGTCTATGAGGCGCTTTTCCATCTATTCAATCCTGGCCTTGTGCCTGAGCCTGTTTTTGTCATCTAACGGGATATCCGTGGCCCAGGGATATGGGGAAGCGCTGATGAACTCATTCTCCTACCGGCCGGTTCCCATGGGATCATCTTTTCATGTTCAGCCGTTGGATAATTCAGACCAAAACATGGCATTAAAAAAGGAATTTGAGCACGTCCTGAATGCCAGGGGATATTCAATCAACGAGGATGCCCAGCTTGTTATCAGCTTCGAAACACGCAACGAGATTGGCGCATACAAGACGCGAAATAAAAGAGCTGTTCTGGAACTCGATGCCCATGGTGGTCGCGAGGGTGGAGAAGACGCCCGAATGCGTTTTAACCTGTTTGACAGTAACAGCGGCGGCGTCTTCAACCAAGGCAAGGGGGAGACGTCTGTTACGACCCCCTCTCAGTACCGCATTGACGTCACCATCGACAACCGTAGCAATGGAAAACGACACTGGCAGGCGTGGGCCGCTGCCAATCTGGAGCAGTCAGATGGGGCTTCTCTGGTCAAGGCCATGGTTCCCGAAATTGTCGGAAAAATAGGCGAAACAGTCAAAAGTCACATCTTCGAAATATTCTGATACACCCCTTCTTTCTCTTTTCCATTTGCCGTTAGGGCAAATTCCGGGTACTAACCCCGCTGTAGTTTGGTTGTTGCCGATTGATGTTTAAGCAACCAGTTCGTATTCACATCAACGAAGCCTACAGTTCCACATATGAGCGATTTTTCCGATAAAGCCCTACTGCCAGCTGGCATGTGCGACGTGCTCCCAAATGATGCCTCGAGCGAAGCCGCGTCCATGGAGCAATTGATCGCATGTTTTTCAGCACTGGGCTATGAACGGGTTAAGCCGCCGTTGATCGAATTCGAGGAAAGTCTGCTGAGCGGCAGCGGTGCCGCCATGTCGGCACAGACCTTCCGTATCATGGACCCTGTTTCCCAACGCATGATGGGCGTTCGCGCCGATATGACGCTGCAAGTAGCGCGCATCGCAACAACCCGCCTGAAGAAAGCGCCACGGCCCCTGCGTTTGTGCTACAGCGGGCAGGTCCTGCGAGTTCGCGGCACACAAATACGCCCTGAGCGTCAGTTCGGACAGGTTGGTTCCGAACTGATTGGCAGTTCATCCCCCCAGGCGGATGCTGAAATCATCCTGATGGCGCTCGAAGCCCTGAACTCTTTGAAAATCAGCAAGTTATCCATCGATCTTGCCCTGCCCACACTGGTTCCGGCCATTATCGACGATTTAAATCTTGATACTGAAACCATGACCAGCCTAAAGGCAGCGTTGGACCGCAAGGACGAGGCCGCCGTCACAAAGCTGTCAGATAAACTTGGCGAGCCGGCAACTTCTCATTTACTGGCCATGTTGCGCTGTACCGGCCCTGCCGAAGCCGCCTTTGCGGCTCTGGAAATGCTTGACTTGCAGGACAAGGCCATGGACGAGCGAGCGTCACTTGGCGCCGTCATCGAAAAAATTCGCGCCGGAGCACCGGACCTTAGTCTCACTGTTGATCCAGTTGAAAGTCGGGGACTGGAATATCACAAGGGTGTCACCTTCACGATTTTCGCCGGTGGCAACCGGGGAGAACTGGGTCGCGGCGGGCGTTATCTGGCTGGCGGCAACGGAGATGAGGGCGAACCAGCCGTTGGCATGACTTTGTATATGGACACCATATTGCGGGCCGTTCCTCCAACGCCGTCCGGCAAACGTTTATACCTGCCAACCGGTACGAGTAGCGATGAAGCCCGTCAGTTACGCGCCGAAGGATGGATTACGGTGGATGGACTGACACAGCAAACAGATGTTGGGAATGCAGCGAAACGTCTTGGCTGTACTCATTTTTTATCGGACGGCAAAATTGCATCCACCAATTAAAGGGAATTTTACGGCATGGCCAATGTAGTGGTCGTCGGCTCGCAATGGGGTGACGAAGGCAAGGGAAAGATCGTTGACTGGCTCTCGGAACGCGCTGATGTGGTGGTTCGCTTCCAGGGTGGGCACAACGCGGGACACACTCTGGTAATTGACGGTGTCACCTATAAATTGAATATGCTGCCCTCGGGCGTGGTGCGGGGTGGAAAATTGTCCATCATCGGCAATGGTGTCGTCCTTGACCCCTGGGCGCTGCTTAACGAAATCGACAAGATCAGGGAACAGGGTATCAATATTTCACCCGAAAACCTTCGCATCGCCGACAATGCACCCTTGATTCTGCCCTTACATGGCAATCTGGACAGGGCCCGTGAAGAAGCACTGGGCAAGGCAAAAATCGGCACCACCGGTCGCGGTATCGGCCCGGCCTATGAAGACAAGGTCGCCCGTCGGGCTATTCGTGTTGGCGATCTGGCCGATCCGGATGTTCTGGGCGACAGAATCGACAACTTGCTTTTTCACCACAACGCGTTGTTGCGCGGCCTGGGCATGGAAGAAGTCGACAAAGACGACTTGCTTGAATGTTTGCAGGAACTGGCCCCTAAACTGTTGCCCTATGCCAACGCCGTATGGAAAGAACTTGATGAAGCCAGAAAATCCGGAAAGCGGATTCTTTACGAGGGTGCCCAGGGCACCATGCTGGATATTGACCACGGCACCTATCCGTTCGTGACCTCGTCCAATGTTGTCGCAGGACAAGCTGCCGCCGGTTCAGGACAGGGTCCGGGAGCGATTGATTATGTATTGGGCATCACCAAGGCCTACACGACCCGTGTCGGCAGCGGCCCCTTCCCGACAGAACTTGTAGATGAGATTGGCCAGGGACTCGGCGAACGGGGCCATGAATTTGGCACCGTTACGGGGCGTCCACGCCGTTGTGGCTGGTTTGATGCCGTGCTCGTTCGTCAGGCCGTCAAGGTTAACGGCATCAACGGCATCGCCCTGACCAAGGTTGACGTTCTAGATGGCATGGACGAGTTGAAAGTTTGCACCGGCTACAACATCGACGGCGAAATCTACGATCACCTGCCTGCCTCATCAGTCAAGCAGCAGAAGGTCGAAGCGATTTACGAGAGTATGGAAGGATGGTCTGAAAGCACTGAAGGGGCGCGTTCCTGGGCCGACCTTCCGGCAACGGCGATCAAATACATCCGTCGTATCGAAGAATTGATTGAAGCCCCGGTTGCCCTGCTTTCAACCAGTCCTGAGCGTGAAGACTCCATTCTTGTTCATGATCCGTTCGCAGACTGACGCCGGGTAACCGATTCGAAATCTTACAATTTTCCGATCAAGGTTAACAAAAGTTGAAGTTTATTAATATTCCATTGTAAATCAAAGGCATACCGGGTAAAATTTCGATATGAGTGCGGATTAGCCTACCAGAAGGTATGGCACCGTCTCTGTTTGGAATAGAACGATGGCTATCTCGCCCCAAGAAAATGGTGCAGGTGACCTAGCGGTTGGTGGTTCCGGCCCGGTCCTTATCAACGATCAGTTTTTGGTCGATGTGAACGCCCCCATAAGTGAATTGGATATGCCTTCTGCAAAGGCGTATGCGGCCCGTGACAGGCGAAATCAGGAAATTGAAGTCTTTGCCTTGATCTGCACGCCGGGTTTACCGACGCGCATGGACATCATGCGCAAGCTTCGCGATGAACATCACATTGGCCTTTTGCAACTGGTCAGTTGGGATGTGGTGTTCTGGCCGCCAATAAATCAGGAAACAATTATTGTTATTTATGAGCGCCCGCTTGGCGGCCGCGTGACCGACGCCATTGAAAATGGCAATTTCCTGGTCAACGAATACGAGATTCAGGAAAAGATTATCGAACCCCTGTACACGGCCATTAAAGAGATGGAAATCAGGGGCATCAATCATCGCGAAATACGTATCGGAAACCTGTTTTTTATGAACAGGGACTTCACCGATATGGTTTTAGGCGATTGTGTTACGTCCCCACCGGGATTCGATCAACCTCCTGTTTTTGAGACCAGACCAAGGGCCATGGCCTCACCAGGTGGCCGGGGAAGTGGTTCGATAAGCGACGATCTTTATGCCCTTGGCGTAACCCTTATGGCGCTTATTCTCGGCAAAAAGATGATGGAATACAAATCATCGGAAGACATGTTTACGGCTAAAATCGAGCAAGGCACCTATGCTGCCTTAAGCGGTAAACGGAAAATCCCGGTCCCTTTGATTGAACCCTTGCGCGGTATCCTGAGTGATGACCTTAGCGAGCGCTGGGGAATCCCGGAAATGGACTTATGGGTTTCCGGCAAACGACAGACCCCAATGCAGCGCAAACCTGCCACAAAGGCCAAAACCCCATACACCTTCATGGAAAAGGAATACCTGAACCCTATAAGCCTGGCTTATGCCTTTTCAGAAAATGTCAAAGAGGCCGCTATTGCGATTAAGAATGAAGAGCTGGAAACCTGGCTTCGACGTAGCCTTGGCAACGGTGACCTCGCCGATCTTGTCAACGCCATCGCTGCGTCGGCAGCTATTCAGGAAAATGAATTTCGCGGCAGTGACGATTACATCACAACGAAGGTGACTGTGTTTTTGGATCCCTGCGGACCCATTCGACACAAGGGCCTTTCCTTTATTCCCGAAGCCTATGGGACGATGCTGGCCGTAGAATTATTACGTCGTAACAGCATGCAAACGGCGGCAGAAATTATTCGGAACAATATTACGGAAATCTGGTATTCCGCCACCACGGATCATATTCGTGATGAAGGGTCGTACGAATATCAGGCTGTTTTCGCAAAAATGAAGATCATATTGCAAATAAAAGGGCCAGGATTTGGCATTGAGCGTATCCTGTACGAGCTTAACAGTTCACTGCCATGCCAAAGTCCCCTGATCGCCGAACAATGCGTGGTGAATATCGAGGATCTCTTGCCGTCCCTTGATGCTGTTGCCGACCACACCGACAAAAAATTAAGGCCCCTTGATCGTCATATCACCGCCTTCATTGCGGCACGCTTCAAGGAACGCATCGAGCCTCATCTCAGGGCCCTCGCCGAACCCAAGGATTCCTCTTTCCTGATTGGCATGCTTAGCCTGATGGCTTACCTGCAATGGAAACTAAAGGGAGAACCGGTTTACGCCCTGTCAAGTTGGGTCGGGTCCCAACTGGGTCCGGCCGTGAAAACTTATTTCAGCCGCGAAACGCGCCAGGAAATTGAAAAGGAAATGCCTCGCGTTGTCAGGCAGGGAAGCTTGCCTGAATTGTTTGACCTTATCGATAATGCGGAAAAAAGGCGTCAGGATATTTTTGGTTACGACGAAGCCAGATTTGAATACGCAACCGCCGAAAGCCAAATTCAGGAAATCGAAGAAGGCGAGTTGTCATCCCCTGAAGCGGCTGAGGAAATGGGCCAGAAATTCGCATCCACATCATCCATCCTCATATCCATGGTAGTGATCACGATCCTTGTTCTGGCAGAGTTCTGGTAAACATCATGGCCAAGAAAGCACAAGCACCAAAGCCAAAAGGAAATTTCAAGCAGGGCCAGTTGACCCTGTGGCTTTCTGTCGGTTTTGTTGTGATGGTAATTTTATCCCTGCCATCGGTAATGTTAATTTTCTTCGGAATGCTGCCAACGACGGTATCTGCGATTATTGACAGAAGCGCCAAAAAACATGCCGCCTTTTGCGTTGGCGGCATCAATATCTGTGGTGTGTTTCCTTACCTGATGGAATTGTGGACAGGTGACAATTCCATGGAAGGGGCGATGCGAATTCTCACCGACGTCTTTTCTTTGATCGTTATGTATGGCGCCGCCTCTTTCGGCTGGATGATCTATCAATCCCTGCCTCCCATCGTCGCCACATTCCTGACGGTTATCGCCCAAAGCCGGGTTTCCAGCCTTCGTTCCGTGCAACGCCAGCTAATTGAGGACTGGGGTGATGATGTGGCTACGCCGCAAGAAGTTCTGGATATGCGTGAAAAATTCGGAGATGAAGTCAAGGACGCAGAAGAACTCGCTCCCGAGGTAACCAGTACCAGCTCCCAGGATACGGAAGCTCTGCTTGATGGTATCGATAATCTGCTCGCAGCTGGCGGCGGCGCCCCTGCTGGTCCGCCCCAGACCCCGCCGGTCGGTAAAGTGCCAAACAAGGGCAAACCACCTCCAGCGGGAAAGCCTAAAACGGCCTGAAGGTCTATTAGCAGCTATAACGCTGGTTAATGACGGCATTCCTGACGGATTTTTGAACTTTTTCGAAGGCACGGACCTCAATCTGTCGAATCCTCTCCCGCGAAATTCCGTATTGCCTGCTCAAGTCTTCCAGAGTCGTGGGGCTATCCTTGAGGCGGCGCTCTTCCAGAATATGGGATTCCCGACCTGAAAGTCCTTCAAGTGCGTCGGCCAGAAGTTCCCGACGTTGTCCGAGAATTTCATTTTCAGCATATGTTTCTTCCTGGCTATCATTGTCATCTTCCAGCCAATCCTGCCATTCGCCATCCCCATCGATACTAAGGGGCGCATTCAAGGAATGATCCGCACCCGCCATACGACGGTTCATGTTAACCACTTCGGTTTCAGATACATTCAAACGATTGGCTATTTCGGTAGTATGTTCGGGCGTCATGTCACCATCTTCAATGGCCTGAATTTTGCCCTTCAGCTTGCGCAGATTGAAAAACAGTTTTTTCTGCGCCGCAGTCGTACCCATTTTCACCAGAGACCAGGAATGCAGGATGTATTCCTGAATCGCCGCCCTGATCCACCACATGGCGTACGTGGACAACCGGAAGCCCTTTTCCGGGTCGAAACGGTTGACGGCCTGCATCATGCCAACGTTACCTTCGGAAATCAGCTCTCCTACAGGTAAGCCGTATCCGCGGTATCCCATGGCGATTTTGGCAACCAGCCTTAAATGGCTCGTCACCAGGCGGTGAGCGGCGTCATTGTCTTTAACGTCACGCCACTTTTTGGCCAGACGAAGTTCCTCTTGAGCCTCCAGCATAGGGAAATGCCTGATTTCTTGCAGATAACGGCTCAAATTGCCTTCAGGGGTGGTATCGAAATTGAGTGATAATGAACCCATTTTTTAATTCTCCTTAAACAGTTTCCATTTCCCATAGGCAAAGACAAACATCTTCGACCAACACATCACCCCGTAATGTGCCACCACAATAACCAACGTAGCTGCTCAGGTATATAAAAAAATTAGAAGGTTGATAACTTTTCAATTAATGATTTGAAATAACTAGGTATTTTAATTTCAAAATATAGCTTCTCAGAACCATTTTTATCTAGAAACCCTAATTTATAGGCATGTAATGCCTGGTGATTCAGCGTCTCCAATTCGATCCTGAGGGATTCGCCCATCCCCTTGCGCCCGGCTTTCCTGCCGCCGCCATAAACCGGGTCGCCTATTACCGGATGTCCAAGCGATGCCATGTGAACCCTGATCTGGTGGGTGCGGCCGGTTGCCAAACGGCATTCGACCATGCTTGCCACTGTGCCGAAGATCTCGACAACCTTGAAACGAGTCAGCGCAACCTTACCCCCCCGCTTTACGACGGCCATTTTCTTACGGTTCGATGGGCTGCGTCCGATATTGCCGGAAATCTCGCCTTGCGTAGAACTTGGAACACCCCAGACAAGGGCAAAATACGCCCGTTCAATGGAACGATCTGCAAATTGTTTACTTAAACTGCGGTGCGAAATGTCATTCTTGGCGACCACCATCAGGCCGCTGGTTCCCTTGTCCAGCCGATGCACGATGCCTGGGCGCTCGACACCACCAATTCCCGATAGCCCTCCCCCATTGCCGGAATCCCGGGCATGGCCAAGCAGGGCATTGACCAATGTTCCGTCGAGGCTGCCGGGGGCAGGATGAACAACCAGTCCCGCCGGTTTGTCGATGACTATGACGTCGTCATCTTCATAGACGATATTAAGCTGGATCGTCTGGGCTTCCGGCAAAGCCGCCGTCGCTTTTGGCACCTGGACGATAAAAACATCTCCTTCAACAACCTTCAGGGCAGGATCAAGGGGGGGCTGTTGGGAAGGCCTGTTCTGGGTACTGACACGTCCTTCGTCGATCAAAACTTTCAGGCGGGTACGCGAAAAACCCCTCAGTTCGTCGGCCAGGAACTTGTCCAGGCGGCAACCGGCCTTGCCGAGAGGCACCGGAACGGTGTAAGTGGTGGCTGAATTTTCATCTTTCATGGTTTAAAGACTGTCCAGAATTATGCAGGCACTCAAGGGTCTAGTGGCCGGAATGGCCATTCTTATTGTTATTGCGATGTCGACCATCGCTTATGGATTATACCGCAAGTCAGATGATCCTGACTTCAAGTTCTTTTCCCTGGGCGGTGACAAGGCGCCCCAAACGGCGACCCAACCACCCGCCTTGCCGGTCCCGGCGACCCAGAATGTCACAACACCGGGGGCTGCCCCCAAGGCTTTTGGCGATGTTATGCTGTCCCTGCCTCCAGGCTGCACCATTTCGGCGGTTAGCGGTGACGGGGTCAGAATCTTCATGAAGATCGGCCCGGCAGGCCCGGACTGTGAGCGCGTTATTGTTGTCGATGCGGCCAATGGTTCCTTGTTGGGGACGCTCATGGTATCCCCATGATCAAAATCGCCGCCCGATTGATAGATCAAATCACCAGGGCGGCCCAGGATGCCTATCCCAATGAATGTTGCGGATTGCTGGGTGGCCATGGGGACTTGGATGGTGATGTCATCATTACCCGCGTTCAACCCAGCAAAAATGTCGCCCAGGAGGGGATACGGGACCGCTTCGAGGTCGATCCCAAGGTCCGTTTTGATTTGATGCGCAAACTGGAAGGCGGGCAGGAGCGGATCATCGGCCACTACCATTCCCACCCCGACCATTCGGCAATGCCATCCCAACATGATTTGAAAATGGCTTTCGAACCCGATTTGCTTTGGCTTATTATCGCCCTTGAAGATGGCCGGGTTACAGATACCAGGGCGCACAGGATTGACGTGGATGCTTCAACATTTCAAGAAGTGCCGCTATCCGTAGAATGATAAGGAAACACCATGAATTTTTGCAGCGATAACGTTACCGGGGTAAGCCCGGAAATCGCCGCCGCCGTCATGGCCGCGAATGTTGGTCCGTCCATGCCCTATGGAAATGACGAGGCAACGGGCAAAGTTGAAATAGCAATCGCCGCATTATTTGAAGCCGATGCAGACGTTTTTCTGCTGCCCACAGGCACCGCGGCCAACGCCCTTTCCCTGTCTGTTCTGGCTCCACCCTTCGGAAGTATTTACTGCCATCCTGAAGCCCATATCCAGGTTGATGAGTGTGGCGCCCCGGAATTTTATACGGGCGGCGCGAAACTTGCCCTGCTCCCTGACCGTGCCGGTAAAATTTCCGCAGATGATCTCACCGAGGCCCTGAAGGATGAAAATGGTGATGTTCATCATGTTAAGCCGTCCGCAGTCAGCCTTACCCAGACCGGCGAGACCGGCGCCGTTTACACAATAGAAGAAATTCGGGCGATTACGTCCGTCGCCCATGATCACGGCCTGAAGGTGCATATGGACGGGGCGCGTTTCGCCAATGCCGTCGCCGCCCTGAATTGTTCGCCCGCCGACATCACCTCCATGGCAGGCATTGACGTGCTGTCTTTCGGGGCGTCCAAAAACGGGGCTTTCGCTGCCGAAGCCGTTGTTCTGTTTACTCCCGGCATGGCCACTGAATTTGCCCACAGGCGCAAACGCGCCGGGCATTTGTTCTCTAAAATGCGTTTTCTGGCGGCACAGTTCGAAGCCTACCTGAAAGATGATTTATGGCTTAGATCGGCCCGCCACGCCAATCACTGCATGAAAATACTTTCCAGTGGCCTAAGCGATATCAGCGAAGTCGACTTGCTGTTCACCGCAGACGCCAACATGCTTTTTGCCCGCATGCCCAACCAGATGATCAAGGGTTTGCGCGCCGCCGGGTTCGCCTTTTACGACTGGCCTGAAGAAGAACGCACAGTGATACGCCTCGTCACCGCCTTCGACACCGTAAAGGAAGATGCAGAAGCCTTCGTCGCCGAGGCACGCAGACTTGGCAACGCTTAACGATTGAAGCGTCGGTAAAAGACCTTGAAAGGTCACAGACAAGACTGATATTATTTGATCTGGCCTTTAAGTCCCCTTCGTCTAGAGGCCTAGGACACTGGCCTCTCACGCCGGCAACACGGGTTCGAATCCCGTAGGGGACGCCAATGTTTTCAATTACTTGGCTGAATTTCGACTCCATTAAAAAAGTCGGTTTAGGTAATATTTAGGTAATATACCGG
>JADHSW010000036.1 GCA_016776705.1 Rhodospirillales bacterium
CAAAGAGCGGGCAGAATTGAAATTGAAGGAAATTTCCGACGACGCCATCTTCCGATTTGTGAAGACCTAATATCCTATTGCATGGATTGCCAGTTTTCCACCCACAGTGTCGTCGGGTACTGATGGCCTGTAGGTTCTACACCGCGTAGCCATTTTGGCAGGACATACGGGTTGGCCCGGAAGTACAGCGGTATTACGGGCAATTCATCAGCGTAGATTTGTTGCAGGCGGGTCCACATTTTTGCCCGTTTTTCCTTGTTCAATTGAACCTCGATTTCCTCTACCAGCTGATCCATTTCGGAATTTCTGAAACCGGTGTAATTCTGGCCCGCATAATTATTGGCTTTGGACGGAATGTGCGATGAATGCAGGGTTGTGCGCGGAACGCTTTCCGGGGAACTGATCCAGGCGAACATGGCCATGGCGCTAAATTTTCGTTGGGTGACCGTCTCGCCAAAGAATATTCTTGCGGGTTGATTGCGGATTTTGACTTCTATACCCAGCGCCTTCCACTGGCTTTGCAGGACCTGTTCGACCAACTCGCGTGAACGATTACCTGCCGTCGTCATGATTTCCAGTGAAAGTTTCTCGCCCTTATCGTTAACCCTTACGCCGCCCACGGTGCGTTTCCACCCGGCCTGAGCCAGTAATTTTGCCGCCTGTGCCGGGTCATAAGCATAACGTTGCGCTTCTTCTGAATAGACCCAGTCAAGAGGCGATACAGACGTATGGGCGACTGGCTGACGCCCGCCGAACAACTGCCAGGTCATTGTCTGGCGGTCCAACCCCAAAATCAGCGCCTTGCGAATGTTTTTGTCAGCAAGGATCGGGTTATCCAGGTTTAGATCGACGTGTTCATAGACAAGCCCCGGCTGGTAAATGATGTTAAAGCCCTGGCCATGGCGTTTTTCGAAGGCAAGGGCCTGATCGACGGTCAGTCCCAGTTCCCCGGCAATCATGTCTATGGCCCCGGACAGTAGGTTGGCTTCCAGGGCCGCAGTGTTTGGAATCACACGTACGATAATGCGTTTGAACGCGGGTTTATCGCCCCACCATGTGGGATTGGGTTCCAGCACAACGTGCGAACCCGATACGACCTGACGGATCAGATAAGGGCCAAAATAAAGTCCTTCGTTCTCGCTGTCCGTATCGAATGCAGTCTGGTTCTTGTAATTGACGGGATCGCTGAAATTCAGCTCGTCAACATGGGCTGGCAACATTTCGAAATCGTTGATAGCGTTGTATTCGAAGGTCATCTTGTCGAAGTGCAGGGTGAAGGATTTGTCATCCAGGGCGTCGATTTTGTACAGGCTGCGATAAAATTCCATGTTGCCGACGCCGCTTTTCGGATGACGCCCGACTTTCCAGCTGAAAAGTACGTCCCTGGTCGTGACCGGGGTACCGTCACCCCATGTGGCGTCAGGACGAATGGCATAGGTAACGGCGATCCCCTGCGCGCCCTTCGGTGTCTTTTCCGGTTTAGCCATGCCGTTTTCGATGGTTGGAAGTTGTGTGCACAACATGCAAATCAGGCGCCAGTCCTTGTCGTAAACCGTAAAAGGCCTGCGGGTCATGGAAAGGATGTAGGTTTTCGCCATCATCGAATCGATGGTCGGGTGGAACGAGGACGGGAACTGGGTAATGCCGATCACCAGTTCGTCCCTTGCGGCCTTTACCGGTGTGGCGTTCAACAGAGCAAGGGCGACAACCGCAATTGCAATTCTGGAAATTTGTTTAACGAACACCGATTTTTCTCCGCCTGAGGGGATTGCCGGCTGAGAGTATCAGGGAATGACATTTAATGAGGTAAAAAAAGACCCTTCCCAGAGGCATTGTGGGAAGGGTCTTTATGATCGACGTGAACGTCCAATTCACGTCGGAGGCATTATTTTCGGGATTTAAGCACGTCCCTTTTGGCGCGGAATTCCTCTTCATCGATTTCACCCTTGGCAAAGCGCTCGCTCAGGGTATCAAGGGCGCTGCTGGCGCCACCGTGGGTACACATACCCTTGCCATGAAAGACGCGTCTGAAGATCGCTACGGCAAGAAAGATAAAAAGAAGAACCAGGATGATGGAGAACGGTCCATGCATGAAGCCCCAGCCGTGGTGACCCATGCCTTCCCATCCACCGTTCATGTAATGGGCCTGTGTAATTCCGTTCATGGTTTCGTTAAACATTGTTGGTGTCCTTTTCTTGGAAAAATGGTGGTCGACGTTAAACGGAGAGGGAAAACGCCGACCACCAGCCGCAGCGGAGAGGGTGCTCAGGTGCGGAATTTATTTGATTGGGCGGTGAGCACCGGTCTTGGTGTTGAATTCAAGTTTCCTGACCAGTGAGTCATCCACCGTGACGATTTCAGCGATGATTGTGTCGTCGTCCACAACGGCGACTTTGCCGATTTTCAGACGGTCGTTGCCGCGCATTGCCAGATGTTTTTCGACAATTCCCTTGATGTCCTCGACACCAAGATTGCGATCAACGCCGGATTGCTGGAACTGGCCACAAGCGCCATTCCCGCCACCCATCATTCCGTATCCACCATGGCCCATCATTCCGTATCCACCCTGGCCCATCATTCCATTACCATGGGAGTTCATCATTCCATGACCATAGCCATGACCCATTGGATATCCGTAACCTCCATTACCATGGGCGAAGGTCGGGGCGACAGCATAGGCAGCGACACCAAGGGTGAGTGCTGCTACAGCGCTGAGTATGAGTGTCTTGCGTTTCATGACGATCTCCTTTCGTATCATGTGCGTTCATTCGATGGATGTATTTGAACACGCATTTGTATCTGCCGTGTTTCGGCCAACCGGTGTTTTTGTAACCTATTGTTTCTGGCCCCGGCGCTGTTACAATCGGTAACCAAGAAATGGCCCCCAGGGCCCCGGTTTTGGCTATAGTTCCCCAATGAACACTTCGCAGCACATATTGATTGTCGACGACGACAAGGAAATTCGTGACCTGTTGGCCAGGTTTCTGGACAAGCACGGCCTGCGCGTAACAACGGCAGCCGAAGGACGCGAGATGAAACAGGCGCTTGCGGACTGGAACATTGATCTGATCGTGCTTGATTTGATGATGCCCGGCGAGGACGGTTTGACCCTGTGTCGTAATTTGCGGGCAGATTCTAATATTCCGGTCATTATGCTAACAGCCATGGGCGAGGAAACCGATCGCATCATCGGCCTTGAAATGGGCGCTGACGATTATCTTGCAAAGCCCTTCAATCCACGTGAACTGCTGGCGCGCATCAAGGCGGTGCTGCGCCGCACGGCAGACCATCGCGGGGGCCGGGAAGAGGGCGGTTCACAAACAGTCCATTTCAGATTTTCCGGATGGATGCTGGATGTGGCCAAGCGGGAGCTGTTTTCCCCATCCGGTGCATTGGTAACCCTCAGCGGAGGCGAGTTCGAACTGCTTCATGCGTTTGTCACCCATCCGGGCCGGGTGTTAAACCGCGACCAGTTGCTTGATCTGGCGCGAGGTCGCGAAGCGCAGCCTTTTGATCGGTCCATTGATGTTCAGGTCAGCCGCTTGCGCCGCAAAATGGAAGACGATCCGAAAGCACCGTCCCTGATTAAAACCGTGCGAAGCGGGGGCTATATGTTCGCCACGGACGTCAATCAAGGTGGGGAGGGTGAGACATGAGATTTTGCCCTCGCGGACCACGCTCAATAGTGGGACGGACAATCCTGGTTTTATTGATCGGACTCATCGTATCCCACTTGGTCAGCATTGCCATTTATTCCGATGACCGGCGCACGGCGCTGCTTACCGCTGGCGGGCGGCAGGTATCCGAACGGATTGCCGCAGCCTACCTCAGTATCGATCAGTCCATTGAAATGGAACGCCTGGCGGTTATTCGATCCCTGTGGGAACCCATGTTCAGCATCACCTGGACCAAAGATAGCGTTCTTGCTGATCGTCATATGGGGGGGTGGCGCGCGCATATGGTTCGCTCAAGCATTCAGGATCATTTATCCGGGATCGATGACAGCAAAATTCGAATTTCATATGATCATCTTGGTGAATTTCGCCCTGGCATGACACCCGGATCGGGCATGGGTAGTGGCAATTCTTCCCTTGCAATGCAGGAACACATGGGACGAATGGAAGGCGATTCCTCCGATCACAGACACCAGCGCTTCAGCCGTTTTGCGCGGAATTGGCATGGTGACAACGTACTCAACGTCTCCATGCAACTAACGGATGGGACGTGGTTCAACGTAGCGACGCCGGGAATGCGGGTGCGATCGGCATGGTGGCCGCGGGTATTTGGCCCCATTGTGGCGACGACGATTATCGTTTTGCTGCTTTCATTCTGGGCCGTTCGTCGTTCGGCAAAACCTCTGGCGTTGTTTACCCAGGCGGCCGAGCGGCTGGGCCGGGATGTGAATGCGCCACCGATGCCCGAAGATGGCCCCAGGGAAGTTGTCAGGGCGTCGCAGGCATTTAACGATATGCAAAGAAAATTACAGACCTTCATTAAAGACCGCACACATATGCTGGCGGCCATATCCCATGATTTGCGCACCCCTATCACACGGCTGCGCTTGCGCGCCGAACTGATTGAAGATTCTGAACAGCAAACCAAGATGCTGGCCGATCTGGACCAGATGGAACAGATGATTGCGGCGACCCTGGCCTTCGCCCGTGACGAGTCTGTTGATGAAGCGTCAGTGCGTTTTGATCTGGCGGCCATGCTGCAAAGCCTCGCCGATGATATTGCCGATACAAATGGCCATGCATCCTACACAGGGCCGGATAAACTGGAATGGACCGGGCGTCCCGGGGCGCTGATGAGGGCTTTCCAGAATTTGGTCGACAACGCCATCAAGTATGGAACCAGGGCCGATATTTCATTGCAGGACGATGCCGGCGGCCTTGTCGTTAAAGTTGAGGACGATGGCCCTGGAATTCCTGAAAACGAACGGGTCCGGGTGTTCGATCCCTTTTACCGGGTTGATCCGTCGCGCAACAGGGATACGGGTGGCGTCGGCCTTGGGCTGGCGGTGACCCGTTCCGTGGTGCGCGCCCACGGTGGCGAGATTTCGTTCAGTGGCAGGAATGAACGTTTCGGAATATCTGTTAAACTTCCGAAAACCTGATTATTCGCCCTTGCCGCCGTTTGCCACGGACCAGGCAACAGGATCATCAAGGAATTTTCTAACACCGTCGATGGCTTCGTCCGGGAAGTATCCACCGGCCTCGGCGGCCACAAGGACATCATGCCATGTAGCAAGGTAGTGAAGGGTAATGCCATCTTTTTGCAGGGATTCCAGGGCGCCTGAGAAGACACCGTAGAAAAAGACCACAAAAGCATCGCTGACAATTGCGCCAGCTTTACGCAGGGCGTTGACGAAGATTACCTTCGATGCGCCGTCTGTGGCCAGATCTTCGACAAGAAGAACTTGCGAGCCCTCCCCAAGATCGCCTTCGATCTGGGCATTGCGGCCAAAACCCTTTGGTTTTTTGCGCACATACAACATCGGTTTGTCGGTGGCCTGTGCGATCCATGCGGCGTAGGGAATACCAGCAGTCTCACCGCCAGCGACAACATCAATTTCCTCGAAGCCAATTTCATTGTCCAGTTTGGCAACGGCCAGTTCCATCATGCGGTGACGCTCATCCGGATAAGAGATCAGCTTGCGGCAGTCGATGTAAACCGGGCTTGCCCAGCCAGATGTCAGGATGTAGGGCTCCTCAGGGCGAAAATTGACGGCTTTGATTTCAAGCAGGATTCGGGCTGCTTCAAGACCAGTGGAACTGGCAGCGAGTGTATCGGGAATATCGGACATTTGGCACCGGGATATAACTGAATGGTAAGGGTACTGTTTAGAGACTTATTCTCATGACCTCAAGGGGGTCAGTGACCTTTGTTTCGCAGAATGTAACCGTCGTCTCCCAGAGCCTGGAAGTAATCGTCAATTTCGGAATGGCGGATAGGGCCTCCTTCTTCGTCAGGCTCAAGATTGCGTTCGGCGACGTAGGTTCGCTGTGCCGCGCCGTCTACAAGGACATGATACCACGGCCGATCTTTTGGAGGCTTGCTCTGGGCGACATGGTTATACCAGTCATTGCTTCCGTGGAATTCCGGGTCGACGTCGATTACGACTCCGCGATAATCAAACAGACGATGGTGGATCAGCTGACCGACTGTAAATTTCGCGACAAGCTCACTCACTACCTTACCTTCCTTTTTATCAAAAACAATTTTATCAGCGTTCATTCGAACGTCTGGTTGCACCAGGGACGACTCCGGTCCATGATCGCCGCTTCCGGGCCATCGGGTCAATTGGCAACCCGGTTCATTTTCATATATATAGTGCGTTCAGGGCAACTTTTCCCCGGAGGATTTTCTTTTGAGTAGCGATATTTTGCGAACCGGCGGCCAATTGGTGGCGGAATCCTTACTGGTTCATGATGTAGACAGTGTTTTTTGCGTTCCCGGGGAAAGCTATCTAGAAGTTCTGGATGCCCTTTATGACCAGAGAAACGCCATTCGGGTAATCTCGTGTCGTCATGAGCATGGGGCTTCAAACATGGCCGAAGCCTATGGCAAGCTGACCGGAAGGCCCGGCATCTGCATGGTGACGCGCGGACCCGGTGCGTGCAATGCGGCCATTGGTGTGCACACGGCGTTTCAGGATTCGACCCCGATGATCCTGTTTATCGGTCAGGTCGGGCGAGAGCACCTGGGCCGCGAAGCTTTCCAGGAAGTCGATTACGTGCAGATGTTCACGCCGCTGGCCAAGGCTGTCGAGCAGATTGAAGCCGTGGAAGATGTTCCGGCCACCATTGCCCGCGCCTTCCAGACGGCTGTTTCAGGACGGCCAGGCCCTGTTGTTCTGGCCTTGCCCGAAGACATGCTGCGCGACGTTTGTGAAACGCCCATGATTAACCCGGCTGTGATTGACGAGCGCTACCCAAGCCTTGGCGACATGGAACGCCTGCACCATATTCTGGGCGATTGTGAGCGTCCAATGGTTCTGGTTGGCGGCGGCGGATGGTCCAATCAGGCTCGCGACGACATCATCGCCTTTGTGGAAGCCAACAATCTGCCGGTTTGCTGTTCATTCCGCCGTCATGACCTGTTTAAAAACGATCATCCCAATTTCGCCGGTGAAATGGGCATTGCCCCCAACCCGAAACTGGTGGAACGAGTAAAGAATGCCGATGTGCTGCTGGTAGTCGGTGCCCGTCTGGGTGAAATGACAACCCAGGGATATACCATGCTTGACGAACCCGTACCCACGCAGCATCTGGTTCATGTCCATACGGACAAAAATGAATTGGGCAAGGTTTATCAGGCAGTTCTGGCTATCCATTCTTCGATGAATGCCTTTGCCGCCGCAGCGCGCAACCTGAGCCCGGTCGAATCCGATCATTGGAATGATTTTACCCAGGCGGCGCGCGAGGATTATCTGAGCGGACGTGTACCCAGCCCCTATGAAGGCGCGCTTAATCTGGGTCAGGTGATGGCCGATATTGATGCCATGCTGGGGGATGACGGTATTGTCTGTGTTGATGCGGGAAACAGCAGCGGCTGGCCGCAACGCTTTATTCCCATCAGCGGCAAAAGAAGGCTTCTGGGGCCGACCAGTGGGGCCATGGGGTACGGCGTTCCTGCTGCCCTGGCCGCCAAGACCGTATATCCAAACCGCGTCGTCGTCGCCTGTGTCGGCGATGGCTGTTTCGGTATGACCGGGCAGGAAATTTCCACCGGCGTGAAAGATGGCCTTAACCCAGTCGTTCTGATTTTTAATAACGAAATGTACGGCACCATCCGCTTGCATCAGGAGCGCCGCCATCCGGACCGGGTGATCGCCACAGACCTGAACAATCCGGACTATGCGGCCCTGGCAAGGGCGTCAGGTGCGTTTGGTGAAGTCGTCGAAGCCACTGAAGAATTTCGCCCCGCCCTTGAAAGGGCGCTTCGCTCAGGGCTTCTCGCAGTGATAGAATTGCGCATGGACCCGGATCTGATATCGACCCGGACGACATTAAGCAATCTGCGTGGGGCAAATTCAGTATGAGCGAACTTGTAATCGGATTCGCGGGTGAACAACGCCGCATGGACATGCGCCGCGTCGTTGAAGATACCTTCGTGGTTATCGACGGAGTAACCTGCAAGGTCATGAACATCAGCCTGCGCGGTTTCTTCTGTAAGGGATACAAGGGGTCGGCCAGGGAAGGCGATGAAATTATTATCGAAGACCTGCTGATGGCCGATGATTCCCGAATCAAGGTCAACGCGCCAGGCCTGATTATGCGGTTGGATGCATCCAAAAAGGAAATGGCGGCTGTGTTTGTCAATATGAATGAAAAGACATTCAACACGCTTGAAAAAATGATGATGTTGCGCCCACTGGCCGGTGATGGCGGGCGGTTAAGGTGAGTTCACCATCCGTCTGGTTGCTTGTCGATGACCGGGCCGGTAACCAAAGCCAGTGTCTGGGTGTTGGCGACGCCCTTGGTCTGAAGTGCGAAACCCGCGACCTTGACTATACCGCCGCTGCGGCGCTGCCCAATTTTGTCATGGGAAAAACCTTCGGTGGATTGACCGCGAGTTCGCGTGTCAATCTGGTGCCACCGTGGCCTGATGTGATTGTCGCTGCCGGTCGGCGCTGTTCGCCGGTTGCCCGTCACATCAAGGACATGAACGACGGCGATACGTTTCTGGTTCAGATCATGTATCCGGGAGACACCGGACTGGATGAATTTGATCTGGTGTGCGCCCCGCGTCATGACGCCATCCCTGAACGTCCCAACATCATGCAGATTACCGGCGCGCCCCACCGGGTGACGCCCCAGCGTTTGGCGACGGCCAGGGAGGACTGGCAGGGACGCCTGGAACATTTACCGGAACCGCGCATCGCCCTGATCGTCGGCGGATCTACCAAACGCAGAAAATTCACGGAACAAATGGCGAGGGAACTGGGCGCGGAGGCGTCAAGGATGGCGACGGCAGCTGGGGGATCACTGATGGTGACAACGTCCCGCCGGTCGGACGACACCGCCAATGCCCTGATCAATGAAATCAAAGCGCCCCATCATGTCTTCAAATGGGGTGACGAAGGCGAGAACCCCTACCTTGGGTATCTTGCCATGGCGGATGGGGTGATCGTTACGGGGGATTCTGTTTCCATGTGTTCGGAAGCAGCCGCGACACCCGGACCGCTATGGATTTATGCGCCAAAAAAACTGACCATTCACAAACACGGCGCGCTGCACAGACAATTGTATGACGGCGGTTACGCAAAAGCGTTTGATGCGACAGGTGGTACGGTCTTCGAGACGTGGAAACATCCTTCCTTGAATGCCGCCTTCGATATCGCCAACGAAATAAGAAAACGCCTGGGAATTGATAATGGCTAGACGGAAGAACAGACAGCGCAGGAAAGAAAAATCCGTCGAACTGGTTGTTAAAATTTCAGAACAGGGATGGCACGGTGACGGTATTGCCGATGTGGATGGCAAGCGCGTCTTCGTTCCCTTTACGCTGGCGGGTGAAACTGTCCGTGCAATAGTGACGGGAACCCGCGCGAAAGTGATTGAGATCATCGAGCCTTCATCCAGGCGTGTTGACCCCCCTTGTTCTCATTTCAGCCATTGCGGCGGTTGCGCCGTTCAGCATTTGGCCGATGAACCCTATGCCAGCTGGAAACGTCACGTTATCGAAAAGGCATTGGCGAACCGCTTTATTGAGGCGCCCGTCGAAACCCTTGTCGATGCTCATGGTGCCGGGCGCAGGCGGGTAACATTTCACGCACGTTTTTCCGATAACGGTGTTCAGGTCGGCTTTATGCAGGCCAATTCACATAAGCTTGTCGATCTTGAGCGTTGTCCGATCCTTGACCCTGAGCTGGAAGCGGCGACGACCATCGCCCGTGATCTGGTGCGGCCTTTGTCGGCAAACTTGGATTCGCTCGACATTCAGCTAACGGTGACAGAGTCGGGCCTTGATTGTGATATTCGCGGAGCAGGGGGACTGGATTTGGAGGCCCGTATGGCGCTTTCAGATTGCGCCAATTCCCATGACCTTGCCCGCATTACAGTTTCGGGCGATATGGTCCTGGAACGCCGGCCGCCGGTTCTAACCTTTGGATCAGCAAAGGTAACGCTGCCCCCTGCGGGTTTTCTGCAGGCAACCAAGGCAGGTGAGGATGTGCTGGCGAAACTGGTTCTGGATGCCGCGGGGGAAGCAAATAAGGTTGCTGATCTTTATTGCGGCATTGGTCCC
Source organism: Rhodospirillales bacterium (assembly GCA_016776705.1). Taxonomy (GTDB): domain Bacteria; phylum Pseudomonadota; class Alphaproteobacteria; order Rhodospirillales; family JABHCV01; genus JACNJU01. The sequence continues at coordinate 10,252 of JADHSW010000036.1, forward strand.
TTTACACTGCGACTGGCGCAACGTTCCCAGGTTGTCTCTTTCGACAGCGACGACGTGGCTATTGGCGCTTTAAGCAATGCTGCGAATCACACACAGGGACTAAAGCCGGTCATTGCTCATGTTCGGGATCTTTCCCATAACCCCCTTCACCAATCCGAGTTGATGGGCTTCGATGCCGTCGTCTTCGATCCGCCGCGCGCCGGGGCTGAAGCGCAGGCCATGGAAATCGCTGAATCCAGAGTGAAAACCGTCATTGCCGTTTCATGCAATCCGGCCAGCTTCGCCAATGATTCTTCGCTGCTTATTGGCGGCGGCTACAAGTTGGAAAAAGTCATCCCTGTCGACCAGTTCCGTTACGCAGGTCACGTGGAAATGGTCGGCGTGTTTCGGCGTTAATCCCTTGATCCCTGTCAATGTCAGTGCCCCTGTCTGTATGGCAAGAATATTTCCTGGGAAGCGATGCAGAGGCGAGTGATGACGAGCGATACGGAAACTGCCTGCCTGTATAAATCATTTATCTATACCGTGATTGCATTTCTGTGTCTGTTAAGTGCGTCGGGCAGCCTTGAGACGTATCTGTATCTGCCGGGCATTGTCTGGATACTGGGGGGCAGCGTCATCGCCGGGGGCTGGGCCTATGAAAAACTTTGCCGCTTCGATGGCTCCGATGGAAACACTCATGATTGCAGTGCATGCGGCGTATTCGGTCACAAACTGCCGTGGATATTGTTGGTCGGTTGCGGCCTTGCCAATCTTGTTGACCCGACAACCGGGTGGAGCGCCTTCAGCGCCTATGCCATCGCAGTGGCGCTGTTTTCACTCACCGGGTCATTTTTCATGATGCGGTTGAATGAGGACAAGTCGGAGCATTAATCCACTTCGTCGTTGCTCGGTTTTCGACAACAAGGGAAACTCGCCAGTCCCGGTGCAGCATGTATCGTTTTGCCCCGGCACGCCAACCCCTTTAACGCGGCCATCCGCTATCGTGCTGCTGAATTGAGACTGTGCGGAACTGCGGCATCCAGACGGTGTGATCATTCCGCTAAAGGTGCCTGAAATATCCGCGGCAAGGGCAGCAAAGGATGATACTGCGACGAAAAAAAGGCTGAATGACATTGGCACAATTTTCATAATTAGCACCTCTGCTTTCTGTGAAATTCTCTTTGTTTTTATTCAATAAAACATAAATTGAATTTCGAATACCTTCATTCCTTTATCAGGTGTGCAGAGCATTAAAAAAAACAACGAATATTAATCATGAAAGCAAGGGTAAAATTGTATTGTCGCACCTGAATTCGGGGGGTACGTTGCGCTGTTTTTTGCTCTTAACCCTTTCTTTGTGAGGCGCCATGTCTTTCCAGATCGCACTGGGCCCGCGCGAACGTAAATCGCCTTTTTATGACAGCACGGTCACTGATGGCGTTTCCCATATGACAATTTACAACGATATGTTTATGCCCGTGTCATATGGCGATATTGACGCCGAATACCGCCGTCTGATGCAAGGCGTCGCCATGTGGGATGTCGCCGCTGAACGTCAGGTGGAAATTCAGGGAAAGGACGCCGAACGTCTGGTACGCTACCTGACACCGCGTGATCTTAAGGACTGTGCAATTGGCAAAGGCAAGTATGTGCCTCTTTGCGACCATGAGGGCCGTTTGCTTAATGATCCGGTGTTGCTTCGCCTGGAAGATGACAGGTTCTGGCTTTCCATTGCCGACAGCAATGTCTTGTTGTGGGTGCGCGCCATTGCAGCAGAAGGTGGTTTCGATGTCAGCGTTCAGGAACCCGATGTCAGCCCGCTTGCCATTCAGGGACCCAAGGCAGTCGATGTCGTTGTCGACCTGTTCGGCGGTTGGGTTCGCGATTTGAAATACTTCTGGTTCAGGCAAACGGAACTGGATGGTATCCCGCTGGTCGTGGCCCGTTCCGGGTGGTCCAAGCAGGGCGGCTATGAATTGTATTTGCGTGATGGCACTCGTGGCGGGGCCCTGTGGGACAAGGTAAAGAAAGCGGGCGCTGCTTACGGTATTGGTCCCGGGGCGCCCAACTATATCGAACGCGTGGAAAGCGGCCTGTTGTCATACGGCGCCGACACGATGCCTGACAGCACCCCTTATGAAGTTGGTCTGGAAAAGATGATTGATCTGGACAGGCCCGACGACTTTATCGGCAAGCAGGCCCTGGCCCGCGTGGCGAAAGAGGGGCCGGCACGCAGGCTGGTGGGTATTACCTTTGACGGAGATCCTGTCAGCACCAACGAACACCCCTGGAGCGTGCGTGTAGACGGCCACATTGCCGGTACGGTCCGCGCCGTGTGCCACTCGCCTCGCCGGGCAGAAAATATCGGTATTGCCTTACTGGAAACAAAATACGCCGACATTGGCACCGTCATCGAATTCAAGGGGGAAAAAGCGTCCTATAAGGGCGAGGTTGTCCCCCAACCACTGGTGCCACCGGGAACGCCTATTCCTGAATAAAAAGAATGACGTAAAAAATACGAATATTGATTTGCGAATGTGCGGTAATCGTTTGTTATAATCAATCGGGAAGATTTTTTACGCGCAAATTATTTGGGATATGTTTTGGCCGCAATAATCAATAACAATGATCGGGGGGATATTGGCCACTGGGAAATTCAGGCCGACACAGGCGAGCTTTTCTGGTCCAATGAAATCTACAGAATTCACGGTCTTGATGATGGCGGCGAGATTGACGTTGAGGCAGTTATCAATGCCTATCATCCCGACGATAGGGAAAAGGTAGGCGATTGCATCTGCCGCGCGTTGGAAAATAAAGAGAATTTTCAGTTTGAATTAAGGCTGATTAAGCCCGATGGGGAAATTCGGCACGTCAAAGCGACCGGGACAGTTCGCCTTAAGCCCGATGGCGATGTGCGATCGATCTTTGGTATTTTTCAGGATATATCTGATTCCATTTATCAGAAAAATGCCCTTGAACAGAAAAACCGTATGCTTCAGCAGGCAGAGGCATTAGCCAGGTTTGGTCATTGGGAAATTCAGGCCGATACAGGCGAACTTTACTGGTCGGATGAACTTTACCGCATTCACGGCCTGGAAGTGGGCAGTGAAATCGCCATTGATGCAGCCCTCAATGCTTACCATCCTGATGACCGCGAAATGGCGGCTGAGTATGTTCGTCGCGCCCTGGAGGAAAAGGAAGACTATCAGTTCGAATTAAGAATTATGCGGCCCGAAGGGGGCATTCAATATATTAATTCTATGGGGATCGTCAGCCTGAAGCCCAATGGTGATGTTCAATCGGTTTTTGGGGTTTTTCAGGATATAACTGACCTTAAAATTGCTGAGGAGGGCAAAAGGGAAAACGCTGCCTTAATTGATGCATTATTCGAGCATTCACCTGTGCCCATTACCTTCAAGGATCTGCAGGGAAGGTATCGTTCCGTAAGTCCGGCTTTCGCTCAGTATCAAAATAAATCCGTTGAAGATATTATTGGCAAAACGGCGGATGATCTATTTCCGAAAGAAATAACGGAACGTCTGAAATTAAGTGATCGTTCCATCATTAATACAGGGACGCCGCTTGGAGTTGACAAGTCTTTTTCCGTCAAATCCGGATCAGGAACCTTTCAGGTATCGAAATTTCCTATCATGGATAAAAACGGCGTAGTCACCGGCGTCGGTACCGTTGGAATAGATATTTCCGACATCGTCGAAGCGCAGAAGGAATTGCAGCGCCATCGCGATTTACTTGAGAAGACCGTCGATGAGAGAACCCGGGAACTCATACGAAGCGAGGAAAAGTTCAGATCCATTTTTGACAATGCCCAGGCCGGTATTGGGCGCTCAAGGCTGGGTGATGGAACATTGATCGAGGCCAATTCGAAATTGGCTTCTATGCTCGGTTACGACAATGTCGATGATTTTATTTCGGATTTCAGATTTTCTGACCACTTTGTCGAACCCGAAGGGCGAAAAAAGCTTCTGGATGCCTTCGAGAACTCTCCCGGTAAAGTTTGCGAAGTATCGTTATATCGAAAGGATGGTTCGATTATTGCTTTTAGTTCTCAGGGCAGAATTAATAGCGATGAAGACTATGTGGAATTTTTTGTTGTTGATATTACGGAAAAAAAACAGGCTGAAGACAGAATCAAACTGTTTCTTGATAACGTCCACGAAGGGGTTTTTCTGGTTAGGGAAGGCAGGATTATTGATGTCAGCAGTACCGGGACGACAATGCTGGGATATACCCAGGATGAAATCATAGGAATGTCGCCTATTGACATTGTTGCCCCCAGATTGCGGGAATTCGTTTCGCGTCAGATATTTGAGAATAATCCGGAATCATATGAATCTGAAGTGGTGAGAAAAGACGGAACATCGATTCCCGTCCTCGTAAAAGGGCGCACAATGACCCTGGGCGGTGAGGATATCCGCATCACCACGATTCTGGATATTACCGAGCGTAAAAATGTAGAAATTCGTGAACTTGAAGCAAGGGATCAGGCCGAAATGGCCAACCGGGCCAAGTCCGAACTTCTCGCCAATATGAGCCACGAACTTCGCACTCCCCTGAACGCCATTATCGGCTTTTCCCAGGTTTTGCAGGAACAGCTTTTCGGTCCGCTGGGAAGTGAACGCTACCACGAGTATGTAACGGACATAACAAATTCCGGCCAGCACCTTCTCTCGCTTATAAACGATATTCTGGATGTTTCGGCGGTAGAATCGGGCAAGTTGGAGTTAATCGAGAATAACTTGAATCTTCTACTTGTTATTGAGGATTCTGCCCAGATGGTTCGTGGACGGGCGAAGGAAGGCGAGCTTCTATTTATCACGGATATTGATAATGACCTTCCGGAACTCAGGGCAGACGAACGCAGGGTCAAGCAGGTGTTGCTCAATCTATTAAGCAATGCAGTGAAGTTTACCCCGCCAGGTGGGGTGATTTCTGTTGGCGCGCGTACAAATTCTGCAGGCGAGATCGTCATGCAGGTGACCGATAACGGCATTGGCATGAACAAGGAAGAATTGGCTAAAGCCCTAGATAAATTTGGTCAGGTTGACAGCTCTCTTTCAAGAAAACATGAGGGAAGTGGCCTGGGGCTGCCCCTTACTCTTGGTCTGGTTCAACTTCATGGTGGTGTTATGGATATTCAAAGCACAAAAGGGCAGGGAACCGTCGTGACCGTTAAATTCCCCAAGGAGCGGACGCTGAATCAGTGAGAAGGCCCCATCTGGCTGGACAGCATGGCAGCGAAGTAACGCTGGATTCCTGAATCGTCTTAAACAGCCCGCGAGTGGCGGCCTTTTCCACTGTCCAGATAGGCATCGAAGGCGGCGGCGACCAGACGCACGAACGGGCGGCCGGATTCCGTTACCGTGATGGAGTTACCTGAAAGGGTGATGATGCCGTCTTGCGACAGGGGCATAAGCTTTTCCACCTCAGGAACGAACGTTGCCTTTGGTATGTCAAATTGCTCGCACACGGCATCCAGATCAATCGTAAGATCGCACATGATGCGTTCAATGACATGGGCACGCAGGCGGTCGTCATCACTCAACTCAATGCCGCGTTCAATCGGCAAAGTCCCGGCGGCAATGTTTTCACGGTACTGTCTTAGCGACGAAATGTTCTGGATGTAGCCCTGACTCATCTGGCCAATGGCCGATGCCCCGAAGCCGATCATTGCGGGGGCGGTGTCGGCTGTGTAGCCTTGAAAATTCCGGTGCAGAACGCCTTCATTCAGGGCTTCTGTCATTTCATCATCAGGCAGTGAGAAGTGATCCAGGCCGATGGCCTTGTATCCAGCCTTGATGAACTTCGCAGAGGAGGCCTCGAACTGTTGCCAGCGTGCATCGGCGTCGGGCAGGGCGTTCTCGTCTATCAACTTCATGTGGGACTTCATCCATGGAACATGGGCATAGCCGAACAGGGCGACCCGGGCCGGTTTCAGGCCGATGGTCAGTTCCGCTTCGCGGATAACCATTTCCGTCGTCTGATTGGGCAGGCCGTACATCAGGTCCATGTTGACATGATCGATACCGTGTTTGCGCAGCCAGCCGATAACCTGCGCGGTCATTTCGTATGGCTGGACGCGATTGATGGCTTTCTGGATGTCGTCATCGAAGCTTTGTACACCGATGCTTGCGCGATTGACGCCTGCTAGTTGTAATGCCTGAATATACTCCTCGCTTGCCGTACGCGGGTCCAATTCAACGGCGATTGCGGCATCTTCGGGAACGTCGAAGCGCAGGCGCAAACGCTCGATAATGCGCATCCAGTCTTCGCCCTTGAGCATGGTCGGACTGCCGCCGCCCCAATGTAAATTCGTCGCCTTGAAACGCGCAGGCAGGGTACGTGCGACAAGGTCGATTTCTTCCAGCAGCACCTCAAGGTAATCGGCGACCGGATCGTAGCGTTTAACGATCTTGGTGTAACAGCCACAGAACGAGCACATCTCGTCGCAGAATGGAATGTGGAAATAAAGGGACAGGGGCGTCTGCGGATCAAGCCCTTCGAGCCAGCCACGATAGATGTCGCCTGTGATGCTGTCGTTGAAGTGCGGCGCGGTCGGATAACTGGTATAACGCGGCACCATCAGGTCATATTTCTTGGAGAGATCTTTTATCATCACAGGCATTATAGAGGGTTCTTTACAAAGGATCGACAACGAACGAGTTGGGCGGACCATAATCGCCTATCAGGCTGCAGTGGGCAATCAGGCCGTTATCTTCGTTCCATAGGAAAACAGGGCAGGCTGCGGGTTCGAGCATAAAACTGGAAGACGATCCGGTTGTGAAATCCATTGTCATCTGGAAAACCAGTGACGGCGCGACACAGGCGATGGTGCCGCCCCATGCAACGGATATATTGCGATGCATGTGGCCGCACACGATTCCGACAATCTGACTGTTTCGCCTGATGATCGTCTCAAGCTTGTCAGCGTTGACGAAGGGGCGCTTGTCCATAAAGCCGATACCGCTCTTGAACGGTGGGTGATGCATGAAAATCAGGGTCGGTCGGTCGGGCTGGGCTGACAGGGTTTCTTCCAGCCATTCCAGGCGATCCATGCACATTTCACCACCATCATGGTCTTCGCGCTTGGTGTCCAGGGCGATAAGCCGCAAGGGGTGATCTTCCAGTGTGTAATGCAAAAAGGCACCGTTTTTCGGCAAATAACCCAGATTTTCGAAGTTCCTGCGCATCATGTCGCGGTCATCATGATTGCCGGGAATGACAAAAACAGGAATTTTAATGCGATCAAATTCCCGGCGCATGATCTGGTAATCCTGCACATGGGCCTTGTTGACCAGATCACCCGTCGCCAGAACCAGATCGGGGCGAGGCGAGAGCGCGTTCAGGTGTTCAATCGCCGCCTCAAGTGCGGCCATGGTATCTACCTTGCCTTTAAGCAACTGGCCATCGGTGCGAAGATGTAAGTCGGAAATTTGGGCGATGATCATAGTACTGCAATTTGGTATATGTTGCGGGCGCGCATGCTACTCTTTGAAAGGCATGCTTTAAAGAGAAATGAAAGCAATGCCGAAATTTGCCGCAAATTTGAATTGGCTTTTTACCGAGCTTGATTTCCCGGATCGCTTCGAAGCCGCAGCCAAAGCCGGATTCAGGGGTGTCGAATGCCTGTTTCCCTATGATTTTCCAGCTTCCGAATTGAAACAGCGACTTGCGGATACAGATATTCAAGCGGTGCTGATAAATGCTCCACCCGGTGATT
>JADHSW010000037.1 GCA_016776705.1 Rhodospirillales bacterium
CAGGCGAAGGCCAGAACCAGCGATTGCGCCGCATTTTGCGCCAGCAAAGCGACCCGGTCGCCGCGCACGATATCAAGTCTGGTCTTCAATGCCCCGGCCAGACGCGAAACATTCTGCGCCATCTCGCCGTAAGTCACCTGCCGCTCACCACACCTGATCGCCATTTTGGTGGGCGTTAGTTCTGCGTGCCTGTCTATCCAGTCGGAAAGGTTCATCGGTTTGTTATTCCGTTCAGTCCCCGACCTTGATGACCACCGCCATTGCCGTATCGCCGGCGGCGCAGCCACTGAACAGACCCAGGCCGCCACCCTTTGCAGCCAGTTCTTCGATAAGTTCGATGATGGAGCGCAGCCCGGTCGGACCTTGCGGATGTCCCCAGATCAAGGAACAACCAAAGTTGTTCATGTTCATCACATCGACGCCGGTTTCTTTCGCGAAAATGATGTCATTCAGTGCGAAGGGATTGTGAGTCTTGATGGCATCAATGGCGTCAATGCCCAGACCTGCCTGTTCCAGTGCTCTTTTTGCGGCTGGAACCGGTGCTTCGGGCATGTAGGCCAGCTCTGTGCGGGTCAGGCCAAACCCCAGGATACGAATCCGGACAGCAGCGTCCCGGCTCAACTCGCGCGCCTTTTCGGCTGAGGTGACGATCATTCCCGTGTTACCGTCAGCAGGATAGGTCTGAGCGGCGAAGGTAACGCTGCCGTCTTTCAAAACAGGCCCCAACTGCCTCACACCTTCGGCTGTCGACAGGGTAACTCCTTCGTCGCCTTCCAGAACGCAAGCCGTCTTGCGATATCTTGGATCAGGCGTTTCAAAGGGCAGCGTCATATAGGTTTTCTGAAAGGCGTTCCCGTCAGCCGTTGCGTCCCGGTATTGCTCCGTACGGCGCAGGGTAATTTCATGCTGGGCTTCCGTCTTGATACCGTGCCTGGCAGCGACATTTTCCGCCGTCTGCAACATGGAATGGCGCCCCAATGGATCGCAGCCGAAATTGTCCATCACCCAGTCTTCATTGCTGCCGGTGCCGCCCGGTCCCTTCGGATTGGGGTAATAGAGGTGCGGTCCGTTCGATGTCCTGTCGGCTGTCACAACCAGAGTGGATGATGCAAGGCCGCTATCGATTTCCTGGGTAGCCGCGAGCAGACACCTGACGCCGGTAGCACACGCCTGGGCTACGGTCGGCCCGCCGACATGAGCCGCACCCATCATTCCCGTAAGCCAGGGCAGGCCATAAAACGCATGCTTCTGGGGAACGGACGTTCCTAATACGCCATAGTCGAATTGACCAGGATCGATGTTGCGACGGGCCAGTTCCGTCTTGGCAACATGGGCCGCAAATTCGATGCTGTGCAGGTTTGAAAAGCTACCCTGCCACTTGGCGAAGGGGGTGCTCCAATAACAGCCGTAAGGTATTTCCGCAGTGTACGTCATATCCGGTTTCTCTTAATCCAGGGCAATGCTGGCCGCGCCGTCCAGGACTGTTTCATCCTTCTGGTTGACCGCAACAATTTTCAAATCAAGACGCTTTTCACCATTTTCTTCTCGCTTCTCAGCCACTTCGCCGCGACAGGTGATGGTATCGCCAGGCACTGTCATGGCGACGAAACGAGCGCTGAAAGAGCGAATATTTGACTGGGGGACAAAGTCGCTCAACAATTGCCCAAGATAGGCCATGTTCAGCATTCCATGGGCTATGACGCCGGGCAGCCCGCCTTTACGCGCTTCTTCGTCGTCCAGATGAATGGGGTTGTGATCGCCTGAGGCGCCTGCGAACAGCGCCAGCTGGGTGCGGGTAATTGGCCCTTTGGTCGTTTCCGGGATGGCATCCCCGACATTGAAATCGTCAAACTTCGGCATATTTCGTCTTCTCCCGACTTATCCGTTACGCACGATGACGGTTGTCTGCAAATCGCAAACGCTGTCGCCGTTTTGATTGACCATGCCGATTTCGGCTTCGATAAACAAAAGAGCACCGCCCTTTTTTTCAAACACATTGGTAATTTTCTGAATGCCGGTTATCTCGTCACCGGCGCAGATCGCCTGCTTATAGGTAAAGCCCTGCGCCCCGTGGACGGCCCTGGTGACCGGAATTTCCATATCCTCCAGGATATTGAAAGATTGTCCCGCATCCATTGCAATGGCGAAAGAAAACGTCGGCGGGGCCGGAAGGGATTTATATCCGGCGTCGCTGGCGGCTTTTTCATCATTGTAAACCGGATTGGTTTCGCCAATGGCATTGGCAAACTGGCGAATGCGTCCCTTTTCGATTTCCGCCGTAAAAGACGGATATTCCTTGCCGATGAAATCTTCGTAACTCATGGCCACTCCCCGTTGATGCAGGTATATCTGCGCATTGATTCAGCGTCAGGGAAAGTTTCGCACGTCATTCCAGGCTTCGCAAGTATTTTACGTTAGTGTAAAATTAATGATCTCCTATAAATGGTTCTGATATTGGATTTTTTGTAAATAAATCAAAATTTTAAATATCTATTTTTACGATATGTAAAATTATTCTTGCCGCAGACCCGCATCCCATTTATGTTTATGGCATGAGCAGACGACGAGAAATCCTGCGCCGGGCAGCGGAAATTTTCGAGCGCAAGGGGGTGTCTGACACCTCGATTGAAGATATCGCCAATGCGGTCGGCATCAAGCGCGAGGGCGTCTACTACTACTTCAAAAGCCGCAACGACATCCTGCTTGAAGTTATCTTGCCGCAATCGACAACGTTGCATCGAAACCTGGAGCGTATTTTTGACTCCCGAATGGATTCCAGCGAAAAACTGCACGGGGCGATCCAGAACCACCTGGATGCCTTTAACCCCGCTTACCTTGAAATGAGCGTGGCATTGCGCGAAAGCCAATCCACCATAAACGACTCCAGATTGTCAGAAATTCGCCGCACCTGGGACAGCTACAGCGAACTATGGACCAAACTGGTAGCCGAAGGTCAGGATGCCGGGGAATTCAGATCGGATTTGGACGCAAAAATGGTTGCCTTCGGTCTGCTGGGTATGTGCAACTGGGTCAGCCGCTGGTACGACCCGGATAAAAGCGTCAGCATATCGGAAATTGTCGAAACCTATTTTTCGCTCACAACAAACGGGCTGAAAAACACACCATCGCCAAACCCTGCATAGACCGAATTCATGTAGGTTCTGGTTTGTCCATAAGGATCACCGCGTCGTTGCCATTGCTGCTGTACAGTTCATTGAGCTGTTCTGAGCGACATTCCAGAACGGCGCGCTGGTTAATATATCCCTTGTCCGTAATTTCGTTGGCGTCGATTGAGGGTGGTTGCGTCAACAAGATGACGCGAGAAATACGAGTGCTGCCTGCAGGGTTTTCGGCATTGTGCCGGGCGAGCCCCCGCCTTATATGGTCGCGAACCTTGGCCGCGTCGCCAACACTTTCACAGCCGCCCGGATTGGGGAATATCAACAATCCTACCTCGTCGCGGTCATGTCCGGTAACCACGGCATCTTGCACAACGGGTGCGCAGGCAGCAATTGCGGCAATGCGCAGGGTTCCTGCACTGACCCATGTTCCCGATAACAACTTGAAGTCTTCTGCCGTCCGGCCATCGAAGACAATACCCTTGGCGGGATCGGAAGGATCGGCCAGCCTGCCAGCATCGCCAATGCAGTAAAAACCATCCTCGTCGAAGGCTGCCTGGGTTAAATCGTCGGCTTTCCAGTACCCAGGTGTTACGTTTGGACCGCGCACCCGCATCTCCAGTTTGGAGCCATTGGGAACCATCTTCAATTCCGTGCCCGGTGCCGGAAGACCAATGACCCCGGCCCGATCAATGGGGAAATGAACCGACGTCGCCAGGGGGGCCGTCTCTGTCGACCCCCAGGCCGACAACATGCGCACCATCTTGCCCCGCGAGGCAATTGATAGTTTTTCCAACCGTTCCCACAAGGATTGCGGAAGGGCGGCGGCTGCGTAAAAAATGACATCCAGATCCTTGAAAAACTTATCGCGCAACGCGTCATCCGCCTCAAGGAACGGTAACAACACGTCAAAACCTCGTGGTACGTTGAAATACATTGTCGATGAAATTTCGCCTAAGATAGCTACCGTCTTCTCGATCAGGCCGGGAGCAGGCTTGCCCCCGTCGATGTACAGGGTGCCACCGTTAAACAGAACCATGTTGAAATTGTGGTTGCCGCCAAAGGTATGATTCCACGGCAACCAGTCGACAATAATTGGCGGCTTTGCCTTAACGAAAGGCCACAGCTGGGTGATCGCCTGCTGATTGGAACACATCATGCGCTGTGTATTCTTTACGCCCTTGGGCATGCCTGTCGATCCCGAGGTATAGAGAATCTTGGCCAGCGTATCCGGCCCGACAGCATTAAAGCTTTCGCTGACTGCGTCTGTCGGCGCTGCATCCAGATCATCAAAGAACGTACAGGACATTCCATCCGGTGGAGCAGCACTGACCACAACCTCCACCCCATCCATGGGCAGGGCCGCCATAGCCTTGGCGAACATTTCGCCATTGGCGGTGAAAATCAGTTCCGGAAGAATCTGGGAGAAAATATGTTTAAGTTTCCCATGGTCCTGGGACATCAGCGAATACGCAGGAGAGACCGGCACCACCGGGATGCCCACATACATGCAGGCATGTAATAAAAGCGCATTATCGACCCCGTTGTCTGATAAAATCATGACCGGGCGCTCTTTGTCCAAGTTGCGATCAAGCAAGGCCTGGGCGATACGCTCTACCCTGCTCAAGAAATCCCCGTAAGTAATTTTTCTCCAACTACCGTCTGCCTTGCGCTCTGCAAGGAACAAGCGCTCAGGAGTAGCGTCCGCCCACCGGCGCAGGGACCCACCAAGGTTTGGCGGATATTCTTCAAGTTTCATTGGCGACTTCAAGATAAACCCGCCACCATCCATTTTTATTACGTCAACCGCCGCTGGGGCAAAATCAATATCCACAACTGGCACCTTGCTCATGACGACTCCCTCCTTTTCTATCAGTCCAATACTGGACTGTCTTAAAGGGCTGTTGTCAAATTAAAGTGACCTGATTTGTAATGACTTAAATTTGAAAAGCATCATAGCGCCTGTGATGCCCTTCCAGATTTTGATCCACCTTGCAGTTAAATTTTCTGCACCGTGTTCGGGCCAGAGGCTCGGCCTAATGCTTCCGGTGAATCAATATCCCGAAGAACCGCATCGGATGACATTTCCACTTCATGAACAACACTTCCATGTTCTCGCAGGAGCTTGCGCGCACCTTCATCGCCTGAAAGTTCTTCCATTCTGGGGAAGAAAAGCCGCGACCAAAGCACCGGATTGCCCCGCCGCCCACCGTAACTGGATACGCACACAGCCCGGTCCATGTCCGGATCAAATAATTCTATTAATCTGTTTAGATGACTGGCAGTTACATCGGGCATGTCTGCTAGGCAAACGACGGCGCCATCAACATCATTCGCCAAAGCGGATATTCCGCATTTCAGGGATGTACTCATCCCCTGGGCGAAAAGTTCGTTGTAAACGGTGGTCACAGGCAGCCCTTTTACGATTTCCTGTGTTTTGTCCGCCTCGAAGCCAGTTACGACGATAATCGATGAGACGTTGGAATCCATGGCGGCATCAACGGCGTGACGCATCATCACTTTGCCCTGAACCTCCTCAAGCAGCTTGTTCACCTCTCCCATACGCGTTGATTGCCCGGCGGCAAGAATAATGGCGGCAATTTTCTTTGGTGATTCGCTTAGCATAACGAGTTCTGCCTTTCCGCTGACTGCATGATCCCGCGGCAAGGGCCGATTGACCATTTCCTTGAGAAGGCCGCCAACCCCCAGGGCGGCAAAGTCAGCCCTGTTAATGGACAGGCCAGCCATAACCCGTTGAAGAATCCAGTCAAAACCGTTGACGCTCAGTGATCTGGCGCAACCGGGCATGCCGATAATGCAAAGATCATTTTTGCGCCCCATAACCAGCAGATTTCCCGGATCAACCGGGATACCGAAATGCTCGACCGTGCCGCCTGAAAACTCGATACCCGCAGGAACCGTATCGCGTTTATCGACTGTTGCCGTCGCACCGCAAATAATAACCAGATCACAACCGATTCCTTCCAGCTTTTCGATGCTGGCGGCAACCGCCGCACAATCATGATCACATCGACATTCGCCAGCCACTTCGTTGCCCATGGCAGCAAGACGCGTTTCCAGCGCGGTTGCCGCTTTATCCAGAAGGGATTCCTTTCCCCCGTCAATGCGGGTCAGTATTAACCCCACCTTACGCGGCAAAAACGGAACGGCCTTGATTAGCTGATTATTTTCAATGATGTTTTTGGCTTTTAACAATGATGCTTTTGGAAGGGCAAATGGAATAATTTTTACCGTTCCGACAACCTCGCCTGGCCTCACCACACTGAAGGAAGACAGACTGGCGAATGTAATGGCTTCGTCTATCAGGTTGAGTTTCTGAACGCCCTCGCCATCCACGACAAGAATCCCGTGCACCGCCGCTTTCAAATTGCAGCGCCCCGTAAAGGCCGGAGTAAGTTCGATCCCTTCACCCTTTAGCGCCCCAGCAAGCGCAGCGGCGGCTTCATCTTCAGTAGCATCATCGGACTCCAATAGTGCCGCCATGACTGTGACGTGCCCGGCAGACCTTAAAAGATCAATCTCGTCAGCCGTAAGGATCGTTCCTTTCTTGATGGTCTTTCCTTCTATACGAAGGGAATGAGCCATGATGGCCCCTTCAGCTTCATCAATCGGAAAGCTATCAAAAATCACGACTTCCGCCTCCTTTTCACAATTCCCTAGTTCGCCGCCTGCTTCTCCTTCAGGGCCTTGATGATCCGCTCTGGCGTGATCGGCAACTCGAAGATACGCACACCGATGGCATTGGCCACGGCGTTGGCGATGGCCGGTGCCACCGGGGTCAAGGCCGGCTCACCAATCCCCTTGGAACCAAAGGGGCCAAGACCGCTTCGTGATTCCAGAAGAATGGTTTGAACTTTTGGCATGTCCATGGAGGTCGGCATCAGATACTCGCTGAAGGACGGCGTTACGAGCTTGCCTTCTTCGTACAGCATTTCCTCGCTAAGGGCGTAACCCTGCCCGTTTTGTGTACCGCCCTCGATCTGTCCCTCAACAGCAGCCTTGTTGATACACTGGCCGATGTCATGGGCGGCGATGCTTTTAAGGACTTCGACCTCGCCGGTGTCCGTATCGACGGCGACCTCGATGGCCTGGGCGCCATAGACATAATCCGGATGGGCCTGTCCCTGACCGGTTTCGGGGTTCAGGTAATCAGAAAATGGCGCACGGAACATGGACAACTCGGAACGGTGTATGCCCTCGGATGCACAAATTTTGACAAGATCAACAAACGCCATGGATTTATCCGGATTATCGATAACAGAAACCACATTGAAAGCCATGTGGATTTGATCGACCTGGACGTCAAATTCCCTTGCTGCCCTTTCAGAAAGCCGTTCGCGAACAGCTTCGGCAGCCATTTTGGCCGCATTTCCGGTCATATACAGGGCGCGGGTGGCCGTCGTCGTTCCGGCAAGGGGTGTCACGGCTGAATCACTATTATAGATGACGACGTTTTCCAGGGTCACACCCAGCACTTCAACGGCGATCTGCCCAAGAGCCGATATCTGCCCTGCGCCAATATCGGTGACACCGGAACGCACAATCACCGTGCCATCCATTTCAACACCGACCCAGCATTCTGACGTGTCGTGCAGGAAGGTCAGGCGGCCATAGCTTTGCTGATAGGCGGCGATGCCCTGACCTATCTTGATATGGTCGCTGGATACAGTAGGTTCGCCCAGCGCAGCCCAGGCCTTATCGACGCATTCTTCGGTCCAGATGGCGCTTGGGGGTACGAAGCCGGTCGAAATCGCCTCGCCGGTTTTCAGGTAGTTACGACGACGGAACTCAATGGGGTCCATGTCCAACGCCTTGGCGACTTCGTCCATCTGCTGCTCGTAAGCCGCACAGGCCTGCATCCCGCCAAATCCACGGAAGGCGCTGGTAAACATGTTGTTGGTCGCCACTGCCTGCGCATAGACGTTCAGGTTTTCGACCTTATATGGACCCGGCGCAGCCACCGCACCGTAAAGAAGAACATAGGGACTAAGGAAAACATAGGCCCCGGAATCGGCAAGAATGTAGACATCCATGCCGGTGATCCTGCCATCCCTGGTAACCCCGGTCTTGTAAGTCAGCTTGAACGGATGGCGCTTGCCATGGCCGACAAATGAATCCTCGCGGGTGTATTCCAGGCGCACGGGTCGCCCAGTCGCCTTGGCCATCAAGGCGAGATAGATTTCAACGGTAACATCTTCCTTGCCGCCGAATCCGCCGCCAACCAGCGCGCCACGAATACGCACCTTGTTATGAGGCACGCCAATGGCATCGGCAATGGCCCTGAAATGCTCAATAACCTGAGTCGACACACGAATGTTGACGACTTCGTTTTCGTCTGTCCAGGCAAGGCCGACCTCGGGCTCCAGAAACGCGTGTTCCTGGAAGGGTGTATGGAAGGTGTTCTCAATTACCAGATCAGCCTCTGCAAGAGCCTTCTCAGGGTCGCCCTTCCTGATCTTGTGTTCGGCGACGATGTTGTCAATTCCCTGAACAATGGGCGAGCCGGGTTTCATTGCTTCTTCGGGATCGTACACGCCGGGGATGGGCTCAAGATCGAATTCGACAAGTTCCAGAGCCGCGTTGGCGACATCCCGGCTTTCCGCCGCAATCAAAGCGATGGGCTCGCCATAATATTTTACCCGTTCGTGGACCAAAATTTGCTGATCCGTATCCATTCGTTTTTGCCCGGTCTGTCCGGGAATGTCCGTCGCGGCTTCACGACCAGCCACGTCATCTGCCGTCAAAATACAAACAACGCCCGGCAACGCCCTGGCCTTGGTGACATCAAGCCGGGTTAATTTGGCGCTGGCGATATCGGCTCGAACAACACGCATGTGCAGCATACCCGGCATCACGTAATCACCGGCATAAGGGGTGCGCCCAGCCGCTTTCCCCGGTGCATCCGTACGCGTCAGGGATTTGCCAACCTGATTGTATTTGACGTTGGGTTGAGCATCGGCAGATATGTTTTGCTGGCTCATTGTTTGTCTCCTTCGCCCCGCATAACCGACGCTGCGTCCTGAACAGCCTCGAAAATTTTGGTGTATCCGGTGCAACGACACAGGTTGCCACTAAGGCCGACCCGGATATCGTCATCCGTGGGATTGGGATTGCGGTCGATAACCGATTTCGAGGCCATGATCATTCCCGGGGTGCAGTACCCACACTGAATAGCGCCCAGATCCGAAAAAGATTTTTGCAGCGGGTGCGGGTTTTCAATATCGCCAAGTCCACTGACCGTGGTGATTTCACGACCTTCAACCATCCAGGCCAACGTAAGGCAGCTGTCAACGGCGACGCCGTCAATTGAAACCGCACAAGCCCCGCAATCGCCTTTTTCGCAACCGCATTTAACTTCAACATGACCCAGATCCCGAAGTGCCTCCAGCAGGGTGCGATGGGCGGGCGCTTCCAGCGTTTCGTTTACGCCGTTAATCCTCAGGGTAATTTTTTTAGGTGATGACATAATTTAATCTCCTGTCCTTAAGCGAGCCGCGCCCAGGCCTGGGTGAGCAGGCGGCGGGTCAGGGTTTCGATCGTGTGAAGGCGGTATTCGGCGCTGGCGCGAACATCGTCAATGGGGCTTGATTCGCTGGCGGCCTTTCTGGCCGCCGCATCGAACAGCTCGTTGCTCAAAACCTTGCCCTCAAGCAAGGCTTCAGCTTGTCTGGCGCGAAAAACCGTGGGGCCAACGGAGCCCAGAGCAATTCGTGCGCGTTGGCAAACGCCATCTTCGACAACCACAGTAAGCGCGACGCCGGTCACTGTGATGGCGTCCCCTTTGCGGCGACCCAATTTACGAAACGTATTGACGGAATGTTCCGGCAGGCGGTCCCAGGCCACCTGGGTGATCAGTTCATCGGCGTTGCGGACATCCTGCTTATAACCTGTGAAGTAATCGGCCAGTGCCACGGTTCGCGATCCGGACTTGCTGCTCAGGGTGACCTCGGCATCAAGGGACATCAAGGGCGGAACGAGATCAGCAGCGGGTGACCCACAGGCAATGTTTCCACCAACCGTCGCCGCGTTGCGCACCATGTGACCGGCGAAAACCCGCGCCGCGTCAACAAGCGATGGTGCCGCCTTGGCGATTTCCGCTGAATCCAGAAGGTCGGTGACCGTTGTGCGGCTGCCAATGGTGACGCGCTCGCTGGTACAGTCAATAGCGCGAAGCTCGCTGACATAATCCAGCCCGACGACCCTGGCCGGACGTTCGCGCCGGGAGCGGATATCAATAATCAGGTTGGTTCCTCCCGCAAGGGGCGTGACAGAAGAGCCATTATCGGAGGCAAGCGCATTTAGCGCCTCATCCAGGGATTGGGGAATGTCGAGTTCATATTCAACAGGCATGAGATGCTCCTAAATTCGCGCCGTTATGCACTTAACTTGGAAATAACTGGCGAGCGCCGCCAGTCCCTTTTCGCGGCCAAAACCACTGTTTTTTGTGCCGCCGAAGGGTGTTGCAATACCCCCGGCAAAGAACTGATTGATAAAGACCTGCCCGGCATCCACATCACGGGCAAACCTGAGGGCGCGGGCGATGTCCCTGGTATAAATCCCGGCAACAAGTCCAAATTCTGTGCCATTGGCGACGGCAATCGCCTCTTCAGGTGAGTCGACAATCTGGACACACAGGACCGGTCCAAAAATTTCTTCCTGAACGACGACTTCGTCTATTGGCAAATCATCAAGAATGGTCGGAGCAAAGAAAAAACCGCCTTCCATGCTATCAACTTCTACGATTGATCCACCCGTTGCAACTTTTACCGATCGGGATTTAGCACCTCTTACGTAACCGTCAATCCTGGCCAGCTGATCGGCAGAAATCACCGGGCCAAGGGGCGGATCATCAAGGCCATGGCCCAGCGTCAACGCTTCAGCCCGCGGCACCAGACGGTCCATCATCTGGGCATGAACCGAACGCTCGACAACAAGTCGCGAACCCGCAGAACAAACCTGACCGGCGTTCAGATAGATTGCTTTTAACGTTCCTTCGACGGCGGCATCGATATCCGCGTCCGCCAGAACGACCACGGGCGATTTTCCACCCAGTTCCAGGGTCACGGAGGCAACATGATCGGCGGCCGATTTCATAACGGTTTTGCCCGTCGGGACGGACCCTGTAAACGTCACATGGGCAATATCGGGATGGGCGGTCAACGGCCCGCCTGCTTCGTTTCCATAACCGGTAATGACATTGCAAACGCCCTTGGGCAATCCTGCCTGCTCGAGAATATCGGCGAGGATCAATGACGTCAGCGACGTTTGCTCGGCAGGTTTGACAACGGCTGTATTTCCCGCAGCCAGCGCGGGCGCAACGCCGCGCGCCGTTGTCACCAACGGAAAGTTCCAGGGGATGATATGAGCCGTCACTCCCACAGGTTCATGCAGGGTAAACGACATGAAATCCTTACCAAGGGGGATCGAATCACCCTGCAACTTGTCTGCCATGCCCGCGTAATATTCAAAATATCCCGCCGCTGTTTCGATATCGCCCCGGGCTTCACGCAGTGGTTTGCCGCTTTCCAGGGTTTCAATACGCGCCAGCCGGTCTGCATCGTTGCGGATAAGCGCCGCCGTCCGGTTCAATATCCTGCCACGTTCGGCAGGGGTGACTGATTGCCAGTCACCTTTCAGGGCTTTCCTGGAATTACTGACCGCGCGATCAACGTCGCCGCTGTCAGCCGCCGGAAAGTGACCAATGACGTGACCCGTCGCCGGATCAAGGGTTTCGATCATGCGACCGCCTGCTGCCTCGACGTGATCACCGCCAATAACCATTCGATCAGGGAGTCCTTCGGGAATGTCCCATTGCTTTGATTGTGGCATGCCTATACGTCCCACCCGCCATCGACGGCAAGTTCCTGTCCGGTAATTTGACGGGCATCATCGTTGGCGAGGAACAGGACGGCGTTGGCGATATCCTGACCGGTTGTCACACGCTTCAAGGCCATGTCCTGAACATACTCATCATAGACCTGTTCGACCGTCCAGCCGCGTTTTTTGGCCTTGCCCTCGCACAGCTTCATCATGCGCGGCGTTTCGACGATGCCGGGGCAAACCGCGTTAACATTGATGTTGTATTTACCCAGTTCCAACGCAACCGTACGGGTAATGCCGCGAACCGCCCATTTGGACGCGCTGTACGAGGTTCGCATTGGATAACCACGCAGGCCCGACGTGCCACCGATGTTAATGATCTTGCCGCTATTTTGCGAGATCATTGTCGGCACCACATGTTTGATCGGCAGGAAAGTGCCTCGCTCGTTGGCAGTGATCACGTAGGTGAAATCTTCCACATCAATATCCTGAACCGGCGTTTCGATAGGTCCGGTAACACCGGCGACGTTGACCAGTATGTCGATCTGCCCGTCAAAAACTTCAAGCGCCTTGTTTACCATGGCCTTGACCTGTGCTTCCTCGATAACGTCGCAGGCGACGACATGAGCCTGGCGACCAAGGGCTCGAACTTCGGCTGCGACTTCTTCCAACGCCGCCGTATCGCGGGCCGTCAAAACCAGATCAGCGCCTTCACGGGCAAGAGTCGTCGTAATCGCGGCACCCATACCCTTTGCCGCACCTGTAACGATAGCCTTTTTACCTTCGAGTTTCATTGGTCTCTCTCCGTTCCTGCTTTAAAAATATTCAGTCTATTTGCCAGTGTCAGATTTTCCGTATCCACCACCGCCACAGCTGTCGACGATAACAACATCGTTTGGTCCAAGCCGGATATTCGCCTTTCCGGGCAAGTCTGATTTGTCGCCCGATGCCTCGACAATGGTGACTTTGAACGGCGCGCCGTTTTCGCCACCTTGCAAACCGTAGGGCGGCACGACGCGACGTTCAAACATGGATGTCACCGACATGTCCTCACACAAAATTCTGTATTCCCGATGAATGCCTTCGCCGCCCTTGTGACGGCCCGCACCGCTGGAGTCATCGCGCAGGCGCTGGCAGTCAATGTGGATCGGGTATTCCGCCTCGATTACCTCTGCCGGGGTGTTCATGACGTTCGACATGTGAACCCTGATGACCGATGCGCCGTCGCGATTATGGCGCGCGCCTTCGCCCCCGCCGTGGGTTTCATAAAGTGTCGTCCATGCACCGTCGGCGCGCCGCCCGCCAAAAAGCATCAAGCCGGACGTGGTCGGCCCGCCCGCCGTCAGGCGTTCGGCACAGATTGGCTCGAAAGCACGAAAGACAGCATCGGCGACACGTTGCGATGTTTCATGATTGCCACCGACGACCGGGCGCTCAAATCCGGGGTCGAGGAGAGACCCTGGCCGGGTAATAACCTTTATCGGGCGATAGCAACCGCCGCTGGGCTGGATGTCCTGCCCGAACAGGGCTTTGACCACATAAAAGACCGAGGCATTTGCTATGAATGGCGTTGTGTTGAGCGGCCCCCGTGCGGCGTCATCGGTTTCAGTAAAATCAAAAATCGCCTCGTCGCCATGAATGGTCACCTTGACCCGCACCCCGACCGGCCCGCCGCCAGCCGCGTCATCATCAAGCCAGTCCTCACCCTGGTATTCACCATCGGGAATAGCCGCGATGGCATCGCGCATCTGGGATTCCGCCCGATCATGAATGGCGGCGATGACGGCAATGGTCACATCCGTGCCGTGCTCGCTGAAAATTTGCTGAAGGCGTTCGTCCGCCGCACGGGTCGCCGCCATCTGGGCAAGAATATCTCCCTCGCGTTCATCCGCGCCGCGCACGTTCGCCAAAACCATATCGAGCTTCTCGCGGTCCGCTCCATCGGCCGTGAAAAGCCTCAACGGCGGTATCCTTAATCCTTCCTGCCATGCATCCGTCGCATTGGCGACGTAACTTCCCGGCACAGCACCGCCGATGTCGGCCCAATGGGCAAGAGAGACGGCGAAGGCCTGGATCGTTCCATCAATAAAGACAGGCCTGATCGCCTTTACGTCGGGAAGGTGATTGCCGCCGACTTCCGGCAGGTTCAGGAACCAGACATCACCGGGGTTCAGCCGGTTTCTTGGAACACGTTTCAGGAATTCACGAACGGTGAAGCTCATGACTCCCATGTGCATGGGGATGTCCCGTCCCTGGGCAATAAGGTGACCGTCTGCGTCTGTCAGGGCTGACGACAAATCACCAGCTTCGCGCAACAGCGGCGAGCGCGCCGAACGCATGACCACGAGAGACATCTCTTCGGCCGTTGCACTCAGGGCGTTGCGGATAACTTCCAGGGTGATGGGATCAATCACAACATTCATGACGAAGCCCCCACATCGATATGGAGATGACCCTGAGCATCGACGGTTGAACTCGCGCCCGGAGGCAGGATCACCGTCGACCATTCATCTTCAATAATAGCGGGGCCATCAATTGCCTGATTGGATTCCAGCCCGGCACGATTGTATCGGGGAGTGGGCACACCGCCTTGCGCAGTAAAAAAGCAGTTGGTGATTTTTACCGGCTCGTTGCTGCCAGCCTTCACATTGGCCAGGGCCATATTTTTGTGAGAGCGGGGAATGGATACGTGCTGGCGGATTGAAACCAGCTCCCACGGTTCTTGCGTGGCAAAACCGTACAGGGCCTGGTGGCGCTTAACGAACATCCGGCCCAGTTGATCCGGGTTATCGAATGTCGGATTAGAGATTTCAATGGCATAACTCTGGCCGTTGTATCGAACCGCCGCAATTTCAACGACAACCATTTCAGCATCCGTGTGTCCCGCCGCTTTCAACGGCGCAGCAAGGCGCTCTTTCAGGGACAGTCGCGCTTCATCAAGGGATTTTACATCCCACTCATTCCCGGGCATTCTCAAGGTTCGCTGCTGGGAATAACTCATTTCCGCGCTGACGCAACCCAGAGCCGAAAAGACACTGGAATTGGCAGGCACCACGACCTTTGAAATACCAAAAGCCCGCGCCACTTCGACCGCATGCATGGGCCCCGCACCGCCGTAGGCGAGCAAGATACATCCGCGACCATCTATACCGCGCTCAACGGTGATCCTGCGCAAGGCCCTGACCATGGCTGAATTGGCGACACGAACAACACCCAGGGCCGCTGCCTCAGGCGTCATGTCCATCGCTTCCGCCAGGGATGCCAGAACACTGCGAGCGGCTTCAATATCCAGTTTCATATTGCCACCGATGACGCGATTCGGGTCCATATAACCAAGCACCAGATTGGCATCACTGACCGTTGGACTTTCACCGCCCCTGCCATAACAGGCAGGCCCCGGATCGGCCCCTGCGCTTTCAGGCCCAACACGCAATGCGCCGTGATCAAGCCTTGCAATTGACCCGCCCCCGGCGCCAATGGCTTCAACCGCCACCATGGGCTGACGCATGGGACGATCACCCAGCGAACGATCACTCGATATCTGGGCCTTGCCGTCGAGGATCAAACACACATCCGTGGTGGTTCCACCCATATCGAAGCTAAGGACCTGATCCAGACCCAGATCGCTCGCAATCTGACCGGCCGCAGCAACACCGGCTGCTGGGCCTGACATGGCGAGGCTTAAAGGCAGGTCACGCAGGACTGCGGGCGAAGCCATACCGCCCGCCGAATGGAAGAGATGCAGTCGGGTCCGTTCAGGCATAGCGGCCTCAAGACGATCCAGATAGCCCGCGACCAAGGGCATAATGCTGGCGCTAAGGGCCGTCGTTGCGGTGCGCTCGTATTCCCGGGCTTCCGGATTGACCCTGTTCGACAAGGCAACCAGCGGGAATTTTTCCCTCAGGCGATAGCCCAATTCCTCCTCATGCCCGGGGTTGGCATAGGAATGCATCAGTGAAACCGCGACTGCCTCGGCATCGGTTTCAGAAATTCGTTCAATCACTGCGTCTATCGAATCCGACTCCAGATCCTTGAGCACCCGGCCCTGAAAATCCACACGCTCGGCAACCTCAAAACGCCGCTCTTCAGGTACCTGGGGTTCAAGCTTTGACGGCAGATCAAGATTGTATAGATGGCGGCGATTCTGGCGACCAATGGCCAGGGTGTCTGAAAATCCCCGCGTCGCGACAAGTGCGACTCTGGCCAGATTGTTCTCGACGATGGCGTTGGTGACCATTGTCGTACCGTGAATAAGATCATCCACGTCCGACCATTCCAGATTGACCGCCCCAAGGGCAGCCTGCAGCCCCGCGACCCGGTCATCGACACAGGTGACAACCTTGGCCGTGCGGGCGTCACCCGTCGCAGGTTGCACCGCCACAACGTCGGTGAAAGTTCCGCCTATATCGATACCAACCTGCCAAGCGTTTGTCATAAATTTAAATCACCAAACTTTTTTCAACTTCAGACCTTGCCAGCGTGACCAAGCGCATCGTCCAGGGCCTGTCCAAATTTGTCGAACATGTCGTCGATCTGATCTTCGGTAATAATCAACGGTGGGCAGAAGGCGATGGTGTCATTGATCAGGGCGCGAACGATCAGGCCATGTTCGGCGGCCCTGTTCATTACCCAGGGACCAATCTTGCGGGCCGGATCAAAATTCTTTTTGGATGCCTTGTCCTCAACCAGCTCGACAGCGCCAATCAAGCCCAGGCCCCGCGTTTCACCCACCAAAGGGTGGTCCGAAAAGCCGTGCAGTCGCTTGAGGAATTGCTTCGAGACTTTTTTTACATGAGCGCCAATGTTGTCCGCTTCGTAAATTTTCTGTGTTTCCATTGCTACAGCCGCCGGGACGGGATGACCGGAATAGGTAAACCCGGTTCCGAAAATGCCAAACTTTCGGCTACCCTCGACCAGAACATCGTGAATTTTTTCATTCAGCATAACCGCGCCAATCGGCTGGTAAGCCGCTGACAAGGCTTTGGCCATCGTCATCAGATCGGGCTTCAGACCATAGGTTTCAGAGGCAAACATATCTCCTGTGCGATAAAAGCCGCTGATTACTTCGTCAACAATGAACAGAATATCGTAACGCTTCAGGATTTCATGGATTCTGTCGAAATAGCCCTTCGGCGGTGTAACGACGCCACCGGCGCCAATGAACGGTTCGGCGATAAAGGCCGCGACTGTGTCGGGACCCTCATCGATAATCATTTTTTCCAGATTATCCGCCAGACGGGACGAGTATTGTTCTTCGCTCTCGCTTTCTTCGCCATAGTGATAGAAGTGCGGACAATCCGTATGGAGGATATTGTTGATCGGCACATCGAAGGCGTTATGGGCGTATTGAAGGCCAGTCAGGCTTGCGGCAGCCACGGTGATGCCGTGATAAGCGCCGCGACGGGCAATGATCTTCTTTTTTTCAGGCCGACCCAGAATGTTGTTGTAGTACCAGACCAGCTTGACCTGGGTGTCATTGGCTTCTGAGCCGGAATTGGTGAAGAAGACTTTCGACATGGGAACCGGGGCGCGCTCGACAAGGAATTCGGCAAGCTCGATGGCGGGCTTGACCGCCTTGTGGGCAAAGTTGTGATAGAACGGCAGCTCTTTTAATTGACGGGTCGCCGCATCAACCAGCCGGTTTTCACTGAAGCCCAGTGAAGCGCACCACAATCCTGACAGCCCTTCGATATAACGTTTGCCGTATGTATCGCTGACATAAATTCCTTCTCCCTTATCAAAAATCATCGGTCCGGATTCACCATGCTGGGCGAGGTCAGTAAAG
>JADHSW010000038.1 GCA_016776705.1 Rhodospirillales bacterium
TCCAGGGGTTCTCGAAAGTGCTTCATGACAACCGGGCGGGTGGTGTCGGCAAGCATTTCAGCCAGGGCAAGTTCCCTCGAATAGGGTTGGCTCATTATGGCAAGGCTTTCGGGTTATCGCTTAACGCGCGCAGAAAGCCGATAATTGTGGCCCGTTCGCCAGCGTCTTTAATTCCCTTGAGTGACATTTTCGTTCCCATGACAAACGTTCGCGGGTTGATCAGGAAGTGGTCCAGGTCCTCAAATGTCCAGGTGCCGCCCTTCAACTTCATGGCATCGGAATATTTAAAGCCTTCAACGCCGCCCTTTTCGCGCCCGACAATATCCCACAGGTTGGGGCCGATGCGGTTCTTGTCGTCCTTTTCAGATGTATGGCAGGCCTTGCACTTGCGAAATGCTTTGGTCCCGGCATCCGGATCATAACTGGCAAGAAGGCTTGCGATTCCAGCAGGCGCGGCTTTTGCTGCGGGCGTTTGCGGTTCTTCCTGTTGAGCCGGGGCTTCCTGCGAAACGGCCTGTTCTTGAGGCGGCGGCAATTCGGCGCGAGGGCGCACCGTGAGTTCACCGATCACGTTGACGACAACAACCAGCACCACGGCGATGATGAAGGAAATCACAAGGTTTTTAACAAGTTCCGGTTCCATTTTTCAGCAACCCTTTTTCCCGTTTTCAGCAAACCACACAGACAAAACATGCAAAATCAGTTTCCGCTGCTCACCCTGTCGTTATACTGCATGACAACAGTGACGGAAACCACGACGAAGATTTGCACATGACAGATAATCAATCCACCCGCGCGGCCCCGACCAACCCGTTGGTTATCGTTCCGGCGCGAATGAATTCAGCCCGACTGCCCGGAAAACCGCTGGCGGACATCGCCGGCGTTCCCATGATCGTTCATGTATTGCGGCGTGCAATTGAGGCCGATGTGGGACCGGTTATAGTCGCCTGTGCGGAGCAGGAAATTTTTGACGCCGTCAGTGACGCGGGAGGGCGTGCGGTGTTAACCCGTGCCGATCACCCTTCCGGGTCCGACAGGGCCTACGAGGCCCTGACAAGAATTGACCCTGATGGCCGCCACGACGCCATCGTCAATGTTCAGGGAGATTTACCGACTATCGAGGCCCTGGCGGTTCGTGCCGCCTTGAAACCGCTCGAACAGACAGACGTGGATATCGCAACCCTTGTCAGTGAAATCACTATCGAAGAAGAAAAGGATAACCCCAATGTGGTTAAAGCGGTGTTGTCCATGTGCGACGGCGCCAGCATTGGGCGGGCACTGTATTTCAGTCGCCAGCGGGTGCCTTCGGGCGACGGTCCCTTATATCATCATATCGGGCTTTACGCCTTTCGCCGGGAATCATTGCGGCGCTTTGTCGGCCTTGATCCCGCGCCGGTTGAACAACGTGAAAGACTGGAACAGTTGCGCGCTCTGGAAGCGGGGATGCGCATTGACGCCGCACTCGTTGACACGGTGCCCCTCGGTGTCGATACTCCGGCGGACCTGGAGCGGGCACGCCAGATGCTGGCTTGAAGAAATAAAGAAAAGGGCTTGGAGAATATGACGGACGTGGATGAAAAAATCGCCTTCCAGGGCGCCCCGGGAGCTTATTCGGACCTCGCTTGCCGGGGAGCCTATCCGGGCATGGATACCCTGCCATGTCATACCTTTGAAGACACCTTTGCCGCCGTGCATGAGGGGCGCGCCCGGCTGGCGATGATTCCTATCGACAATTCCGTCGCCGGCAGGGTTGCCGACATTCATCATTTGTTGCCGGCTTCGAGCCTGCATATCATCGGCGAGCATTTCCAGCGGGTCGATCATCACCTGTTGGCGCTGCCGGGTACAAAAATTGAAGATTTGACCCATGTTCACAGCCATGTTCATGCCCTTCCGCAATGTCGCAATGTCATTCGCGAGCTGGGGCTTGAGCCGGTCGTGTATGCCGATACCGCCGCCGGTGCGAAGATGATTTCGGAACAGGGCGATAAATCCCACGCCGCCATCGCATCAGAACTTGCGGGAAAAATTTACGGTCTGGAATCCCTGCGCGCCAATATCGAAGACGCCGAACACAACACCACCCGCTTCCTGATCATGACAAAGGAAAGCGAATTTCCCCGTTATGACGGCAGTCGCTGGGTAACCAGTTTTGTCTTCAAGGTGCGCAACGTTCCGGCGGCGCTGTACAAGGCCATGGGCGGTTTTGCCACCAACAGCGTCAACATGACCAAACTGGAAAGCTACATGGTTGACGGTAACTTCACCGCCGCCCAGTTCTATGCCGAAATTGAAGGCCACGTAGACGACAGGAGCGTCCAGATGGCCATGGAAGAGCTCGGCTTTTTCACCTCGTGGGTCAAGGTTCTGGGCGTTTTCCCGGGAAATCCTTTCCGTCAGGAACAGGCCTAGATCAAACGGCTTTTAATTGGAATCAATTAAAAGCTGGTTGCTCTAGTCTTCGGCTAGCCATTCGGCAATCAGCCAATATGAAATGGAATCTTTTCGGGGCAATCGAAGTCCCAGATCGCCAATGTTGGCGACCTGTTTTTTGGTGAACCAGCGAGCGTCTTCCAGTTCATCATCGCCGATTTCAATGCCAACGCTTGTGGCGCGGGCTCGGTATCCCAGCATCAGCGAGGCCGGAAAGGGCCATGGTTGGGAGGCGCGGTAATCAACATCTTCGACATGAATACCCGCTTCCTCGAACACCTCGCGGATCACCGCCTGTTCCAGGGTTTCACCCTGATCGACGAAACCGGCCAGGGTTGAATACATGCCTTGTGTAAAATTGGCGTGACGTCCCAGCAGGCAAGCCCCGCCTTCTGGCCCGGGGCGGGTTACCAGCATGATCACTGCCGGGTCGGTCCTCGGGAAATGATCGCGGCCGCACTCAGGGTTTGTGCAACGTCGCAGGCGCCCGGCCTCTGCCGACAGAGTCGGGTTGCCGCATTCACTACAAAAATGATTGTGACGATGCCAGTACATCAAGCCACGGGCATGGGCCAGAAGGGATCCATCATGCCCGTCCATCAAAACGCCAACCTGACGCAAATCGACAAATTCGGCCGATCCCATCATCGGCGTCAGTGTTGGCAATTCGTGTTCGGAAACATCGACGGCGATATAGGCGTTGTCCTGCCCACTTTCGTCCACCCCCAACAGGGCGATTTCACCTGATATTTCCAGCAGGCCACGGGCATGATTGCCCGAAAGTGTGACGGCGCAGGGCGAATCTGTGTTGCGAATCAGGCTGCAATTTCGCCAAATTGGTACGATTCGCGTATTTTTGTCGTGAAATCGGGCCTTGATCCAGTTCTCATCAGAAAAAAAATTTGGCGATCGGAGAAGTCGATTTTCGCTGTAATAAATTTTCTCAATCATGATAACAGCCTGATCTGATACGGATTTTCGATTCGGGCATTTTGTCACGTAGGGGGCGTTCTTAAAACCTTGAACTGACAAAACGGCGAATGCCTGTGGATGGATTGATTTTTGTATTGGATTCCAATGCCTTGGCTGATAATTTTCATTCAAGGTAAACAAACACGTCCTTGAGGGCAGTTGGGGAAGTGTAAACGGGGATTGCTCTACGGATGCTGGCTTTACGGCCTACTGCCATTTTGCTTGCGTTGTTCGCATTGGCTTCGTGCGCCTACATCCCCGGCGGCGACAATTTCAATTTCAACAAATGCAAGGTCGATTATAGCGAGCACCTGCAGGGTGTTGATTGGGAAAAAGCCAAGAAAATCAACGTCAGAATCCGGCAAGGGGATTTCACCCCGACTTATATTGGCCTGTACATGGCCCAACCGTACGTGTTGTCCATTGAAAACGCGGATGATTACAGCCATTCCTTCCGCGCCATGGACTTTTTCCGCGCCATTGCCCTGGATGGTGTGCGAATCGGAGGTGGAAGATTCGAAGCGGTGGATTGCCTGGACGGGGTTGGCGTTCCAGCGGGCAAGACAACGCAGTTACGCTTTGTCGCCGTTCGTGACGGCACTTATGAGTATGACGACAATTCCCTGATGATTTCCCTGGCGATGATCGGCAGCGGCGGCGGTTTCATCACCATTGAACCGCCACGGGTGATCTCGGAAAGTCCTGTTAAACACCTGATGCTGCGCGAAAACACAATCGTAGAATCGCGAGAAGAACCAAAGCCTTCCGGCCTGTTTGATGATCAGGAGGAGAAGCCTGCGCCTTCGCCAGGCCTGTTTGATGATCAGGAGGAAGCGCCTGTGCCACCGTCCGGCTTGTTTGATGATCAAGAGGTAGCCCCGACGGAACCGTCAACGACCAGCCTGTTTGGCGATGAACAGCCTGTACAGCCTTCGCCTTCTGTCCCTGTGCAGGCCATTGAACCGCCCGTAGAGGCGCCTGGAGAAGGGTTGTTCAGCGATCCGACCCTGACGCCGGATACTGAAATCAAACCTGACGAAGGCCTGTTTGGCGAGCCTGCCCTGGAGCCTGCGCCTGATGAAACACCGTCCGAATCGCCGGAAGCCAGCGTAACGCCTGAGTTGCCTGAACAGTCTCCATCGGCTGATCCATCGCAAAGATTGTTCGAAAGCGTTCCGGAACTCGTTGAAAAAGAAGAAGAAATGATCGTTCTGGACGAGTCTGAGGTGCCTGCGGACAAACCCGTAGTGTCCGACGAAGAGGAAATGTTCGTCGTGGAAGAGCCTGCCCTTAAAGCGTCGCCTGAAACGATGCCACAGCCCCCGGCGCAAGACGCCGGGGACAGCGGCGAAAGTCTGACTGCGAAAACTGAAACAATTACCCCTGAACCCGTACCTGAGCCTCAAATTCCGGCCGCCTTCCCGGAAGGATTTGAGGCCCTGGAAGGCCCGCCCGCAGATATCTATTCAGATCCTCCGGACGTAGTGAATACAGGCCCCGGTTCCGGCGGCGACGGAGGTGAGGACACGTTCAGTAACGCAGGTTGAGAAGTAAAAATTCCGCTGCCGGTTTTTTCCCCGTTAATCGGCCCGGATTTAATTGACCAACCCTCCCGGTGGGCTGCTATAGTGCGCGCGGGAGATCGGTGCTGGGCGGACTACTCGCCAACCCGGTCAGATCCGGAAGGAAGCAGCCGTAACGAGATTCGGTTCGGGTCGGCATTCGGTCTCCCACCTTTTTTCCGGTCTTTATTCATTAGGTTATTTCATATCTCTCATGACTGATCAGACCGAATCTGAACCCACTGACGAATATACCGTACTTGCCCGCAAGTACCGCCCCACTTCTTTCGCCGGACTGATCGGCCAGGAAGCAATGGTGCGCACCCTGACCAACGCCATTGGATCAGGCCGCCTTGCCCATGCTTTTGTGCTGACCGGCGTTCGTGGTGTCGGCAAGACAACGACGGCGCGCATCATCGCCCGTGTGCTCAATTGTATTGGTGAAGATGGTACTGGCGGCCCGACTGTTGCCCCGTGTGGGGTCTGTGAACATTGCAAGGCCATTGCCGAAGATCGCCATGTTGATGTGTTGGAAATGGATGCCGCAAGCCGCACCGGTGTCGATGACATTCGCGAACTGATCGAAGGCGTGCGCTACCGCCCAACATCGGCCCGCTACAAGATCTACATCATCGATGAAGTGCACATGCTGTCAAAAAATGCCTTCAACGCCTTGCTCAAGACCCTGGAAGAACCACCGGAACACGTGAAATTCATTTTTGCGACAACGGAAATCAGGAAAATTCCAGTCACCGTGTTGAGCCGTTGCCAGCGTTTTGATCTCAGGCGCGTCGATACGGAAACCCTGTCGTCGCATTTCAAGGGCGTGGCTGAAAGCGAAGGGGCTGAAATCAGCGAAGCCGCCTTGAGCCTGATTGCGCGGGCCGCCGATGGTTCTGTTCGCGACGGCCTAAGCCTGTTGGATCAGGCCATCGCGCACGGTTCCGGGGCTGTTGATGATCAGCAGATCAGGGACATGCTGGGTCTGGCAGACCGCTCGCAGACCTTCCAGCTTTTGGAGGCTGTTCTGAAAGGCGATATCGCCCCCGCCCTTGAGCGTTTCGAGCTGCTCTACAAGGAAGGCGCGGACCCCTCAAGCGTAATCGAGGATTTGCTCGAAATCACCCATTGGCTGACCCGCATCAAGATTGTCCCCACCGCAGCCGACGATCCCGGCGTTCCGGAAATTGAACGCGTCAGCGGGCGCGAAATGGCGAGCCGGTTGCAAATGGCCGCCATTGCCCGCGCCTGGCAAATGCTGCTCAAGGGCCTGGGCGAAGTGAACAGCGCACCCTCGCCGGTGCAGGCCGCCGAAATGGTCCTGGTTCGCCTCGCCTACGCCGCCAATCTGCCGACCCCGGCGGATGCCTTGAAGGCGATGGATGGGTCCAGCGCTCAGGTTTCTGGCGGCGGCGCTCCCGCAGCTTCTGCGCCAGCCCATCAATCAACAGCGTCCAGTCCTGTGGCGGAATCGCAATCCCTTCCAGCCTCGTCGTCAGGGATCAACCAGCCGCGGGCGGTTCTGGCGGGCGGGGACACGCTTCAGGCCCTGCAGGTATCCCCGGACCCGGTGCTCGAAGCGGGCCCCGAAAACGAGGTTGCGGCTGATCCGGTCAATATTCTGGAAGTCGCCAGGCTTGCTGGCGAGAGGGGCGAAGCGATCCTGCGCGCCAACATCATCAATAATGTGCATCTTGTCAGTTTCGAGGCGGGCCGCATCGAAATTCGCCTGGGCGAACATGCCAGGAAGGAACTGCCCTATGATCTGGCCAAATTTCTGAGCGAGAACACGTCCCGTCGCTGGATCGTCACCGTTACCAATGAAGCCGGTGATCTTCCCCTGCAACATCAGTGGAATGAAGCCAAGGCAGCGGACCGGGCCAGTGCTGCCGATCATCCTTTGGTCAAGGCGGTGCTTGAAACCTTCCCCGGCGCAACTGTTGGCGAAGTACGAAAACAATCAACTCCCTCCAGCGAAGGCTAGAACGCCCCATGATCGAACTGCATTATTCACCGGGTAACGCCAATCTGGCGCCGCATTTCATTCTTGAAGATTTGAACGCCGATTTCCATCTCGTGAAGGTGGACAGGTCCATCAATGCCCATAAGTCGGCGGACTACTTGAAAATGAACCCCTTCGGACGCATTCCGGTGCTGGTTGATGGTGACCTTGTGTTGTTTGAAGCGGCGGCCATATGCCTGCATCTGGTTGACAGTCTTCCCGGGAATGACCTTGCGCCCGCGCTGGGCACGCCGCAAAGAGCGCACTTTTACAAGTGGCTGATGTTCCTGACAAACACCATTCAGCCCGATGTGCTGGTCTATTATTATCCTGATCGCTACACCAGCGATGAAAATGGCGGCGCAGGCGTCAAGGCCGCCGCCGAAAACAGACTGATCGACTATTACACCCGCCTGGACGAGCACCTGGGCGAAAACGGCCCCTACCTGTTGGGCGGGACTTTCTCGGCGGCGGATTACTATCTGTTGATGGTGTCGCGCTGGGGTCGGCCCCTGAAAACACCCCCGCGCGAGATGAAAAATCTGGGCGAAACTCTGAAGTTGATCATGGATCGCGACGCTGTCAAACGCGCCTTCGCCAGCGAAGATATCAAGCCGCCGTTCGTCTAGATCAACCTGCGTTTAAATGATCTCATTTAAACGCAGGTTGATCTAGATCTCGAGGTGCAATCGAAATGAAAAAAACAATGGTATGGCTTGCACTTATCTGGCTTGCTGTTATAGCTTTGGCTTCTCCCGCTGCCTTTGCGGACGATCTTCCCATCATCGATGCCCATAGCCAGATTGACCAGTTCGTCGACCAATCGACAATGGTTTCCCTGCTGGACAAGGCCGGTGTTTCCCGTGTCATCCTTACGGCAAGGGGCAGGGTTAGCGCCGAACAGATTGCCAGTCTTGCAAGGAATAACCCGGATCGGATTGTCGCCTCTGTTCGCACCAAGGGGATCCCATACGTCAATGACATGCCCGGTTATTACAAACTTCTGAACAAACAACTCGCCATGCCTGAGTTCAGGGCCATGGCCGAACTTATTTTGTGGCACGGGGCAAAGGGAAATAAAGTCCCCAAGTGGGTGATGAAAGCTGATTCCCCTCCTGTACAGGCAGCCCTGCAGGCGGCTTACGAAAAAGGGTGGCCAGCTGTTCTTCATTATGAGTTCAGGGCTGCGGGGAAGGAGAGCAAGGACCTTATGGATGAGCTGGAGGGACTGTTGCGTGCCCGGCCCGCTCATCCCTTCGTGTTGACGCATATGGGGCAATTGAATGCCAGCGAAGTGCGGCGGCTGATTGCGTCTTTTGCCAATATCTATTTTATTCCGGCATGGTCGAATTCCATTACCAAAACCCTTTCGCGCCAGCCATGGGTGAACCTGTTCAATGGTAAGCAACTGGCCGATGACTGGAAGGCGTTAATTATAGGGTACCCGGATCGCTTCATTCTGGGCTTCGACAACGTCTTCAAGGAACACTGGGGCGATCTTTACGTTCGTCAGGTCCGCTTATGGCGGAAAGCCCTGGCTGAATTACCTGATGGTGTCGCCCATGCCGTCGCCCATGGCAATGCGGAGCGACTGTGGAAGCTCAAGGCGTCACATTTTTAGGCTGACACCGTGTATTTTATTGATCCCGATCAACATGTGAGGTTTAAAGGCGGGATGCATTTAAACGATAAAATTCGTAATCTTACGGAAAACAAACTTATAATAGATTTTTGCGATTTTGTTCTTTCTGCATCTGAAGCAGGAAGCCTGCCAGATTTCAAAAATGTGAATCTGATGACGGTTCCGGATTTGGTCCCGAATATTTACGTTATTGATTTCCGCGAGGGTGTTGAAAAGGGGCTACTGATGAAATTCAGCGGCACCAAAATTGACAAGCAATTTGGCCAGAATATTCAGGGAAAATATCTCGAAGATACATACACCGGTAACGATAAGAGGGAAATTCTATTTGATTTGTACAGAAAATGTTTTGTCGAAAAAAATCCCGTCTTCGCTAACAGGGTGGTTTTTTACGATGAGGGAAAAGACAACGCCCGATATAGATTGTCGACCCTGTTGTTCATACCGTGTTCCCCTAACGGGGTGGATGTTAATTTCGGGATAGGGATGGTGTGTTATACGAATTCGGAAAGTTCTTTTGCCCCGATTTATAGGGTCCTTGATTTTTAAATGCTGAACGCAACCACAATATTCGCTCATTAAAGTGTAAATGTGTTGTTCGACGCCTCGCCCCAGGCTTCGAGGAATTCTCTCAAGTGAGGCCTTGCTTCGCCTTCCGCTTCTATTAATGCAATGACATCGGCGATGGCGTGGTTGTAGTTGTCGCTGGAAAGCGTGCCACGATGGTGCATGACGCGCAGATAGACCAGATAGGTATTCAGGACATCGGTTTCACAGTAGTCGCGAATTTCATCAATGCGGCCTTCGTCGTACATGGAAGACACCTTTGAGCCATCGACGCCGAACTTGCCGGGGAAGCCCAGTACCGAGCAAACCTCGTTCAGTTTGCCCCGGGCGGAAGCCCCGAAGTCGGACAGAACTTCCAGCAGGTCGCAATGCCAGTCTGCGGAGTAGCGTGATTGGTAGGAGTTCCACTTGTCGCCCGCGCCATACAGCCACGGGGCCTGAATACCGTGGGCCATGGCCCGGTATTTCAGCACCGGCAGATCGAAGCCGCGACCGTTGTAGCTGACCAGCCGTGGTTTCAGGCGCTCGAAGTAGCTGAAGAAGCCTTGCAGCAACTGTTTTTCATCGAATCCGGCCTCTCCACCCGTGCGCAATTCGCGCAGGTGATAGGATTCGCCGCTGCTGATCCCGCCGGAACGCCCGATTTCCGCTTCCAGGAAACTGATCGCCACGACTTTGTGGAAAGGTTGGCGGGGAAACGGGTTTTTGCCGCCGGTGATGTCCAGATGATAGCGCTCAAGCTCGTCGCGGCGGGCCTCGATGTCCGGATTATCAAAACCGGTCAGGTTTGAAACCGAATCCGTGTCGGGAATCGTCTCGATATCGAAAACAAACAGGTTTTGATGCTGCATAGGTTTCTCACGTAATATAAAGTGCGCACTTCTTATATCTAACACTGAAGACCGAAGAGAGAAAGTTAATGAAAAATCTGGCCGGCATGATGAAACAGGCGCAGCAGATGCAGGACAAGATGAAGACCCTGCAGGATGAGTTGATGGAAGCAGAGGTCACGGGATCATCCGGCGGCGGCATGGTCGAAATAACGATGAGCGGCAAACACGAAACCAAACGCGTCAAGATCGATCCTTCGCTGATCGTTGCCGACGACGCCGAGGTTCTTGAAGATCTGATCGCCGCCGCTTTCAATGATGCGAAAACCAAGGTGGAAACAATGATGCAGGAAAAAATGTCGGAATTGACCGGTGGCCTGCAATTGCCCCCCGGTATGTCGCTTCCCTTCTAGATTATCAAGCTAGGTTTCCCATGGCTGAAAACCAGATTGATAGCCTGATCCAACTGCTGGCCAAGCTGCCGGGCCTGGGGCCGCGTTCGGCCCGGCGCGCCGTCCTGCATTTGATGAAGAAGCGCGAATCCCTGCTGGCCCCGTTGACCAGGGCGCTTGAAAATGCGGCGGAACACATCACCACATGTTCCACGTGTGGCAATCTTGACACCCGCGACCCCTGCGCCGTGTGCAATGATTCCAGGCGAAACGATAACCAGATCTGCGTTGTCGAGGACGTCGCCGACCTGTGGGCGCTGGAGCGCACGCCGGCGTTTCGCGGGCGCTTCCACGTCCTGGGCGGCACCCTGTCGGCCCTGGATGGCGTCGGGCCGGAAGACTTGAGCATTCCCGAACTGTTAGGCCGTGCCCGCAAGGATGAAGTACAAGAAGTGATCCTGGCCACCAACGCCACCGTTGATGGTCAAACAACCGCCCATTATATCGCCGAACGGCTGAAGGACTGTAACGTCAAAATTTCCGGGCTGGCGCACGGGGTGCCGGTTGGCGGTGAGCTGGATTACCTGGACGAGGGAACCCTGAGCGCGGCCCTGAAGGCGCGTCATCCGGTCTAGCGTCCTGCTCCGGGAATTCATATTCTGAAATGCCGGGATAAGCAGGACACCAATTTTAATGGAGCTTTAAAGCCCTGTTGACGGCGATAATCTGATCTTCCACCGAGATCGCCATTTCCGATGTAATCTCCAGACCCCGGTCTTCAAAAACATCCTCATCGGGCCTGTTTGTGAGCCAGCGCTCAACAGCCCCGTCGCGCTGGCGAACCAGCTTTATGATCTGGGGCCGGAACAGGCGCAGCATGGCTGTCAGCCAGATATTGACCGGCCACGAGGGCGGCACCAGATCGATTTCGAAGCTGTCCAGCATGGCGATGGTGTCATCTGCGCTGTACCAGTTTTCCGCCGTTACCCAGCGGTTGGTGGTGAACAGGGTTCTTGGATAACCGGCATTATCCATCGAGATGGCGATTAAATGGCAAATGGTGTCGTCACGTTCGTCCATGTAATCCATGCGGGTTTGCGCAATGGGTTGCATGGTTGCCGCCATGCCCTTTTGGCGCAGGAAAGTATGAAAGTGGCCGTGCTCGCCCGCACGGTGGGCGTGGTAGTAGTACTGGCAGTTACTTTCAGGATCGAAAATATCTCCCGGGGGATAATGGTCCAGTTCGATAAACGGCTCGTTGCCACGCAACACCTCGCCGACAATATTGTCAGCGGATTTTTGCAAAACCCGATAGCATTCGAGAATTTGCAGCCCCGCTTCGCGCATGACTTCAAGGTCGACGCGGCTCAGGTTTTCAAGGTCAGGTGTCAGGGATTTGTTCATGGTTTAAATCTTAACCAAAGATGGGCCGGGGTGAAAGGCGCACAAAAAAAGACCGGCTTTCACCGGTCCTTTTCCTGGCGGGAGAAAACGTCAATTTGCCGCGCAGGGATTTTTCTTTGCTGCGCAAGGATTGCAGGGATTCTTGGCCGCACACGGGCTGCACGGATTTTTAGCCGCACACGGATTGCACGGATTTTTAGCCGCGCAAGGATTACAGGGGTTCTTTTTTGCCCCGCACGGGTTGCACGGACTGCAACTGGCGATTTGAACGTACGACGCCGCCTGGGCCGGGGCCAGGGCGACGGCTGCGCCGACACCGGTCAACAGGGCCAGACTAAGCGCGGTAGTGGTAACTTTCGATCTAAACATGATACTTCCCAAATCGGTTTATTGGCCGGTCATGAATTGGCGGCCTTCATATGGTTTCAGCCGTTCTGGCCTAATTCGCGGCACACGGATTTTTAGCCGCACACGGATTACACGGGTTCTTTGCAGCACAAGGGTTACAGGGGTTCCTGGCAGCGCATGGATTGCACGGGTTACACGGATTGGCCCCCTTTGCCATGAAGGCTTTTTGCAGTGTCGCCGTGTAGGCGGTAACGGCAGCCAACTCGCGTGACTCCCAGGGGAACGGTTTTGATTCCATGGGGGCGAGCATGCAGAACTGGACCATCTCGTCTAAAGAGACGGAGTTGACACCGCTGCTGTTCATGGGCATTTCAACCATGTGCGGATAGGCCTTCATGAAGGTATTGTTAAAAAGCTCCAGTCCGCCATGGCAGGTCTGGCAAGACATGCCGTTTGTCGACAGGCTGGTATCCTTGAAAAGCTTTTCACCTTCACGCACCAAGGCCGCCATGTCGCCCTTGTACATCATGGTGCCTTTTGGTCGCACCACCAGCTTGGGGTCGATATCGGCGCCAGCGCAGGGGTTCGCCCCACACGGATTGCAGGGGTTCTTTTTCGCGGCGCACGGGTTACAGGGGTTACAGGGGTTCCCGGCGGCACACGGGTTCTTTGCCGCACAGGGATTACACGGGTTTTTCTTCGCGGCGCACGGATTACAGGGGTTTTTCTTGGCAGCGCAGGGATTGCATGGATTTTTTGGGTATGCTTCTGCATGTTTCAGAAGGTTTGCCTGGGCACGGGAAATCGCAGGAGGGTTCAAATTTCCTGGCCCCGCCTGAACGGATTGCGGGGCAATCAACGCTCCGCCCAACACAACGCCCCCGCCCATGAGGGCGGGCAAAACTGTAGTAGACAGCAATCTGACCTGGAAGGATTTCACGGGGTCTCTCCTGTATTTTTATTTTAATTGTAATATGCAATAGCGATTGACAATAAATGACAAAATTAGTCTGGCTTTTCCAATCACGGCTCTTCACATGTTTGTGACATCCGACAATCGCTGTATGAGGCTTTAATCAAAAGATGAACCAGTACAGATCGATCCTGATGGCCGTTGTTCCCGCTTTCCTCATGTCGGGTTTTGCGGGGGCAGAAAATTTTGATCCTCCCCAGACCGTAATCATCGCCTCTGGCGCGTTCATTATGGGATCGGATCGCAAGGAACGGGACGCCGCCTACGCGTTGGATGAAAAAGCCTATGGTCACAGCGCTACCCTCAATGGACGATGGTATGAAAGTGAAACGATTCGCGGGCAGGCTTCGACTACCGGGTTTGTCATTACTCGTACGCCGATCACAAATGAAGCGTATGCCTTGTTCGTGCGTGAAAGCGGCTACCGGCACCCGCAGGTCGATGCCAGAACCTGGGCCGGGTACGGTCTCGTTCATCCGTTTGCGCGAACACGAAAATTTTCATGGGATGGCTCAAATCCACCGAAAGGCCGCGACACCCACCCGGTTGTTCTGGTCAGCCATGGGGACGCCAGCGCCTATGCTCGCTGGTTAAGTGAAAAGACAGGACAGCACTGGCGATTGCCATCAGAAATCGAATGGGAAAAAGCGGCCCGCGGGGCGGATGGCAGGAGGTTTCCCTGGGGCGAAAAGTTTGACCCTAGCCGGTTGAACTCCCATGATCAGGGACCTTTCGACACCCTGCCCGTCGGCAGCTTCCCAAACGGTGCCAGCCCCTTTGGGTTGATGGACGCCGCCGGTCAGGTCTTCGAATGGACGGGCGACCAAACCGGTAAAGATCGTTTTATCGTCAAGGGCGGATCATGGGATGACAAGGGCTGCGGCGTTTGCCGCC
Organism: Rhodospirillales bacterium; assembly: GCA_016776705.1. GTDB lineage: Bacteria > Pseudomonadota > Alphaproteobacteria > Rhodospirillales > JABHCV01 > JACNJU01. The sequence goes on from JADHSW010000038.1 coordinate 14,020, forward strand.
CGGCGGCGCGCCATTCAAGACCCGCAACCCTGAAACATATACTGATCGGCTTCAGGCTAGTTCGTGACAACTAGCCGATAATCCGGAGTGGTGTTCAGGGGGCAGGAATACAGATACTCACCGGGTTTCAGGCTCACCTGGTATTCACGGCTGACCCCTGTCGTCAATCCCCCGCCGGAGACACTGATTTTGGATAACTTGTGCAAGGGATTGCGCCAGTCGTAATCTTTTTCCCTGAGCCAGAAACCGAGCTCATAAGGGACATTTTTGTTGGTCACCCTGAAGACATAGTCGCCGGGTTTCAATTCCAGAACACGGGCCTTTTCCAGTCGGGATTTTGCCGTCCTGGCGTTAATCGCCTCGCAGTCGGCTTTCTTGTTTGACTTGAAACCCTGATCTGCCTCGACATCGATGAACTGGCAAGGTGTCTGGGTCAGCTCAATTATTTCAGCGGATTGGACCGGGGTGGAAAAGCCGATAAGGGCAAGGGGAAGCAGGAAATAGCGGGTCATCGTTTTCTCCAGTTTGAAAGTCATGTTGATGAGGTCGCCTTGGCGACATCCATGTGAAAGGGACGGCGTAGGGCAATCCCAACGGCGTTGCCAGGAAGCGCACACAGTATCCAGACCCAGCCGTGCAGGCTGGACGATGCGACGCCGCTGAAAAAGGCGCCGATGTTGCAACCGTATGAAAGTCGCGCGCCGTATCCCATGAGTAATCCTGCGACAACGGCAGCCAGCAAGGGACCTGGGCTGGGCGGCAGGCGTTTGTAAAAGGTTCCAGCCAGACTGGCCGCCAGCATCGCCCCCAACAGTACGCCGATGTTCATGACAGAAGTGGTGTCGCTCAGGATTGAGCGCGCAAGGGCGCCTTGTTGAAAACCGCCAGCCCAGAACGGGCTGCTGGCAGGGTCCCAGCCCATCAGGGTCGCCGCCTTGCCACCCCACAAGGTGAAGGCCCAGGTAATCGACCAGGCATGACCGGCGATAAGCAGGGTCGCCCAGTTGAGAAGGGCCAGCAGCAAGGCGCTGACGAACAGGGGCCAGGGGCCTTTCAGCACGGACGACCAGGTCAGGCCTGTGGGCCACTGAGTAATTGGTCGCATGGTCCATCCGCCAAGGCGAAGCCCTGAAAAGACCAAAGCCAGTGCGCCGATTTGCAGGGGCAGGGCGACCTCCCATCCCCATTCCCGGGCAAGTGACACGCTGCCAATGCCGGGCAAGGTTTGCCACCAGCCAATATCCAGGCTGCCCCAGAAAGCGCCAAGGCAAAAAAACACAAGCACTAGAATGGTTCGGATGTTGCCGCCGCCCGCCGTGTACAGAACCCCCGACGCGCACCCGCTTCCCAGTTGCATGCCAATACCGAAAAGGAATGCGCCAAGGCCCATGGAAACGCCGACAGGCGCAACCGACCCCGTGACCCCATGGCCAAAGGCGCTGCCTTGGGCGAGAATTGGTGCAAATAATAAAATCGCCGCCATCAGCATGACAATTTGAGCGGCAACACCGGTCATGTCGCGTTTTGTCAGTAAATTTCGGTAGGCCCCTGAAAATCCGAACGAGGCATGGTAAAGCGCGATGCCCAGAGCGAGACCGATGATGAACAGCACCGCCCGGGTGCTGTCATCAGCCAAGACAAGTGCAAACAGCAAGACGGCAAGGCCACCGCCAGTGACAAGAATCATCCGCTGCGCAGGTACCCAATCGGGTGCATTTTCAGCCAACATGGTTTCCTACATATAGGAACACGCGAGCGAAATGGTCTCACTTTGTCGTGAGAGGATTTTCTAGAAAACCCCGTTGGCCTGCTGAATTTCCCGAATATAGGTTATGAGATCGGGAATATCCGCCGCCTTAATCTGGGGCTGGGGCGGCATGGAGCCGAACTTCCAGTGATGTTGGCGAACCCCCAGATTTATGGCGCTGACAAATGAGGCGTCGGGGTGGTGGGACGGCTTGTAAAAGGGATCGACAAGGGGCGGTCCCTTGTCGGACCCGGCGACGTTTCGGCCGTGGCATTTAATGCAATTTTGCTCGAAGGTCAGGCGGCCCTTTTCAGCCTTGGCCGATAATTCAGGGACGATGACCTTGATGGTGGCGTCTTGGGACCCGCCGCCGAAAATCAGCCAGCCAACGGCCGCTAGTGCGACGACGATCCCGGCCATGGTAGTGAAGGTCGAACGATGAATTCCCGGCTTGGGCGGTGTCGGCGAATTTGAATTGTCGGGTTGACGGTTTTCAGATTTCTTACGCTTTTTGCTGACAGGCATAAGGCCACATTAATCCTTTATTCCCGGGAAGGGAACCAGCCGGGGCTGATCAGGCTCCGTCGCCGGCAAGTCTTCCGCCGGGGCGTCAGCACCCAACTGCATTTCCTCGATTCGGTTACCACGCTTGGTGATTTTTTCCGACGAGATGCGAATTTCCCGAATATCCTTGTTGGCCTGATTAAAATGGGTTTCAAGGTTTTCGACCCGCTTGTCCATACGGCCAACGTCATCAAGCAATTTCAGGACTTCAGACTGTATAAGCCCCGCCTGCTCGCGCATGGAGGCATCTTTCAGCACGGCGCGGATGGTGTTCAGGGTCGCCATCAATGTTGTCGGCGAAACAATCCAGACACGGCGCTTGAAGGACTCTTCGACGACGCCTCTGAAATTGGCGTGCAATTCCGCGTAAACGGCCTCGGACGGCAAGAACATCAGGGCAGATTCGGCAGTCTTGCCGGGTATGATGTACTTGTCGCTGATGTCTTTTACGTGTTTCAGGACATCGGCGCTGAACGCGCGGGTCGCCTGGATCTTTGCCGTCTCGTTGTCGGCGTTTCTGAGCGCCTGATAACTTTCCAGTGGGAACTTGGCGTCGATTACGATGGACCCCGGCGGGTTGGGCAGGGTCAGCAAACAGTCGGCGCGTTTGCCATTGGATAAGGTTGTCTGAAATGCAAAGGCCGATGGCGGTAACATGGAGGTGACGAGATCATTCAGCTGAATCTCACCGAAAGCGCCGCGCGCCTGTTTGTTGGAAAGAATGTCCTGCAAGCCGACGACCTGTTCGGAAAGGGTGGTGATTTTCTTCTGGGCGGCGTCGATAACGGCGAGCCGTTCATGCAGGTCGCTCATGGTCTTGCCGGTTTTTTCAGTGCCGTCGCCAATGCGTTTTGAGACCGCATCAAGGCGTTGCTCCAGGGTCATGTTGACCTGGGCCTGGGCGACGGCCTGGGCTTCACCCATCTGGGCCAGGCGTCCGGCCAGCTCGGCCTGGTTCTCGCCCAGTTTTTGCGCCAGCTCATGGGCACGGGTTTGTCCTGCGCGCATAGTCACCACCGCGCCGACAACAAGGGCCAGGGCAAGGAAGGCGACAATCAGCGTAAGCAGTTCCATGGGCGAGGTGTCCGAATCTATTCAGATAAAAGCTTGCCTGAGGAAATCTGTAAAGGCAAATGCCTAAGTCTCTTTGATGGCTGTAACAGGAAAGTGATTCGCATTGATCACATTTAT
>JADHSW010000039.1 GCA_016776705.1 Rhodospirillales bacterium
GCTCGAATGTTACCGACAGGTAACAACAAACAAGAGTTATCCACAGTTTCCTTTCCGGGATATCAGTAAATATACAGTTAAAACAGTTAGTTAGAAGAAGTGGCACAGTTCCTGCCTATTAAGGGATAACAAAATTATGGTCTTTTTGCATGTTTTTTCATGTCGAACCAGGACTAGAGAAAAGCAGGGAGTTTTCGTTGAGGGGTCGGTTTTCTATTTCGTGGGGAGCAATGGCAATTGGTTTTGCCGTTGTAGCTATCGTGCTTGCTGGCGGACTTTACGCCCAGGCCACCTACACCAAGCAGCCGGAGTTTTGTGGCGGAAGTTGCCATGCCATGTCCGAGCAGTACACGTCGTGGAAAACATCAAAACATCACGCAAAGAATAACGAGACTGCGCACGAGGCGACTTGCGTTGACTGTCACGTCCTGCCCGGTGAAGAAAACTCCCTGAAGGAAAAATACCGCGGCCTGCGTCATCTGGCTGCCCACCTGTACAATAAGAATGCCCATTTACCGATTCGCCCTGTGGTTCGCGATGAGTCCTGTTTACGCTCTGGATGTCACGCCAAGGCTGACATACAGGATAAGGAAATCAAGTTTAGCGAAAAGGTGCGCTTCAAACACAAGCCGCACTTCGGCGACAAGGCCCTTACGGGTGAGAACCTGAGCTGTGAGACCTGCCACTTCAAGGTGACGGAAAAGAAACATTTCGAAGTCCCCAAAGACATCTGTTTCCTTTGCCATTTGAAACTTGAAAAACCGACCCTTGAGCAGGCCGTCATGGAAGAAGTGACCGTTGGCCAGGGAGCGATTGAAAAAATCAGCTTTAACAAGCGCCCTACCATCGATTTCAATCAGGGCGCATCGAAATGCAAAATTTGTCACACCATTCCGACCCGCTCTTTGCAAGGGCAACTCAGCGCCGACGATTCCAAGGTCAAGGCGATTACGCACCAGACCATCAAGGAAGCCGGCGTCGCCTGTGAAGGATGCCATTTCGAAGTGGTCAAGGGACATGGCGAAGTCAATACCGGCAATGTTGTCTCAAATGGTTGCCTGACTTGTCACAATCGCAGTGATGAACTGATGTCAAAAGCCCGGGATGGCAAGCTGATGCATGGTGAGCATATCTCCCAGGCCCGCGCCGACTGCTTCGACTGCCATAGCGTTATTGAACACAGGAACCGTACCGATCATTTGGATTTCGTGCGCGAAGATTGCACGCTGTGCCATCAAGACCAGCACAAGTACCAGAAGATGTTGCTGGCAGGCATACCGGTTAGCGAAGGCATCAACGCTGCTCCTCACCTGATGTTCAAGGTCAACACCAATTGCATGGGCTGTCATTTAAAGAAGGATCTGAACAAAGGACACGCGGTACGCACGGGCGCTCCGGAAACCTGCTCGGCCTGTCATACACCTGAACACAAACAGATGCTGGCTGACTGGCGCAAACAGGTAGGCAATGAAATTCGCGGTGCCGAGGAACGGGAACTGGAAGCCCAGAATGCGCTGGAAGCCGCACGGATGAGAGGCGAGTCCCCGGAGAAGCTGGCCAAGGCCAGGGAGATGATCGCCGCCGGTCAAAAATTCCTGGAAATAGTCCGCATCGGTAACGGCGTTCACAACAAAAAATACGCCATCACCATTCTGGATGAGGCATTCGTCAATTTCGATGACACCATCGACTTATTGCAAGTCGACGGATGAGTTGGAAAGGGGCTCTAGACCTCTGAGGCAAAAAACTAACGCAATTGAAAACAATGGAGGAAGGCACGATGAAAAGGAGATGGAGACGATGAATAAAATCGACACACCAAAAATCGGACGCCGTGATGTCCTTAAGGGCGCGGGTGTAACCGTCGCAGGAGCCGCAGCGGTCGTCGCTACTGGCCCGGAAGTTGCGGAAGCAGCAGGCACAGCGCCGCGCTGGGCCATGGTCATGGACCTGAGAAAATGCATCGGCTGCAGGGCCTGTACGGTTGCCTGCAAAGCCGAAAACGATGTCTCGCTTGGTCGTTTCAGGACCGTCGTTCAGGAAAAAACCATTGGTGAATTCCCCAACACCAAAAAGGGGTTCCTGCCGATCATGTGCAATCACTGCGAAGGCAACAAGGAAGACGGTGTACCGCCCTGCGTTAAGGCATGCCCGGAATTCCCTGGCGAGCGTATGACCTTCAATACAGCCGATGGCAAGAAAATCCGTTATCGCGGTGGCGCCACCTACAAACGCCCTGATGGCCTTGTTCTGATTGATTCCGAACTCTGCATCGGTTGCGGCAAATGCATCGACAACTGTCCTTACGGCGTTCGTTCCTTCAACCCGTTTGTCAAAGCCGGTAAGGCCCCGGACAAACAGGCCGCCGACAAGTGCGACATGTGCAAGGAAAGGATTGCCAACAATATCGATCCGTCCTGTGTCAATACCTGTCAGGGCCGCGCCCGCATTTTTGGTGACCTTAACGATCCGAACAGCGAAGTCGCCAAACTGGTAAAGGAACATAACCTTACAAAGAACGTTCTGCTTCCCGCCGAAGGAACTGATCCGCAAGTTTTCTATATCGACCCGGATAACATGTTGGAGAAGCTCTACACCAAGCGCGAGAAGGGCAAACTGGACCACTACGTGGACCTGATCCCCTAAGGAACCAGCAGACAGATAAGGAAGATGAAAATGAAAAAGTTAAATCGTCGTAATTTTATGACACTTGCTGGTGCCAGTGGGGCCGTGCTTGCGGCCGGTGCCAGCAATCCGAAGAAAGCCAGAGCAATTGGTGGGGATGTGTCTTTTGCCAATGGGGGACGGGATTTCTCGCCGGTTACCGGCAAGGAACGAAAAGCCATCCCCACCGCCTGTTGGCAATGCGTCACCCGTGATTCCATGATGGGTTACGTGGAAGATGGCCGTCTGAAAAAACTTGAAGGCCATCCCGGTTCCATCCGCACCCTTGGCAAGTTGTGCGCCAAAGGGCAGGCCGGGGTGAATCAGGTCTACTTCCCGGATCGCATTCTCCATCCGATGAAGAGGGTCGGTAAACGCGGGGAGCACAAATGGAAACGTATCTCCTGGGACGAAGCCCTGGATACCATCGCCGCAAAGTTGAAACCCCTGCGTGACGCGGGAACGCCCGAACTGTTCATGTATCAGTATGGTCGTCACAAAGCGTCACAGGCTGCCACCATGTACGATTTCATGGGCGCTTTCGGCACCGGTACCATCGGCAATCATACCTCCGTGTGTGAAGCCGGTAAGTGGACCGGTCAGGAAAGCCTGTGGGGCGGAATGTACGATAACTGGGATTACGACAAGACCGATTTTGTCGTCAATTTCGGATCGAACCAGTTCGAAACCCACACCAACCACATCCCGACATCGCAGCGTTTGATCCGGGCCATGGTGGACCGCGGTGTGCCGCTTTACACTTTCGATGTTCGCCTGTCCAACACGGCGGCCAAATCGACAGAATGGGTTCCGATCAAACCCGGCCATGATGGCCTTGTCATGCTGGCGATGATTAACGTCATCATGAATGAGGGATTGCACCGCACCGATCATTTCAAGTACATGCGGGTAACGTCTGATTATCATGCGACGACGGAACAGAAAGTGGCGGGGATCAAGGAACAGGTCGCCAAGTTCACGCCTGAATTCGCTGAAAGCAAAAGTGGCGTTCCGGCTTCCAAGATCAGGGATATCGCCCGCGGTTTTGCCAAGGCCAAGTCGGCCTGTCTGGTAACCTATCGCGGCACGGTCATGCACTATCACGGCGCCGATCAGGAACGCGCAGCGATGTTGCTTGCCGCCATCACCAACAACCTGGATACGCCCGGTGGGCGCGTCATGGGCGTTGGCGCCGGTTGGAAAGCCCCGTCGACACCGAAGGCCAAAGTGCATAAATCGTTGCACATTAAGGATGGCTTCCCCGGTGAAGCGGCATTCCCCACCCACCACGTTTCGCATCAGGTGGGCCCGATGATCAAGGACGGCCATGCCGGTCGGCCCAAGGTCTACTGGTGGAGTTGTTACAACCCGGCCTTCATCAACGGTGATAACAAGGAATGGTCATCGATCCTTCAGGACGAAAGCATCATGCCGTTCCTGATTACTTCGACCATCACCTATGATGAATCGTCTCAATACGCAGATATCATTCTGCCTGACGTCACCTATCTTGAACGGTGGGATTGGGAAGATATGGTGTCGGCCAACCAGATCGCCGAGTTCTACATCCGTCAGCCTCTGGTCAAGCCTTTGGGTGAATCCAGGTGTCAGGGCGACGTATGGCCTGAACTGGCGAAACGTCTCGGTTTTGAGCTGGCTTATAAAGACAAGAAAGACTTTGTCCGCCAGTCCTGCGAAATGACGCCGGGCGTCAAGGAAGCCGGCGGCTTCGACTACATGATGAAAGAAGGCGTTTGGCACGACCCGAACGACAAGGGCAACTACGGCTTCTATGCAAAGGAAGTTGATGTCAGCGGCGACGGGGTCATCCTCGACAAGGATACCGGCGTTTACTGGAACCATAAGAAGGCCGGAGTCGGCAGTGATGCCAAGTACCTTGAGACCAAAGGCGCAAAGAATGCCTATGTCGCTCAGAACATCGATGGTAAGGCCTTGTCGGCATACGCGCCGAATACATCGTTCACCAAGTCCGGCCTGTTGGATTTCTATTCCGACAACTTCAAGTCCAAGGGTTTGCCACCGTTCCCGACCTATACCCCGGCACCCGAACATGTCGCCATGGGCAAGGACGATATGATCCTGACTACCTACAAGGTCGCCGTGCATTCGCACTCCCGGACCACCCATTGCAAATGGTTGACCGAAATCAAGCACGATAACCCGGGCTGGATCAACACCAAGACTGCCGCAGAACGTGGCATCAAGGACGGTGACGCGATCAAGGTAAAAAGCCATGTCGGTGAGATCACAACAACGGCGTATGTCACCGAAGGCATTGTGCCGGGCGTGATCGCCATTTCTCACCACTTTGGACGTCAGCACTCCGGCATCTACGGATCGGGAAAATCCAATCCGTTTGATGGTGGCGCTTCGGCTGATCCTGACGCCAAAAACATGACGTGGAAGAAACACGGCGTTCATCCGAACGCGGTTATTCCCAACAGCTCTGATCCGATTAGTGGAACCCAGCGCTGGATGGATACGGTCGTCCAGGTCTCAAAAGCCTAGAGGACATCAAGGATAAGGAGAGAAGAAGATGGCGAGTCCCGAAAATAACATGGTCGAAATGGCGATTGCACGCGCCAATGTGTATGGCTTGCTGGCCGATGTCTTCCGCGACGAGCCATCTGACGCTCTCCTGTCAAAACTCAGGGAACCGGAAATTTCCGGTGCCCTGAAAGCACTTAACCTCTCTCTGGATGACGTGTTTGAATGTACTCCCCAAGAGCAACTTGTTGAGAACCTGGCCCTTGAATACACAAGGATTTTCATAGGGCCGGGTTCTCATATTTCTCCGCATGAGTCGATGCATACAGAGGCGCGAATGGGAGAACCCAACGCCCTGTGGGGGGAACAAACTGTCGCCGTTAAGAAGTTTATGGAAGGGGCTGGCGTCACCATCGCGGACTCATTTTCCGGCATGCCCGACCATATCACCGCAGAGTTTGAATTCATGCAACAGCTGCTTCTTACAGAATGCGAAGCCTGGAAAAACGGCGAAAAAGAACTGGGCCTCAATATCCTGAAAATCCAGAAACGTTTTTATGATGAACACTTGTCCCAGTGGGTAGCCAATTTCTGCAACAAAGTGATAAAGGCAACTGAGCAGCCCTACTTCAAACAGTTCACCGAAGTTACCAAGGGGTTTATTGAGTTGGAAAAAGAAACCCTGCAGGAACTGATCGATGAAGCCCAGGAAGGCGACAGACTATCGGCATAACGCTTAAAGGTGATATTTCAGACGGCGGTTTGATTGAACCCGGTTGAGATACCCGTCTATATAGAATTTGAACAGAACCCAATATTGAGAATAATTCTAGTGTCCAGGCCGCCCTGAAACCATCCTGGATGACGGGGTTTAAGCGCCGTATTTAATAAGCAGGTCCTTCGCATCAACCTTGGTTCCTGGCTGGACGGCAATATGCTTTATGGTTCCATCTCTGTCAGCATGGAGGGCTGTTTCCATCTTCATCGCTTCGATGGTTAGCAACAGGTCTCCGCTTGAGATTTTCTGGCCTTCAGTAACGGCGACGGAGGAAATCACGCCGGGCATAGGTGAGGGCACATCATCCGGGTTGCCTTCTTCGGCTTGCGGATGTCTCACGACGGTGGCAGCGACGGTAGTATTTTCAATACGTACGGAACGTGGCTGACCGTTTAGCTCGAAGAATACTTTGACCAAGCCTTCCTCATCAGACTCACCAACGGCGATGCACAGGATGTTCAGGGTTTTTCCGGGTTCGATATCAACACTGATCTCCTGCCCCGGCTCCATGCCGTAAAAGAAGACAGGCGTTGGTAAAGTCTCAACGGGGCCGTAACGGCTACGATGAAGGGCGTAGTCTTCGAACACCTTGGGATACATCAGATAGGACTGGAGTTCCTCATCGGTGATATGGCGTTCCACCTTGTGTTCGGCTTCCACCTTCAGGTTCGCAAGATCGGCCGCAGGAACGGAAGCACCGGGGCGCACGGTGATCGGCGAACCGCCTTTAAGGACCTTGTCCTGAAGCGCCCTGGGGAAGCCGCCCGGTGGCTGACCAAGATCGCCATGGAACAGCGAGACCACTGATTCAGGGAATGCGACCTCGCGCGACGGGTCTTCAACCTGCTGGCGGGTCAAGCCAGCCGAGACCATTGATAACGCCATGTCGCCAACAACCTTGGACGACGGCGTCACCTTGACAATGTCGCCAAACATCTGGTTTACCTCGGCATAGGTTTCCGCCACTTCATGCCAGCGCTCTTCCAGACCCATCGAACGGGCCTGTTCCTTCAAGTTGGTAAACTGCCCGCCCGGCATTTCATGCAGATAAACCTCCGATGCGCCAAAACGCAGATCACTCTCGAAGCCCCGATAATCCTTTCGAACGAACTCCCAGTAATTGGAGAACTGGCGCACAATGGTCGGATCAATACCGCTGTCGCGGTCTGTATCGCGCAAGGCTTCGACAATCGAGCCCAGGTTAGGCTGGCTGGTCAGGCCGGAGAAGCTGTCCATCGCCGCATCGATCGCATCGACCCCGGCTTCCACCGCCGCCAGTACGCTGGCCGCGGCAATGCCTGAGGTGTCATGGGTGTGAAAGTGAACCGGAAGATCGGTTTCCGCCTTAACGGCTTCTACCAGAAGCCGAATCGCCGGTGGCTTGCACAGGCCCGCCATGTCCTTGATGCCGATAATATGGCAACCCGCGCTTTTAAGTTCGCGCGCCATCTTGATGTAGTAATCCAGGTTGTACTTGGGCCGCTTGGGATCCATCAGGTTACCGGTATAGCAGATAGCCCCTTCCAGCAGCTTGCCGCTTTCCAGCACCGCATCCATCGAGACCCGCATGTTCTCCACCCAGTTCAGGCTGTCGAATACCCGGAACACATCAATGCCGCTGTCTGCCGCTTGTTTAACAAATGCCTGAACCACGTTGTCGGGATAGTTTGCGTAACCAACCCCGTTGGCGCCGCGAAGCAGCATCTGGAACAACACATTGGGAATGTGTTGGCGCAACTGACGCAGGCGATCCCATGGGCATTCTTTTAGGAATCGCATGCTGACATCGAACGTCGCCCCGCCCCAGCATTCCAGGCTAAACAAATTTGGCAGCAGATGGGCATAACTAGCAGCCACCCGCACCATGTCGTAGGTCCGCATCCGCGTCGCCAGCAACGACTGATGGCCGTCGCGCATTGTGGTGTCGGTAATTAACGCCTGTTTCTGATCCTTCATCCAGTTGCTGAAGCCTTCAGCACCCAGATCATTTAAAAGATCGCGCGTGCCTTTCGGTGGCGCGCCAATATCATGCTCGGGTACTTTCGCAGGTGGGTGCGCTTCGGGCACCTTGCGCCCGGCAACTTCCGGGTTGCCGTTGACGATCACTTCGCCAATAAAATTGAGAATACGCGTCGCCCGGTCCCGCCGTTTGGGGAAATGGAACAACTCCGGTGTCTCGTCGATAAACCGGGTCGTGTAAGCGGCAGCCTTGAAGGTCGGATGATTGATCAGGTTTTCGACAAATGCCAAATTGGTCGCCACTCCGCGAATACGGAACTCCCTTAAAGCGCGGTCCATGCGAATGCGGGCTTCATCCGGGCTGGAGCCCCGACAGGTGACCTTTTCCAGCAGGCTGTCGTAATAACGCGTAATCACCGCGCCCGTATACGCCGTGCCGCCATCAAGTCGCACGCCAAACCCGGTGGCGCTGCGGTAAACGTTGATGCGGCCATAATCGGGAATGAAGTTGGCTTCCGGGTCTTCCGTCGTAACCCGGCACTGCAGGGCATGGCAAATCAGGCGGATATCTTCCTGACACGGAACCCCGGTTTCTTCCAAATGTCCGATGCGGCCACCTGCTGCAATCCTGATCTGCGCCTTGACGATATCGATTCCGGTGATTTCTTCCGTTACCGTGTGTTCGACCTGAATACGTGGATTGACCTCGATGAAGTAAAACTTACCGCTGTCCACATCCATCAGGAATTCGGCCGTACCGGCGCATTCGTAACCCGCAGATCTGGCAAGCCTTAATGCCGCCTGACAAAGATCTTCGCGCTGCTTGTCATCCAGATATTCGGCCGGAGCCCGCTCGACGACCTTCTGGTTGCGTCGCTGTACCGTGCAATCACGCTCAAACAAATGAACCAGCGTTCCGTATTTATCGCCCAGCAACTGCACCTCGACGTGGCGAGCCCGGCGGACAAGTTTCTCAAGATAAACCTCGCCGTTGCCAAAGGCGCTTTCCGCCTCACGTCTGCCAGCGGTGACTTCCTTTTCCAGCATGTCTTCGGAGTCGATCACCCGCATGCCACGGCCGCCGCCGCCCCAGGACGCCTTCAGCATCACTGGATAGCCGACTTCCAAAGCCATTTTGCGGATCTCGGACATGTCTTCGGGCAACGGGCCGCTCGCCGGCATGACTGGCGTCCCGGCCTTGACCGCTATCTGGCGCGCCGACACCTTGTTGCCCAGTGAGCGCATGACCTCCGGTGTTGGGCCGACAAACGAAATGCCGTTTTCGGCGCAAGCCTCGGCGAACTCGGGGTTTTCTGACAGGAAACCATAACCCGGATGAACTGCATCACAGCCCGCCTGCACTGCAACACGGATCATCTCGTCGATGCTCAGGTAAGCTTTGACCGGTCCCATCCCTTCGCCAATGCGGTAACTCTCGTCAGACTTGAAGCGATGAAGCGACAGCTTGTCCTCTTCCGCATAAACTGCAACGGTCTTCAGGCCTAGCTCATTGGCCGCGCGAAATACCCGAATGGCAATCTCACCACGGTTGGCGACAAGCACTTTATTGAGTTTCTTCTTCATTGTTTCCCCGGAGAAAATATCAGGAAGTGCAAATTCGTTGTAGAGTTCAATCTCACTTAACTCCTCACGCCTTAATCACTTCAATTCGGAACGTAACCACTATAATCGCTAATTCTCCAAATTAAACCACACCTCCGGGTTGGATGAATGACGGCGCATGGCTACCCTAAAATCGGTGCTGAATATCAATTAGTGAAGCCAAAGATTTGATAACGGCGCAATTTCAGGCAGGATTTCGGTAGGCTGGCGATATGAACGACACGGTTTTGGCCGCATGTCTCGCCCTGATCAAGAAGATCATCATGCCGCTTCATATATCCCTATTGCGATTTAAATTTACTCCGGTTTATAGGCAGCGGCCTTAAAATAATTTCCGCAATCTTGCCCTAAGAAGGCATCGAGTTTTGAGTAGTCCATTTCGATGGGATTGAAATCGGGAGAATGCTGCGGTAGATATGACAACCTTGCTCCGTTCGCCTCAATCGCACAGCTTCCTCGGCCGAGTGGCGGAAATTTGCGGCTTGAGAATTGTTGGCCAGGGGGCGGCCCTACTTCCTGATCTGAAAAAGCCGCTGTGCGGATTGAGCAGGCAATTACATTTGGGCGCCGATTTGCCAGGGGACAAATTCATTGTCTCCGAAGTCGTTGATTTCTGACTTCGTTTGCTCGCCACTGGCGACCCTGACTATTGTCTCGAAAATTTCTACTCCCATTTCCTGCAGGGTATGCGATCCATCGACAATTCCTCCGCAGTTGATGTCCATATCATCTGACATACGCTGATACATTTCAGTATTGGTGGCGATTTTCAAGGACGGCACGGGTTTGTTGCCATAAACCGAACCCCGGCCTGTCGTAAAACAGATCAGGTTGCAGCCCGACGCCACCTGTCCGGTCAACGAGCAGGGGTCGTAACCAGGGCTGTCGACGAAGACGAGCCCTTTTGCTGTTATTGGTTCGGCGTACTCGTAGACTCCGTTCAGGTTGGTTGAGCCGGCCTTGGCGACGGCGCCCAATGATTTTTCAAGAATCGTCGTTAGACCACCGGCCTTGTTGCCCGGTGTCGGGTTGTTGTTCATGGCGCTGTTATTTCGCTCGGCGTAGGATTCCCACCACCGGATCATGGCGATCAGTTTTTCGCCGATTTCAGGGGTCGCCGCCCGGCGTGTCAGCAAGTGTTCTGCGCCGTAAATTTCGGGCGTTTCCCCCAGTGCCGCCGTCCCACCGTGTCGAACCAGCTCGTCTACAGCCAATCCAAGCGCCGGGTTGGCCGTAATGCCTGAATAACCGTCAGAGCCGCCGCATTGCAGGGCAACATTCAACTCACCAAGCGGCGCTGGTTCGCGCCTGATATCGTTCGCCAGCGGCAGGACGTTCTCAAGCCAATCCAGTGCCCGCGCCACCGTCTTTTGGGTGCCGCCGGAGTCTTGAATGGTCATGTTTTCAACAAGGCTGCCCTTCTGGGGGCTAATTTCGTCCATCATGTGGGAAATCTGGTTGGTCTCGCAGCCAAGGCCCAAAAGCAGCACAGCGGCGAAATTGGGATGGTTGGCGAAACCTTTCATGGTTCGCTGCAACATGGCGAACTGGTCGTCGTCCGTGGCCACACAACAACCAGCACCGTGGGTCAGGGGGACAATACCGTCAATGTTGGGAAAGGCGGCTAAAAGGTTTCTTTTTTCAACTTCCCGGGCAATATGCCTGGCGACGGTCGCCGAGCAATTCACCGACGTAACAATGCCAATATAGTTACGTGTGCCGATGCGGCCATTTTTTCGACGGTAGCCCATAAACTGTATTCTTTGGGACTCAGGGATGTAGTTGGTTTCCTGCACATCGGCCGAGTACCCATAATCGCGGTCAAACTCGGCCATTGCCACATTATTGCTGTGGACATGGTCACCAGCTTCAATATCGTTGGAAGCATATCCAATGATCTGGCCATATTTGACAACCGGCGCACCGGAAGCAATCGGGGACAAGGCCATCTTGTGGCCCTTGGGAATATCGGCACGCGCGCTCACCCCGTATTGGGATGCGTTTGAGCCCGTGCTGATTTCATAGATCGCGACCCCGACATTGTCGGCTTTATTGAGGCGAATAATCATGCCCTCTGTCTCCCGGAAATATCATTGATAAACCACAATATGCCCATGGCACGGGGAAGTGAAAGGGCTTCTTTTTGGTGACTATACCGAAAATCGAAGCAACCTGCAT
Organism: Rhodospirillales bacterium; assembly: GCA_016776705.1. Lineage (GTDB taxonomy): Bacteria > Pseudomonadota > Alphaproteobacteria > Rhodospirillales > JABHCV01 > JACNJU01. The sequence continues at coordinate 11,711 of JADHSW010000039.1, forward strand.
AAGACAAGATGTAGCGGGTTAAAAAACAGGGGTCTTCTATACGTCCGTCGTCCCAGTTGTTCCCTGAAAGCCTTTATCAGAAACTTCCGCACCGGGGCAATCGGTGAAGCGGGCGTGTTCCAAAGATATCGGGTAACGACGGCATACCTGGGGGCGCCATTGGTAAATCCGGCAGTAGTATTGTTCCCGTCCGGGAAATTTCCTGATCCATTTACAACGTGTCGTTTGTTTTCTGGCTGAAAACGAAAGCCACAGATCGGCCGTTCGTTGCCCGGTTTTCCCGTGAATGGTGACGTAGGCAAGAAGGTGGGGAGCATTCTTTTCCCACATTTCAATGTCGCTTTCCACGGCTTGTAGCTGCGAAGCCCCTTCAAGGCAGCATTTTCCGCAACTTGTGCACTCGAATCCGGGAATGTCACTCATTTGCGACGGAGCCTTTTTGTCATTGTCAACAGGATGAGAGTATACACCATACGAGCACGGCGGTACTCTGGCGAAACAGTTGACATGACAATCAGGCAGGCCTCGCAATGACAACAGACAAACCGCAACAAGCAGCAAGCATGATGTTCGCTAACGATATCATCAATCTGGCGAATGCCAGCCTTGAGAAAGGGCTGGCGGTTGAAGAACTGGCCGAGGGAATGCGCCACGCGGCGGCGAATTTCTCGGCCTATTGTTTCTTCCGTACGGAACAATCGCCCAAGGACCCAAATGATACTGTCGAAAATTTTGTAAAGTTTTTCGAGTATTACCTGGATGTCCACAATCCCAAGGAAGACCCAGCCCAAGGTTTGGCCCAGACAATCGCCCAGGCCAAGAGTGAACTTTAGTCAGGCTGCGTGGTGGCGGTGCTGAGCGATCAGATCCATATGACGATGATCCGTACTGAAGTCCTTCCTCATTGGAATCCAGAAGATGCTGTATGTGCGTTGGATGGGCACAATTGGTTTTGCAGTAGTTCGGTCCCGACGCGGCCGCCTGTTTATCCGGGCGGTGTTTTTGGGTTGATACGCGGCAAGACAAACGCCACAAGACCAGCCGCGAAAATGATGTAAGCCGTGCAATAGAGCGCAATAACCTCAATAGACAAACCGGCATCGATAGCCAATCCCATGATCGGTGGCGACAGGGCCGTTGAAAGCACCATAAGGGCAGTGCCCATGGCCTTGATGGCCCCTAAATGGGCGATGCCATAGGTTTCAGCCCATATTGCCCCGTGGACCACGCCGACGGAACCAGCCGAAAGCCCCATAAAGGCCATGAAGGCCGCGCCCGTCCAGGGTGCGTCAAGGAAGGCGATGAAACCCAGGCCTATGACCGTCGGTAGCAGATAGAAGCGCATCATTTTGCGGGCGTCGAAGCGGTCAACCAGAATGCCCGTCAACAGGGCGGACAGGGTCTGGCTAATGGCGTAAATGACAAAGAAGCTGGCGAACACGCTCAGGCTCCAGCCCTTGCTTTCGGTAAGGTGGACCTGATGAAAAAAGAACCCGGTGCCAATGAAGCTGAGCGCCAGGAAACTGGGCAGCATGATATAAAACCGCACGTCACCAAGTACCTGTGCTCGCGTCCAACCGCTCAGTTCCATACGCGCCCCTGCGGTGCGTGTGTGCTCCTCCAGTTTTGTCTGGCGCTCCCCATGGCCCTTAAGCAGCCACAGCATGAACGGAACCAGCGCCACCAATAATACGAAGCCAATGCCCGCCCACATTTGCCGCCAGCCCACGGTGGCGATCAGGGCAACTGCAAGGGTGGGAAACAGGGCTTCGCCCAATGGGTATCCCATGGAAGCGATGCTTAAGGCCTTGCCCCGGTGGCTGTCAAAATAACGCGCCATGGAAACGGTGGAGATGTGGGAAAGCAGTCCTTGCCCCGTGAAACGCAGGGCAAAAATAACCGGCACCAGCCATATGGCCCCGCCGACACTGGCCATGCCAAGACAGGCAAGCGCCAGACCTGCGCAAACCACACTGGTATATGGACGCAAATCGATATCGTCGATTTTACGACCGGCCCAAATCAACAATCCGGCGCTGGCAAGGGTGGCGCACGAATAAATCAGGCCAAAATCACCATGGCTTAAGCCGAATGCGTCGCGGATGTCGGCGCTGGACAATGCGATGAAATAGGTTTGCCCAAACGACGAAAAGAACGCCGCAAAAAAACCGAATGCGAGAAAACGCGGGCTGACGAAAAGGAAGGGGGTAATGTTCATGGGCGGATCATGCATTTCGCGTGAAGCAGGTCAAAGGAAATGCTGCCGTCCTTGCACAAACCTGACCCGATTCAAGGCATGACCTTGAACAGAATTCAATGGCTTTACCATAATCTTTTGATGTTTGCCTGTTCCCCGCATTTATATAGGATGACCCATGGTCGTTTTGGCTTATAAAAATTAAAAATTAGAATACCAGCGACTTAACGAGGGGGGTAATTCTTGCATAAACAATTAAGGGCGCTTCTTAACGTGAAACCGTTGAGGGCGAATGAGGTTCGCTCGGAAATTACAGGTGGTTTCGTCGGCTCTCTGATTTCCCTGCCGCAAAGCATTGGTTTGGGAATTATTGCCTTTGCGCCGCTTGGAAAAGAATATCTGGGCGTTGGCATTTTCGCAGCGGTTATGAGTTCAATCATCATAGCAGCAATGTCGGCCTTCTTTGGCGGCAGCCAGGGCATTATTTCCGGCGTCAGAGCCTCAGTCATAATCATCTTCGCTTCCGTGCTTACAAAATTACTGGCATCGGATATTTTCGTTCCCGGACTAACAGGAAACACACACCTGATTTTGCTTCTTGCTTTTCTGGTTCTGTTCGCTGCCGGTGCCCTTCAAATTGCCTTAGGGGCTTTTCGTCTCGGGCGAGTAGTCGAAAGTATGCCCCAGGCCATTCTCGCGGGGTTTATCAATGCGGCAGCGCTTATCATTATTATCGGACAAGTCAAAAGTATCCTTGCTATTCCCGGTGATGTCTCATTGTTTGCGATCCTTGACTATATAGGGCCAGACTCCATGGCTCCGATTGGCCTCGCGGCTGTGACTGTCGGGGCGATTGTCCTGGGAGAGAAATTCCTGCCGCGCATTCCCGGCATTCTGAGTGGTGGCGTCGTTGGTGTCCTGGCCTATTATCTGGTGCTGGGAAGCGGAGTAAACATCGATCTGGGCGGCACCATTCCACAGATTTCATTTAGTGATATCTCGCTTGAGCCACTGAGTAATTTTTTCGGCTTTGCAGCGTCTTCCACAAGTGCGCTTATCCACGGGTCGGACGTGATTGAGTGGGGGCAATTCGTGATCAAAACGGATGCCCTTCCGACACTTTTTGCTATCCTGATTCCTGCCATAATTACCGTCGCCGTTCTGCAATCCCTGGATACCTTGTTCACCATAGTGAGCTGGGACGAAATGACCCAACAACGATCAAATGCCAATCGGGAATTGGTGGTCGAAGGTCTGGGAACCCTGGTTTGTAGCAGTCTTGGCCTTTTAAGCAGTGCAGGGTCCATGGCTAGAACCAGGGCGAGTTATCGAGCAGGAGGAAAAACAGCCTGGGCGGTGATTTTTTCATCTGCCTTTTTGATGATTATGGTTTTTGCTCTGGCACCATTCGTTCAGTTAATTCCCAAAGTCGTCGTGTCTGCTGTTTTATTTATCATCGCCTATGATCTGTTCGACAGATGGTCCCTGGCCCTGGTTAAAAAATTTGTTCTTGGTTCGTGGGCATCGCGAAAGGTGATTTCGACGGACCTATTTAACATTTCGCTTGTCATTGTAATTGCCCTTACCATCGGGTTTATTGAGGCCGTGGGTGCTGGTCTTTGCGTCGCTATTCTTGAATTCCTTTTACGCATGAGCCGTTCCCCTATCCGCCGGGTCTTGCACGGAAACCTGCTACATTCTCACCTGCAGAGAGATGAACACGCCCAAAACCTGTTAAGCCGTTTTGGATCGGCAATTGTGATACTTGAGCTGGAAGGGTCTTTTTTCTTCGGATCGGCCAAAAAAATTGAACACAAGGTCGATGGTTTGATCGCGCAGGGCGCGCGTCACGTTATCCTTGATCTAAAGCGGGTCAAGGATATCGACAGCACTGCAGTACGCACCCTGGCGCGACTTTACCGAAGGATGGCCCAGCTGGGGGGAAGTCTCTCTATCAGCTATGTTCACCGGGAACGGCGCACGCGTAATAGCGATCAAAATGGGGAAGAACGCCGCCGAAATGCATCTAATCGTAATAATTGGTGCAAGTTCGATCAGTTCGATGGCTTGACCAGCATTGGAGAGGACAATTTTTTTGATGATACGGATAGCGCTCTTAGGGTTTGTGAAACCCGCCTGTTGCTTGAAAAAGCCGTCAATGAGCGATTGGTTGAGTTTCGAGGGGCAGAGTGGCCAGCTATCCTCCAGGGATTAGGCAGAGAACAGGTTAAAGGCATACGAGCACTCGCCGAGCGACGGCTTTACCCGACTGGCTCGGAAGTTTTTTGTCAGGGCGGCCAGGGTGATTCCGTTTTTTTTCTCACTCGTGGAAAAATGGACGTCACCCTCTACGTCAATAATTCGGGCCGGAAAATTAGAGTCAGTACTTTGAGCCCCGGATCGGTGTTCGGGGAAATGGCCTATTTAGACCCGATGCCCCGTTCAGCGACGATTACTGCTGTCGAGGATTGTGTGTGCTACAGCCTGACAGCTGCCCAGTTGGCGCGATTGGTAAGCGATGAACCCCGGATTGCAATCACGTTGTTCAAAAACATGAACCTGATTTTCACGAAACGCTTACGTGCGGCAAACCTGGCAATCATGGAGCTGGAAAGTTAATATCTGCGGATAGACCCCGCAGATAATAACAACCCAGGAATCTAACAATGCCCTTCGCAGTTCTTGTCGAAGGGGCGGAATTAAGCTTCGGGCAAAATAAAGAGAACTACCTTAACAAAGAATTTTGGCTCGCTCGGGGTCATAGGCCGCGCCCTTTATCAGGGAAGCGGTACTGCGCTTTCCAAAGGATTCAATCATAAACCCGGTTTGGTTCATATGGCTGACCGGCAAGTAGGCGAGGACCAGGCTTTTTGCGACTGAGTAACCGAAGTTACCGCTGGTTGTCTGGGCGATGGGTTGCCCGTCGAAGAAGACCGCCTCGCCACCGAAGACGGGCAAGGGATCATCAAGGGCGAGGCATATCAGTTTCCTTGCGACACCATTGGCCTTGATCTGCTTAAGCGCGGCTGCACCCAGAAAGTTACCCTTGTCCCAGTCAATCAGGAACTGCAATCCGGCCTCAATGGGGTTGTAATCAGGGGTGATGTCCACGCCCCAGGCCAGATAGCCCTTTTCCATGCGCAGGCTGTCGATGGCCCGATATCCGATGTTGGTGATACCAAATTCCAGTCCGGCTTCTTGCAGGATTTCATATGCGTACTGCATGTATTCGCTTGGGATATAAAGCTCCCACCCAAGTTCGCCGATATAGGTAACCCGGTAAGCAAGCGCCGGTGCGTAGCCGATCCGAACGTCTTTTGCGCTCATGAAAGGAAAGGTTTCGTGGCTGACATCCGTATCGCAGATTTTTTCCAGAACCCTGCGGGCATGAGGCCCGGCAACATTAATGACGCCATAGGCAGAGGTGATGTCGCGGATGGAAACATCGTCAAAGGTCAGGTTGCTTTCGATCCAGTGTCGGTCGCGAATGCCAAACCCGGACCCGGTGATCAGCCAGAAGCAATCCCGGGAACGCCGGATAATAGTGACGTCCGCCTCGATCCCGCCGCGCTCATTGCATAATTGTGTGTATG
>JADHSW010000040.1 GCA_016776705.1 Rhodospirillales bacterium
CAGGGCCGTCGATCCGGACACAAAATGCTCGATCAGACGGTCTTGTTTGTAATGGCTAAGTCGGCTCTTTCGCATAGTACCCATGATAACCTCAAAACTGAGTTATCTGGGTCAGCCCCTAAGATTTTAATGTTTTTGGTGTCCCATCTGATTCGGATCGTCGAAAGGATATTCCCAAAGTCACCAATTTCTTTCCCGCATTGCATTGGAGTATTCATCAAGTGTTACTAATATTTACAGCTCTAAATATTACATGTCAAATTTTTTGATCTGTAATTGATTGCAATGACAATAATACGGTGTAACAATTCTCATCATGTCCAAAACGCAGAACCTTCACATCCCACAACTCGGCACCTATCTACAGCGCCTTGAAGAAGGTGATCCGTGTTTTGATGTTCTTGTCGCCCTTCGTCGAATTATTCGAGCTGTGGACCTTCAATCGAGGAGGGTTTCAAAAGAATCCGGATTGACCCCTCCACAGGTTCTCATTTTGCAATCAATCCAGGACCTTGGAGAGGTGACATCGGGTCGGATTTCCAAAGAAGTCAATCTTAGCCAGGCAACTGTCACGACTATTTTAGACCGGCTGGAACAACGTCAATTAATCGAGCGTTACCGGAGCACAAAAGACCGCCGGATAGTCCACGCCCGTTTAACTCTTGGCGGGAAACAGGCCCTAAGAAAAGCGCCAACGCTTTTGCATGATAAGTTTATTGAAGCATTCCTCGGCTATGACAAAAAAAATCAGAAAAGGATTCTCGACACCCTGAAAGAAGTTGCCAGAATGCTGGGTGGCGGAGAGCTGGACGCGGCGCCAATTCTCGTTGTACAGCCCCCAACGGCAATAGAAAAATAAACGGAATTTCTATTATCTTAAGTGCCGAATAAGGATGGGTGTGAGAAACCCCTTTATCAGGTGGAGACCTGCCTTACCCCGACAGGGACGGAAATAGCCTGAAAACCCCAATACAGGTAATTCAGGCTTAACTATTTCGTTTTATCCTCTTCATATGAGGCAACAATTCCTTATCCCAACAATCGGTCTGATCGCCCTTGGCGTCCTGTTTGCCCTGCAGATGCAGGTTAAACCGGCCAGCGCCGCGCTCAAGTGCTCGCGTCTGGTCAAGACAGCGGGAGGAGAGAAGATCGTCAACACCTGCGGTTCATGCAGGATCGTCAACATTCAGCGCAAACGGCCGGGAGCCGATGCACCCATAAACAGGACCCTGACACTGGCCCCGAGAACGACGACTGATTTGTCCTTCCGCGGCCCCGGTCAATCGAGAATTCTGGCCGACACTCCCTGTAGCGAAGCCGGGGCGGATGGCTCCAATACCGGGGCACAGCCCTCACCGGAAGGGGACGGCAAACGCTGCATCCTGATGCAAAGAACCCAGAAAGCCGGCATCACCGGTTTGGCGTTGGCGAACACTTGCGCGGAATGCCGGACAGCGGTGGTTGATCGCATTGACGCCGGCGGCCAGAGACGCTCGCAAAACGTCGTCATCGCCGGCAAATCCGTTATACCCCTGCCTGCACTAGGCGCTGTTCAGGCGGGCATACTCCACGAAAAAGCGTGCAAGTAATATTTATTAATTTCAGTATATTATTGCCATTTATTAAGAGATTTGCTTAAGTCAATCTCGACGTATGGCCTGCGGTCTTCCGGTGCTTTCCCATCCACATGGGCGGGCCACATAACCTGACAGTGGTCGTCGTGCTTTCGCACCTGCTGGCGCAACTGCACTTGTGGATGGGCGGCGGCTTCATCGTAATCCAGCACCGCCTGATAGCAGCAATCCGCCCCATCCAGAAGCCGTTCCCAATGATCAAGATTGTGGGCCGAAAGCAGCGCCTTGACCTCCTTTATCAGGGCCGTTTGCGGCAGCGTTTCACCCTGCCTTGCGATCCAGTCCTCACGGCCGACTGCACGACAGAAGTTAGCCCAGAATTTAGGCTCCAGTGCGCCCAGGGTAACGAAGCGCCCGTCGGCCGTTGGGTAGACGCCGTAACAAGCAGCTCCGCCGTTCAGCAGGTTACCGTTGCGCGTCATCGGCTCGCCCAGTACCTGTCCTGTCATTCCCCATGCCTGCCATGCCATGAAGTTATCGGCCATGGCAAGATCAATGTAAGCACCCTTGCCGGTTCTCTGGCAGCGAATCATGGCGGCCAGAATGGCGTTTACGGCGTTCAACGCCCCGGTAAAGTCGGCGGCGGGAGGCCAGCCGGCAATGGGTGATTTCGCAACCCCGGAAACGGCCAGTCCACCGGTCAGGGCGATGTAGTTGATGTCGTGCCCGCCCTCGTCGCTTTTCGGCCCCTGCTGGCCGTAGCCGGTCAGGGCGCAGTGGATCAGGCGAGGATTGACTGAATTCAGAACGTCGCGGGTAAAACCCAGGCGATCCATGACGCCGGGACGGTAGGATTCCAGCATTACGTCGGCACGGGACAGCAGCTCTTCAAAGCCCTTTCGACCTTGATCGGATTTAAGGTCAATACGCAGCACCGATTTGCCAGCATTGACGGCCTTGTAGAAAGGCTCCCCTTCAACCCCGCCGGTGAGCGGACTCATACCCAACAGGGGATCACCCCCTGGTGGTTCAACCTTGATCACATCCGCACCCATATCGGCGAGCATCTGCGTCGCCGAAGGGCCGGGAAGATACTGGCTTAAATCCAGGACGCGGGTACCGTCCAGAAGCGACTCCGACACTATTTGACCAACGCCGGTTTTTTACCGGGTTTCCTGGGTTTTTTCGGCTTTTTGGGCTCAGGATCGGGATAGGCGAAGACGGCCTTGCCATCCTTAACGGATATACGCACGACACCACCGTCCGCCAGCCTGCCGAACAGCAGTTCTTCGGCCAGAGGCTTCTTGATGTGTTCCTGAATGACACGGGCCAGCGGGCGGGCGCCAAACAGCTTGTCATAGCCCTTCTTCGCCAGCCATTCGCGGGCTTCGTCGGCCAACTCGATAATAACGTTGCGTTCGTCCAGTTGTGCTTCAAGCTCGATGATGAACTTGTCGACAACCCGTGAGACAACTTCGGGCGTCAGGCTGGAGAACCCAATCACCGCGTCAAGCCGGTTACGGAATTCAGGCGTGAACATACGTTCAATGGCTTCCGTATCATCGCCCGTGCGCTCGGAACGCTCAAAGCCAATGGCCGGTTTGGCCATTTCCGAGGCCCCGGCATTGGTCGTCATGATCAGCACGACATTGCGAAAATCGATGCTCTTGCCGTTGTGATCGGTCAGCTTGCCGTGATCCATCACCTGCAAAAGGATATTGAACAGGTCCGGATGGGCTTTTTCGATTTCATCCAGCAAAAGCACCGTATGGGGCTGTTGATCGACCGCATCGGTCAACAGTCCGCCCTGATCGAAGCCCACATATCCGGGCGGCGCGCCAATCAGCCGTGAGACGCTGTGGCGCTCCATGTATTCCGACATATCAAAGCGCACCAGCTCGACTCCCAGTGTCATCGCCAGCTGGCGGGCGACTTCTGTCTTGCCGACGCCCGTGGGGCCGGAGAATAAATACGCGCCGATGGGTTTTTCAGGTTCGCGCAATCCGGCCCGGGACATCTTGATAGCGCTGGCAAGCGCCGTAATCGCCTTGTCCTGACCGAAGACCATGTTTTTAAGGTCCGTTTCCAGGGTCAGCAGGGCCTTGCGGTCGTCGCTGGACACGCTTCTGGGCGGGATGCGGGCGATCATGGCGACCGTTTCTTCCACATCCTTGACGGTGACTTTTTTGCGCCGCTTGTTTTCGGGCAGCAGCATGCGCGACGCGCCGACCTCGTCAATAACGTCAATGGCCTTGTCCGGCAGCTTGCGGTCGTTGATATAGCGCGCCGACAACTCAACAGCCTTGCGCAGGGCTTCGCTAGAATAGGTGACCTTGTGATGCTCCTCGAAATAGGGCTTCAGGCCTTTAAGGATTTTCACCGTGTCTTCAATCGAAGGTTCATGGATATCGATTTTCTGGAAACGGCGGACCAGGGCCCGGTCTTTTTCAAAATGCGAGCGGTATTCCTTGTAGGTGGTCGAGCCCATACAACGAAGTTTGCCGTTGGCGAGCGAGGGTTTAAGGATGTTCGAGGCGTCCATGGAACCGCCGCTGGTTGCGCCTGCGCCGATAACTGTATGAATTTCATCAATAAACATGATCGCGTGCGGCATGCCTTCCAGTTCCTTGATCACCGCTTTCAGGCGTTCCTCAAAATCGCCGCGATAGCGTGTTCCGGCCAGCAGGGAACCCATGTCGAGAGCGTAAATCGTCGCCTCTTTCAAGACATCCGGGACTTCTCCATTAACGATGCGCCGGGCCAGACCTTCGGCGATGGCTGTTTTACCAACGCCTGGATCACCCACATACAGCGGATTGTTCTTGGAGCGGCGGCAAAGAATCTGGATCGTCCGATCAACCTCGGCCTCGCGACCAATCAGCGGATCGATCTCGTTATCCACGGCCTTCTGGTTCAGATTGATGCAGTAAGCTTCAAGCGCCTCGTCTGCGGATTTAACAACTTCCTCGCCAGCCATGTCCTCGTCAGCGCCGCTGACAGTCGCCGGTCCATCTTTACCCGGAACCTTGGCGATGCCGTGCGATATGTAGTTGACCGCATCCAGGCGCGACATATCGTGAATTTGCAGGAAATAGACCGCATGGGATTCCCGTTCGGAAAACAGCGCCACCAGAACGTTGGCGCCGGTGACTTCCTCGCGGCCAGATGACTGTACATGAATGATGGCCCGCTGCACGACGCGCTGGAAGCCCGCTGTCGGCTTGGGATCGGCCATGGGCGTGTCTGTCAGTGATTCTAGACGGATTTCGGCCAACTCGTCGTTGATAAAATCAACCAGATTCGAGCGTAACTGGCCCAGGTCCACGCCGCATGCCCTGAGAACCGCGACGGCGTCCTGATCATCGGTCAGGGCCATCAACAAGTGCTCCAGGGTGGCGTATTCATGGCGGCGTTCCGTCGCCATCGCCAACGCCCGGTGTAGTGTCTGTTCTAGATTTCTGGATAACACTTACTCGTCTCCGTCTTTTTCGATGGTGCATTGCAGGGGGTGATCGTTCTGGCGCGCCAGATCCATCACCTGTGTCGCTTTCGTTTCAGCCAACTCGTGGGTGAAAACGCCGCAAACCCCCACGCCACGCTGATGCACATGCAGCATGATCCGGGTCGCCTCTTCCTGACCCTTTTGGAAAAAGCGCTCCAGCACATGAATGACGAATTCCATAGGAGTGTAATCGTCGTTCAGCATCAAGACCTTATACATCGCAGGCTTCTTCGTTTTGGGCCGCGATTTGGTAGCGATTCCGATTTCGAAATCGTCGTCACCTTCTGTCTTTCCCGGCGGCTTCGCCCCGTATTCGTCACTCATGTATGTCCTCGGCAATGCTTCCATCATCGTATGTATAGTATATGTGTTTTTTTTAGCTTCGCAAAAGGGGGGAAGAGCAAATTCACTATATATTGAAGTCCCTTTACATCCAATAAACACCTATTAATCACTTGTTTTTTAATAAAGTATTCGTTCATTCGAAGTTCATATTTAAAGCGTTAGTTTTATTGAGTGTCCGGATTGGGTGAACAACGTGCAGATTGCTTTCGATGACATGAAAAGCCCGGTGGCCTTCAGGGGTTGCGACGAAATGGCCCCTGCCATTGGCTCCATCTTGCAGGGGTGGTCCTTTCACAAGGCAAGGGCGGCTGACCACCCCTCCCCTGCCATTACCATTTCCAGGACCCCGAGTGGATACGCCAGAGAATCAGAATGGCTGAGCGAACCCGTCGTTTACCCGAACATTATCAACGCCGCCTGTGATTTTCTGGTCGATGCCTTCAAATGCTACGTCGCCAATAACCCGTCGCTTTTGTGCCTGCACACGGCGGCGGTGGACTTTGGCGACGGCCTGTATCTGTTTCCCAGCACCTACAATGCCGGCAAAAGCACCCTGTGCGTTCATCTGGCGAGTCTTGGCATGAAAGTCTATGCAGACGACGTTCTTTATCTGAACGGAGACTCCCGGGGCATGGCCCCAGGTGTTTTGCCGCGGCTCAGATTACCCCTGCCTGGTGATTGTGGTGATGCATTCCATACCTTCGTGGGCAAAAGACAAGGCCCCAAAAGCAGCAGGTTTCTGTACCTGAAAATGCGGGCGGGCGAGCTTGCAAGCTACGGCGAGACGGCACCGATCAAGGGAATTATCGAACTTTGTCGTGATCCTGTCGCCCGGATGGAAATGCTGCCGGCAACCACCGGCGACATCCTGAAGCGCACCATACTGCAGAATTTCGCGCAAGCAGTTCCGGCCCTTGAAACACTAGATCGCCTTCACGGCCTTTGTGAAAAGGCGAAGCGATATACTTTACACTACCCGGACGGGGCAAGGGCGGCGCGTTTTCTTGTAGAGGCCCTGAAACCATGCCCTTAAAGCAATCCTACACCCGACGACAAGGAATTACAGAGCGCGAAATAGATGACGTTATCTTTCTGGTCAATCCCGATACGGACGCGCTGTATCATTTGAACCCTGTTGGAGCGGCCCTGTGGCGTTTGCTTAAAGACAGGACCAACGGCAAAGAGGCAGCGGACCTGATCTGCAAGGCCTTCCCCGATGCAGACCCAACCACCGTCAAAACTGACATCGTCAAGCTGATGGCGGAATTTTTTGATCATCAATTGATAACCATCGCTGAGGAATGAAAAATCTTTGGATTCTTAATCATTTGTTATCCACCGAGAGGCTAGGTAGTATTCTGTCGAACGTTTAAGCAAAAAAATGGCAGGAACGTAATTTTGAGGGCCTCAAAGGGGAAAATTTTCGCCGTAAGGTATTTACAGCTTTTTGCTGCGGCAGTCGTGCTGGCCGCTCTCCCCCTGTTAACACCGACACCCGCCCAGGCCAAATACGCTTCTTACGTGATCGATGCCGAAACAGGCGCAGTGCTTCATAAAATCAATGAAGACACCCTCAACTACCCTGCCTCGCTTACCAAGATGATGACCCTGTACATGGTCTTCGACGCCCTGGAAAAGGGCAGCATCCGAATGGATACGCCAGTCGAGTTTTCAGCCCGGGCCGCCCGTCAACCCTCGTCCAAGCTTGGGTTATCAAGAGGCGAGAAACTGACATTCGAGCAGGCGATCCTGGCGATTGTCACCAAATCAGCAAACGATGTCGCGACCGCCATCGCCGAAACCCTGAGCGGTACCGAGCGAAAATTCGCCCTTTCCATGACCGCGAAAGCCCGCGCTATCGGCATGGGGCGCACGACCTTCCGCAACGCATCGGGCCTGCCCCATCGCGGCCAACTTTCAACCGCCAGGGACATGGCGACGCTGGCCATGCGGCTACTTCGTGATTTCCCGCAACATTATCATTACTTCTCGACCAAAACTTTCGAACACGATGGCCTGACCCATAAGAACCACAACGAGCTTTTGAAAACCTATCATGGGGCGGATGGCATCAAGACCGGCTACATACGGGCCTCAGGCTTTAATCTGGTCGCCTCGGTCGAGCGCGACGGACAACGCCTGATTGGCGTCGTCTTCGGTGGCCGCACCTCGCGCGCACGCAACAAGCACATGGCGAAACTGCTAGATAAGGGTTACGAGAAACTTGGCACAACACACACAGAGGTCGCCGTAGAAGCCAAGATTTCAAAAAAGGCGAGGGATCGCGAAATCTCCAAACTGCAGTGGGGGATTCAGGTCGGCGCCTATAAAACCACGGACCCCGCCTACAAAATTGCACAGCTGGCCGTCGAAAAAGCCCCCGATTACCTGTTTGAAGGTCATATCCGGGTGGTGCCCCTGGAAAAGGGAGAACGCTCGCCTGTTTACAGGGCCCGCATTCTGGGCCTGACCAAACAACAGGCCTATAAGGCATGCCGCGTCCTGAAGCGCCGCAACATCAATTGTATGGAGCTAAAAATGAAACAGCCCCTGCAACAACTGGCGGCTGCCGATTAATCGAAGGCCGGAGGCTCCAGGCCACTTTCACGCAGTTGATTACTTAGCGCGTCTTTCAGGCGTTTCAGGCCATCGACTGTTGTCGATTCACACCGGGCCACCAGTACGGCCTGAGTGTTGGATGCCCTGAGCAGCCACCAGCCATCACCGGATTGGACGCGCACGCCGTCCATGTCGTGAACCGTAATGCCGCTGATGCTTTTCAGCCGTTCGGCGACTTCTTCGACGATGATGAACTTGCGTTCTTCGGCGCAGTCGAAACGAAGCTCGGGCGTATTCAGCATTTGCGGCATGGCGTCGAGCATATGATCCAGTGTCTCGTCGCCTGATGCGACTATCGACAGCAGGCGGACGGCGGCATAAAGCGCGTCGTCATAGCCGTAATAGCGATGTTTGAAGAAAATATGGGCGCTCATTTCGCCCGCCAGCGGGGCCCCGGTTTCCTGCATTTTCGCCTTGATCAGGGAATGGCCGGTTTTCCACATCACCGCCTTGCCGCCCATGCGCTCGATCTCATCGAAAAAGACCTGACTTGCCTTGACGTCGGCGATGATCGTCGCCCCGGGAATATCCTTCAATACTTCGCGCGCCAGGATGACCATCATCTGATCGCCCCACAGCACCCTGCCCTGACTGTCAATCAGGCCGATGCGGTCGCCGTCGCCGTCAAAGGCGAAGCCCAGATCGCACCCTGTGCGCAGCACAAGTTCCTTCAATTGATCCAGGTTTTTCTCGACCGTCGGGTCGGGATGATGGGCCGGGAAGGTTCCGTCGATTTTTTCGTTCAGCAACAGGTGTTCACCGGGCAGACCGGCGACAAGGGCTTCAAGCGCTTCACCCGCCGCCCCATTGCCATTATCCCAGGCGACCTTCAGGTCCCGCGTGCCGCGATAGTCGCCGAGCAACCTCGCCACATAATCATCGAACACAATGCGTGTCTCATCGGAGCCTTCGGCGTTAACGAAATCACCGGCGGCGACAAGATCCCCTAGTTTCTGAATGTCAGTGCCGAAAAACGATTTTCCGCCCATTGTCATCTTAATGCCGTTGTAGTCCGGCGGATTGTGCGAGCCTGTGATCATAAGGCCAGCATCGGCCTCAAGCACATGGGTGGCATAATAAAGCATGGGAGAGGGTCCACGACCTACCCTGTAAACATGCAGTCCAGCGGCGCTCAGGCCTTTGATGACCGCGGCTTCCAAATCAGGCGAGGAAAGCCGACCGTCATAACCGACAGCAACGGTTTTACCGCCAGCACGGGCGATAAAGGTCCCGAACCCATGGCCGATAGCCTGTACGTCTTCGGGATTTAGGGTGGCGCCAACGATACCGCGAATGTCGTATTCACGAAGGATCGTCGCATCCAGTGTGCGGGCCTCAGTCATGGTCTAAATCTCTTATTCGGACTTGCTGGTGGGTCGTCCCAGACAGTGATAATCCATTCCCGCAGCGGCCATGTCATTGGGATTGTAGATATTGCGCAGATCAACCAGGATTGGATTTTTCAACAAGGACTTAACCCGTTCGAAGTCGAGTCCGCGAAAGGCATTCCATTCGGTGATGATGACAAGGGCGTCCGCCCCTTCCATGGGGGCGTATGTGTTTTCACACCACTTGATGTCATTCAGCAATTCCCTTGCCTCGCCCATGCCTTCCGGATCGAAGGCCTGAATTGTTGCGCCCGCCTTTTGCAGGGCAGGCAGGATGTCAAGGCTGGGCGAGTCGCGCATGTCGTCCGTATTGGGCTTGAAGGTGACACCAAGAACGGCAATCGTCTTGCCTTCCACGGAGCCGTCACAGGCGGCAATGACCCGCTGCGCCATCTGCTTCTTGCGCTTGTCGTTGATGTCCACGACCGCTTCGACGATCCTCAGGGGAGCGCCCATATCGCGCGCCGTGTTTACAAGCGCCAGGGTATCCTTGGGAAAGCACGAACCGCCGTAACCGGGGCCACTGTGCAGAAATTTCGATCCGATCCGACCGTCCAGGCCAATGCCCTTGGCGACGTCCTGAACGTCGGCCCCGACCTTTTCGCATAAATCGGAAATTTCATTGATGAATGTGATCTTGGTCGCCAGGAACGTGTTGGCGGCATACTTGATCAGTTCCGCCGTCTGGCGCTGGGTAAACAGGATCGGCGTTTCAATAAGGAAAAGGGGGCGGTACAGATTACGCATGACGTCGCGGGCGCGCTCGCTTTGCGTGCCGATGACGACACGGTCCGGGCGCATGAAATCGTTGATGGCCGATCCTTCGCGCAGGAATTCCGGGTTCGAGACCACATCGAAATCCGCATCGGGGCGGGTTTCGCAAATGACCCTGGTGACTTCTTTTCCGGTATCGACAGGAACCGTCGACTTGTTGACGATGACGCAATAACCGTCCAACGCCTCGGCTATTTCCCTTGCTGCCCCGTACACATAGGACAGGTCGGCATGGCCACCGCCGGGTTCTGTCGGGGTGCCCACACAAATGAAGACCGCGTCTGCGCCACTGACTGCCTGCCTGAGATCTGTGGTAAAGCTGAGGCGACCGGCTTTGACATTATTGGCGACCAGATCTTCAAGGCCGGGTTCGAAGATCGGCATAATTCCTTTATCCAGGCTTTCGATCTTGTTCCGGTCTTTATCGACACAGACGACATCGACGCCAAATTCTGAAAAACAGGCACCAGAAACAAGTCCGACGTACCCGGTACCAATCATCGCTACACGCATCGTGAATCCTTCAACATTGTCTTTTTAAGCATCTGGCGCATACCGTCCCTCAAATCATCGCGGGCAAGGGCAAATGCCACGTTGGCTTCAAGGAAGCCCAGTTTGTCGCCGCAGTCGAACCGGTCACCCTTAAAGCGAAGACCATGAAAGGGAATGGTATCGATGGTCCTGGCAAGGGCGTCGGTCAACTGAATTTCGCCACCAGCCCCCTGCTCCTGCCTGCTCAGGTGTTCAAAAACCTCGGGCTGTAAAATATAACGTCCGATGATGCAAAGATTTGACGGCGCTTTATCCGGTGAAGGCTTTTCAACAAGCCCCCTGGCCCGGGCAAGGCGTCCATCATCTTCGACAACATCCAGAATACCATAGCGGTTGGTGTGCTCTCGCGGCACTTCCTCGCTGGCGACGATATTGCCACCGGTTTGCTGATACACATCCATCATCTGTTTCAGGCAACCCGGGTCGGCCATAATCAGGTCATCGGCCAGAAGCACGGCAAATGGCTCATCAACAATAAAATGTCGCGCACACCACACCGCATGACCCAGGCCCAACGGTTGTTGCTGGCGGGTCGATGTTATCTGCCCCGGCTTTCCCATAACATCCTGCACCAGCGACAAGGCGTCGGCCTTGCCGCGTTCTTCCAGTGTTTTCTCAAGCTCGAAGGAATGATCGAAATGATCAAGCAAAACCGCCTTGCCTCGCCCGGTAACGAAGATGATTTCTTCGATCCCGGCGTCGCGGGCTTCTTCAACCGCATATTGGATCAGAGGCTTGTCGACGATCGGCAACATTTCCTTCGGCATCGCCTTGGTCGCAGGTAAAAACCGCGTCCCCAAACCGGCGACGGGAAAGACCGCCTTCTTTACTGGTTTAACCATAAAATCCCCTCGAAATATCGACAGCGAATCGCCGCAAAATTTATTTCGCGGCCTTTGTGCCACACCCGTCAGGTAGCTGCAACCTTGGGATTTTCAAGAAAGCAGAACATCCTTGGCGCGATTGATCTTGGCAGCAAGATATGTCGAGCCGCCATGATCCGGATGCGACCCCGCAATCAACCTGTGATGGGCTTCCTTTATCTGCTCCCGCGAAGCTCCCTTTTCCAGTCCGAGGATATCCAGTGCCTCCTGATGGTCCATTTCATCTTTGAAAAAACCGTTCCCCGCATCATCTTTGGCATACTCGCGCCAATCTGGATAAAGGCGATCCAGATAGGCTTCCATGATCTGTGCGGATTGCTCATCTTCTATCCAGCAGGTCTTTAGCAGGTCGACCAGATCGACCAGTTCCATATCCCCCAGTCGGCGTCCTTTATGGGGTCCATCCAACACGTCGCCATGCATGTCGCCGCTTGCGTGATCCAGGGTCATGCGCAGGAAACGGGTCTCGACTTCCGATGACGCATCCCTGGGCGCACCCTGGCCCATGCGGGAGAAATTCCTGAACATGCGGGCGGCGCTGCGAAATCGCATGAACCAGGCAAACAGCACGGGCAATGTGGCGAAGGCCCATGCCAGACGACCGGTCAGGGCAAGGAACAGGCCAATGATCACAATCAGGCCCAGCGACAACCACTTCAGCACCTTGACCAATGATTTCGGGTCGGCGCTGACATACCAGCGAGACGCAAGAAGAAAACCGGCAAGCAAGGCGATCCCAAGAATAAAATAGGGCAGCACTTTGTTATTTTTCCTTCATCAGATTTATGAGTTTAAGAACCTCACCGCCGCGTTTTCGGCCCCTGTCCTCAAGCGCCGGTCGTCCCCCGGCGACAAAGACGGCGACGGCATTGAGCAATTCTTTTAGCACATGGGCGCTTGATGCATCAAAGCGGCAGCATGCACCACCCGTCAACTTGGCGATCTGCTTGAAGGCATATGTGGCGATGGGATCATTGCCTTCCTGAAACATGAAAACGGGAACCCCAAGGATACCCAGCTCACCGGCAAGGTTTCCCAGCTTGTCCACGTCTTCTTCGACACAATCCCCGATAAAGACCAGGGCGTTGATTTTATTTTTTTTGGTTTCCCTGATCGTGTGGTCAAGCAATTTTCCGATCTGGGTTTCACCGGCCAGGCAAAACACCGAGGTCATCAGTTTCAACAGTTTTTCGCCATCGTTGACCCAGTTCGACGCCTTGAATTCACCAAATCCGCGATAATACGCCAACTGCAAATCCAACCCTCCCATGGCAGCCGTCTCGGTGAACATCTCGCCCTGAATTTTCGCCGCCCGGTCCCACATGGGCTGGCGCGAGGCGGTGGCGTCCATGCCAAAAAGCAGGCGTCCACGCTTGCCGGGAGTTCTTAACGTCGGCGTGCGGGCGACCTTATCCAGGAACGCATTGACGTCCGTTTTCGATGATTTATGACTGGGAAGATTTTCGCCCTTTTTCGACATGACCTTGCTTGACTGAATAATGTTCAAATCGGATCATATATTTGCGCATTTACGACACTGAAAGCAAAGCCCTAAAACGTTATTGAGCCTTCACGTTTGCCATAAATCACCCTGTCTTCGTTATCCATTTGATGACGAAACACAATTGCCCCGATGACATGCTGTTTTGGCCCATTTTCACCATTAAGTCTGGGCGGACTGCCTGCGAACGGGCCGGCAATTTCCAATCCAGAATGGCGTTTTCAGGATTGTCTCAACCCATAAGCCTACAATTTGAAGGCGATTTTGCGGATACCAATTTACGGCTACAAATCAACGCATACTCGACAGGATGGCGATCAGGGCGGAATTATCTGAATACCCTTCTGTTCCAACTGATTGCTGTTTATGGCTTCCCCTGTATCGATTGCCGCCACTTTGATTGAGCGTATCAATCGTCACCTTGATAACCGCATCCTCAACAACGCCTGCCATTTTTTTCCATTGTTCATCATTCGCCCTACAACCGAGGGCGGAAAAAATACCGTCGGTCGTCTCATTTACCTGATTTTGAATGATATTATTCATGGCTGCACTCCTTGATGATTTCTCGCTACTTCATTAAATTTATTAATGTTGGCAGCAGAACCAGTTCCTTGTTTAAATTGATTTAACACCTGTTATACTGTCTATGTTTCACCTTTTGCACAAAGCATCATTTTTCATCTAATAATTAAATTTTCTCATGAAGTAGCTGTTATGCGTTTTCTCCCCTCTATCAACGCCTTACGGGCCTTCCAGGCCTCCGCCCGCAGCTTGAGTTTTACCAAGGCCGCCTTGGAACTGAACGTCACCCAGGGCGCCGTAAGTCATCAGGTGAAAGGGCTGGAAGATCGACTTGGGGTCAAACTGTTCCTGCGGGTCAGGCAACGATTACAATTAACCCAGCAGGGCAAAGGCTACCTTCCCTTCGTTCGCCAAGCCCTGGACCTGTTAGAGGCGGGAAATGCCTACCTTGAAACAAACGAGAAAAGCGGCATCCTGACCGTCAGCGTTTCTCCCAATTTTGCGACAAAATGGCTGGTGCCCCGTCTGGGGGATTTCATTGCCACCCATCCGGAAATCGAACTGCGAATAAGCGCCTCCACGCAACATGTGGACCTTGCCCGCAGTGATATCGATATGGCGGTCCGACATGGCCAGGGAGATTGGCTGGATCTGGACGTACAAAGGCTTTGCCCGGAACAGGTGTTTCCTGTTTGCAGTCCTGATTTTCTGAAGCGCCATTCCCCAATTGAACAACCTCATGACCTTACGGCGCTGCCCTTGCTGCATGATCGTAGCCGACAGGATTGGCCCTTATGGTTCGCCGCCGCAGGGGTGACCGAAACCAGGCCCCCGCCCGGCCCCCAATTTGACCAGACCAGCATGGTAATTGACGCCGCCATCGAAGGTCAGGGGGTCGCCCTTGCGCGCAGCGCCCTGGCCGCCAGAGATTTAATGGCGGGGCGTCTGATCCGTTTGTTCAACGTCTCCCTGCCCGCCCCCTTCGCCTATTACATTGTTTGTCCAAAAACAGCCGCGAAGATGCCAAAAATCAGCCAATTCAGGGATTGGCTGCTGCAGGAAGCTAAGGGCGACAATGAACAGATCGGTATATAATTTTCAGCACGCCATCCCAGAAGAATTCCTATATATGAAAATGAAACCGTTTTAACTGTTCGAGAGCCAGCATGAAAAATTTACCTTTTGGACGTCCCGGCCAGTTTTATCGCGGCAACCTGCACACCCATTCGACCAACTCAGACGGCAAGCTGGCGCCGGGCGAGGTCTGCAATGCATACCGGGAAGCCGGGTACGACTTTATCTCCCTGACTGAACATTTTATTGAGCATTTTGACTTTCCCGTAACCGATACGCGGGCTTATAGAAGTAATGATTTCACCACCCTGATCGCAGCCGAACTGCATCAGGGGACGTTGGCAAACAGTGAGCCCTGGCATATCCTGGCGGTGGGAATTCCCCTTGATTTTGCAAGACCCGGAAAAGATGAAGGACCGGTCGAAATCGCCGAACGCGCAGCGGCAACCGGGGCGTTTATCGGCATCGTCCACCCCTCCTGGTATGGCCTGACCATTGAGGACGCCAGATTGATTACCTGCGCCCATGCCATCGAAATTTACAATCATGGGTCCGAGATTGAGGTCGACCGGGGTGAAGACTGGCCCTTCTGTGACCTGTTGCTGAACGAGGGCTGGCGTTTGAGCGGATACGCCACTGATGACGCCCACCACATTACCCACGACGCGTTCGGCGGCTGGATGCACGTTCTGGCCGACAGCCTTGAGCCGGACGCCCTTCTGGATTCCATGAAAGCCGGTCGTTACTATTCGTCTCAGGGGCCGCAAATCCATGACATCAAGATCGCGGATGGCGAACTGCATGTGGCGTGTTCGCCTGCCCACGTTATTTCGCTGCAGGGACGCGGGGCCCGCTCGACATATAAAATGGGCGATGGAATTGAAGAGGCGACGTTCCCGACTGACCGCTTCGAGGATGCTTACGTGCGCGTCACCATCCGCGACGCCAATGGCAAGCGGGCATGGTCGAATCCGATCTGGTTTGACTAGCCAAATCCAATGGCATCAATCAGGGCGCGCACTTCCTGACGGGCCGATATGTGAGACATGGTCAGGTTTTCCGGCCCCAGCACATCGATGATATCCATCATCGTAAGTCCGGCGAGGAACAGTTCGCGGTAGATGACCCGCTCGCCGAACCCGGCAATCTGACGAAAACCGACCCGTTCAGACAAATCGCCCAGCAGGCGTTCA
The DNA here is from genome assembly GCA_016776705.1 of Rhodospirillales bacterium. GTDB lineage: Bacteria > Pseudomonadota > Alphaproteobacteria > Rhodospirillales > JABHCV01 > JACNJU01. The sequence continues at coordinate 15,932 of JADHSW010000040.1, forward strand.
ATCTCGCGTTTGTTGCGGGCGTCCAGATGGCTTAAACGGTTGCGCATGACAATCCAGTCCATGGCCCTGCCGCCCCGCCTGGCCTTACGCATTTTTTGCTGCCAGACCATTTCCGAATAATGACTGGGGTTCTTGATCTGCAGGGTCAACGGGTCAACCTGGGCCAGAACGTCAAGATCGATAAAGCTGTCATTCAGTGGCGTGATCAGGGTATCGGCGAAGGAATGTCCAAGGCGTGTCAGGATGCTGTCTGCGCCCGGCGTATCGATAACGATGACATCGTTTTCAAGGGACAACTCTTCAATGGTTTCCAACAACAGTCTTTCATCATCGGCTTCGGCGGCATCGCGGTTGATGTCGGTACTGTGCGCAATAACACGGCTGTCAGGCATGGGAAGAACCGTGCCCTTGTCGTTGATAAACTGCTGACGATTGGCAAGGTAGGTGGACAGCGTTCCCTGGCGGGCATCAAGATCGATGCTGCCGACGCCGTGGCCGTCGCGCAGCAACCCGACAACCAGATGCATGGCCGTCGTCGACTTGCCGCTGCCGCCCTTTTCGTTACCCGTAACAATTACATGTGCGCGTTTGGTCGTCATAAAGCCCTGCGAATCACCAACAATCATTGCGCCGACTCTAATCCGGCAAATTGGTGGTGGCAAACGCTCAAGCAATGAGAGAACGCCAAAATCTAGTTCTTGTGAATGACGCCCTGGGGGTGGAAGGCGTGAAAGACGAAGGCGAAGGTAATGTCGTGGGCGACATCCTGCCATTTATCCCCGTCCTGTTTTCGCACAATGATATTGCCGACGTCGCGCCCGGCTGAAATGTTGTTGCTGTCCAGCGCCGAATTCTGTCCAGCATGCCAGCTTATTTCCACGCCGCCACCCGGTTTGATTACCCCTTTCGCGCTCAGCAAAGGCAGGCTCCATGCCTCGCCATTGACAACCACAACACGAACCATGGCGCCGATACCATCCGGCATCTCTCCATTAAAAAAGTCATAGGGCACATCGCGGCTGTCATAGCCTACATAAGGGTTGTCGCCATAGCGGCGCAGGTTGGGGGAATTGGCGACAAGCACCCTGGCGTACGGGGCGCGTTTTCTGAAGCGCTCGAAGGATTCCAGTCGCGACGGCATAATTTTCAGCTCCCTGCCGGTCATCTCCCCGACAATACCCTCGCCAAGAAACTGCTGCCACCATGATTCCGTCTGCCGGTCATACATGACCAGATCGCTGTTTCTGAGTTTTCCCGTGGTGCCAAAATCCAGCACCATGCCATCCAGCCTGCGGTCGAAAACAATGGATGAGTTGCACAGCGGACAATACGTCACCGTCACCGGCACGCCGCCGATGGTGTCGTTGACGATCTCGTGCCACATCAGGATGCGCAGCGGATAGGCCTTGGTCTCTTCATTGACCGTCAG
>JADHSW010000041.1 GCA_016776705.1 Rhodospirillales bacterium
CGGGTCCTTAATGAAGTGGGGGCGAAACAAGATAATTTCCTCGGTGCGGCCGATAGGGTAACAATTGAATATAAGTTATATGTCATATAATATAACATTTCAATGACTTATGTAGGGTTATTAGCCCCCTGCCCTGAAATAATGGCATCAAGAAAAAAATCGCCATATTTTTCAAGTTTGCTCGGCCCCACTCCATTCACTTCCAGCATTTGCTCGCGTGTGACAGGGCGTTTGGTAACCATATCGAGCAAAGTTGCATCGGAAAACACCACGAAGGCCGGAACATCCCGCTCCAATGCCAGTTTCAGGCGCAACGCCTTCAACTGAGTGAACGACCCTGCGTCTACATCAGACAGGTCCTGAACAACTTTCTTGCGGGAAGATGCACTGCGCGAACGGGTTGATGAAACCACACTGATTTCACGAAACAGAAACGGCGCGTCGCCACTCAACACATCCTGACCTTGTGACGTAATTTCAAGACAGCCATACTTTTGCACGTTGATTGCAAGGTACCCCCCCGCCACGGCCTGACGCATGAAGGCCTGCCAATAGTCCCTGGATGCATCCTTTCCGGTGCCGTAGGACGAAAGATTCTGATGTCCCTTGTCCCTGATTTTCTGGTTGTCAGCACCGCGTAGCACATCGTTTATGTGATTTGCACCAAAGAATTCCCCTGTTTGAATGATCGCCGCCATCATCAGGCGCGCTTGCGCCGTACCATCAATAACGGTGGGGGGGTGCAGGCAATTATCGCAGTTTTCACAAGCTGCGATTTTTTCATCAAAGTATGCAAGCAAGGCGCTACGGCGGCACTGGGTTGCTTCACAATACGCCATCAGGGCATCCAACCGTTTGTGTTCGCGCAGCTTGTGAACCCCGTCTTCGCCGTCCTGTACAATGAACTGACGGCGCATGCGAATATCGTCCAGGCCGAACAGCATCAAGGTTTCCGCAGGCGCACCGTCGCGCCCCGCCCTGCCGATCTCCTGATAATAGGCTTCCATGCTGCCCGGTAAATTCAGGTGAGCCACATAACGGATATCCGGCTTGTCAATGCCCATTCCAAAGGCGATGGTGGCGACCATGATCACCGCATCCTCGCTCATGAAACGATTCTGGTTGATCTTGCGCACGCCAGCATCCAGCCCTGCGTGATAGGGCAGCGCCGTGAATCCTTTGCCACATAGAAAGCTGGTGACTTCCTCGGTGAACTTTCTTGACAGGCAATAGACGATGCCAGACTGCTCACCCTTGTCGTCAAGAAACGCCAACAGCTGTTTTTTCCAGTCCGTCTTCGCCGCCACGCCGAGGCGAAGATTGGGACGGTCGAAGCCGTGCACGATAATGCGACCCTGTTTGCGAAACAGCTTGTCGGCAATGTCATCGCGGGTCGCCTTGTCCGCAGTCGCGGTAAAGGCGGCGGTGAGGACGCTGGGGAATAAATCCACCAGCCTGGAAAGCTGATCATATTCGGGGCGGAAGCTGACCCCCCATTTTGAGATGCAGTGAGCCTCATCAATGACGAACATGAAAACATCAAGTTTGGCGATGGCCGTCAGCATGCGCTCGCTCATCAGACGTTCGGGCGACAGATACAAAAGTCGACATTCGCCGGACTTCACCGTCATCCATGCCGCCACCTGATCCTCACGGGACATGCCCGAATGAATTCCAACGGCGTTAACCCCGTTGGCGCGCAGGCCCGCCACCTGATCATCCATCAACGCCACCAGCGGCGAAACGACAATGGCAAGACGGCCAGAAAGAACCGCAGGCACCTGATAACACATGGACTTGCCCGCCCCGGTCGGCATAACAGCCAGGACGCTCTCACCGGCCAGCAGGAAATCAATGATCTCCTGCTGGCCGGGACGAAAGTCGTTAAAGCCGAATGTGTTTTGAAGGACTTGTTTTGGGGAGGTCATTTTTTTATAGCCATAATTCAACTAAATCACAGGAGACCTCGGGTGCTGAAATGAACATGCGTCCCATTAAGCACTAGACAACCCCAAAGCCGAATTGATTTTATTCGATATACCAGTTTCATCTTCGTCAGGGAAAATCTCAACGAGTTTTATACCTGCTTTGTCATGGGCGATAGCCTTTACCTCGTCGCGGTCTTGAGCGTTATTCTGGTAGTGCGCCTCTCCTTGGTATTCAATTGCAACCATCGCTTCACCAAATGGATTGATAATCAAAAAATCCACGCGTTTGGAATTAATAGAATGAAATGCTTGATTTTCACTGGCCCCCAAATACTCCCCGATGGCCACTTGTGAAAATAATCTGAAACCCAAATTGGCATTGCTTTTGATCCATTGCTCGAGCACCTGAAAAACGCGGAACTCGGATTTATTCATCAATTTCTTCTTGTAAAACTTCCCCTGAGATACGAAGCGCTTCTGATTGTTCACATCTCCTATAAAATTTTTCTTCCATTTTGCTTTTCGCTTTATTCGTTGGATAAGTGAATAAATGGAATAAAGGCCAAACACCGCCAACCCAACAATCACAAATTCCATAATTTTTACCTTTTATTCAATTATTTTTATTAAAAAAAACCATATCTATCTGATAAACTGTATTAATTTATATTAAATGGAATTTTTGTAAAATTATTTTTCTCCTAATAATGGTATTGTAGTCCTTTTAGTCTCCCCCTAACTCATTTCCAGGGTATCGGATAATTCATTGGGATGTTTTGGCATAAAAAAACCGGCGTGAACAAAGTTCACACCGGTCTGCAAAATCAAAATGTTCTTTAAAGCGTTACTTCAACGCATCATGAAGCGCTCCAATGGTCGCGCTGTAGTCGTCGCCCTTGAACACGGCGCTTCCGGCGACGACGGCATTGGCTCCGGCGTCGACGACGGATTTGATGGTACTGGCATTTACGCCGCCGTCGACCATCAGGTCCATGGGCCTGCCGCCAGCCATGGCCTTGATCTTACTGATTTTTGCCAGTTGGGATGCAAGGAAGCTTTGGCCGCCGAAGCCGGGGTTGACTGACATCACCAAAACCAGATCAAGCTGATCGATAACGTATTCAAGTGCCGATTCAGGAGTCGATGGATTGAGCGATACACCGGCCTTCTTGCCCAGGCTCTTGATTACCTGAATGCTGCGGTCCAGATGTTTGTCGGCTTCGGCGTGGACAGTGATAATGTCCGCGCCTGCGGCAGCGTATTCTTCAAGATAGATCTGCGCCGGATCAATCATCAGGTGGACGTCGAAGGGTTTGTCGGTCCACGAGCGGATGCATTTAATAACCGGCGGACCGAAAGTCAGGTTGGGCACGAAATGGCCGTCCATGACATCAATGTGGATGTAGTCGCAACCGGCCTCGTCGATGGCTTTTACTTCCTCGCCGAGACGCGCGAAATCGGCGGACAGGATGCTGGGGGCGATTTTGACGGTCATTTCTTTTTTCCTTCGGGCCTCAGGTTAACTAACTAATATGTGATTCTTTGATGGATGGAAAGGCGCGGCCCTTGAAAACGCTCTTTCGTTATTTTGTTAAAGACATAAACAGTTGCGGCAATTTTTCCGGCAGGCTTTCAACCCGGTCAATAACCGTATAACGCTGACCAAAAATATCCTCGACGTAGTTGTCGGCATTGGGATCAAGATTGATGCAGTAGGTGTAGATACCGTCACGGTCCAGTTCCTGAACCGCCTTGTGGGCGTCTTCGATCAGGGTGCGATCATCGTCCGTATCGATGTCCGACGGCTCGCCGTCGGTCAGAACCAGTAACAATTTCTTGTCAGCCTTGCGTGTGCCCAGATAATGGGCGGCATGGCGCAGGGCCGCGCCCATGCGGGTCGAATATCCTGCTTCCAGTGCCGCCAGCCTGCCCTTGACGGCATCGTTCCAGTTTTCGCTGTAACCCTTGATGTGCTGATAGCGAACCTGATGGCGGGTATTGGATGAAAAACCGGCGACGGCAAATGAGTCGCCAAGTTTATCAATTGCCCAGCCCAGCAGGGCGACGGCTTCCTGGCTGAGTTCCAGAATACTCTGCGTGCACCCTTCCGGAATTTGACTGACTGATTCAGAAAGATCAAGCAGCAGCATGACGGCAATGTCGCGGCCATCGTGGCGATGGCTCATGTTGATGCGCGGGTCCGGCGTCGCCCCTGACTTGTAATCAATCAGGGAACGAATGGCGACGTCCAGATCAAGCTCGCTGCCGTCCTCCTGATAACGAACGCGGACGTAGTTCTGGGGCTTCAGAAGATCAAGCAATTGCTTCAGGCGTTTCGCAAGGCCAGAGTGCTTTTCCAGCAAGGCGTCAATGAACCCACTTTCGCCAGACGGGTGCAGGCTTTCATACAGGCTGACCCAGTCGGGCCGGTAGGTCTTGGTGGTGTAATCCCATTCCGGATAATGACGCGGCGGCAGGGCCTTATCCTCCTCCGCCTCATCGGCTCTGTCACGATCCTCTTCGTCGAACATTTCCTCTTCATCGCCCAGCTCGAAGAACTTCCACATGTGCCGGTTGTCGTCCCGGTAATCGACTTCCGTGTCTTTGAAATACATATCGGCGGATTGATCGGACTGCAGGCGCGTGCGGGCGACGAACTTGATCGCCAGCATGGAAATTTCCTGTGTGCTGCTGTCGCGGCCCTCCAGCGTTTCATGGAAGCGCGCGGTAAAATCGCACACGTCTTCGTTTTCGTACCCGTGATCGAAATCAAGAATGGCGTAAGACAACATCGCCAATCGATGGCGAATGCAGGACTCGATATCCGTATCGCAATCCCCTTCGATGGGCCTTGGATGCAAGGCAATCCATATGCGCCGCAAGCCGGGAAATACGCGCATGGCCAAAGCTTCGATGCGACAATCCTCAAACACCTCGACCGCGTAACGCTGAAAGGGGCTGAAGTTGTCGGCAAAAATGGCGTTGGTCCAACGGTGGTGGGCGGCGATGTGGGCGAGTAAAGCGCGGTAACGATCAATACCGCTGAGGCCGTCCTGATCGTCATAGACATCCGGCACCCGGATTCCTAATTCATCGAAATAAGGTTTCGGTTTGCGAAGATCATCGAAACCGGTTGAATACGGCACGAAATGGGTTTTCTCGTCCCACAGGGCTTTCATGTACAGATCAAGGTTGCGTTCGTGATCGGTAAAAAGGGTGCCGTGGCGTTCGCGCTGCAGGACGGCGCGGCTATCGGGCGATTGCAGGGAAAAATAATCCTGCTGGCGCTGCGGATGATTGCCGTAAGCGCGAATCCCGTAATCGATCCAGTTGCTCAATCCCTTCAAGGACAATTGCCCCAGTAAATTAGGTATGTTGTTCAGCAGGGTTGGCAGGGCCGGGCTGGGAATGGTTGTGTGATGGCCGTGAATTGACCCGGTTGATCGCTCCATCATATCGAAGATGATATCGATATAGCGGCACAGGTGATCCAGCGAGCCTAAACGACGGGCGGCCTCGGCAATGGTGTTCAGGAACGGCGGGATGGCATTACCATTCGGGGTCCGTGAAATCGTCCACACGGATTCTGAAACCAGCGACAGCATCCCCTCACCCAGTTTCGCAGCGACTTCGGGCATTTCTTCCAGATAGACCAGAACAGGTTCAACCCCGCGCCCGATACCGCCAACGAGTGACGCACCGGAAAGATAGTCCTTCACACCGCGCTCGCTCAAAGTAGCGAGTGCGCTTTCCATGCGATCGGCGAAGATGTCATCGATTTCCCTGAAGCCGCATTTAAGCTGCTCCCGATAAGCAATAAGGGATTCTTCGCTGATCGCCATGTCAGCTAAAGACTGCGTCGATGGCGTGATTCAGGGTTGAGCGGATGTCCGCATCGTCAGTGATCGGTTCAACCATCGCCATGCGACAAGCGGCAGCTGGGTGGATGCCCTTGTTGATCAGACGCGCTGCGTAAACCAGCAAACGGGTGGAAATTCCTTCATCCAACCCATGGCCTTTCAGGTTGCGGGCGGCCCCACCGACCTGAACAAGTTTGCCGGCGATCTCGCCATCACAGCCGGTTTCAGTGGTGATGATGCCGACTTCCATATCGGGCTGGGCGTATTCAAACGACAATGCTGAAAACCGCTGCTTGGTCGATTGCTTGAGGTCTTTCATCAGACTCTGGTAGCCGGGGTTGTAGGAGATCACCAACTGGAAGTCTGCATGGGCCTTGATCAGTTCACCCTTTTTGTCCAATGGCAATTCGCGACGGTGATCGGTAAGCGGATGGATGACGACGGTGGTGTCCTGGCGGGCTTCGACCACCTCATCCAGATAGCAAATCGCGCCGTAACGAGCAGCCACCGTCAACGGCCCGTCGAGCCAACGGGTGCCGTTAGCATCCAGCAGGTAACGCCCGACCAGATCGGACGCAGTCATGTCTTCGTTGCAGGCAACCGTGATCAACGGTTTGCCCAGTTTCCAGGCCATATATTCGATGAACCGGGATTTACCGCTTCCTGTCGGTCCCTTGATCATTACTGGCAGCCGCTCATCGTAAGCCGCCTGATACAACATCACTTCTTCACCAAGAGCCTGATAGAAGGGCTCCTTGGATATGATGTACTGTTCGATGGAATGTGTCTGTTCGCTCATAATAATAATCCACTGATAGAAAAAGGCCGGAGCCCCCCAGCCCCGACCTTTCTCATCAAGCGTCCTTTACTTATGGACGCCCAATTTGTCTCTCCAACCGGGGAAGATGCTGTCGGCGTCTCCCGGGAAGCTTTCAAAGGCGCGAGCAAATTCCTTGTGCTCCTTCGCCCATTCAATAGGATCGGCACCTGCTTTCCAGCATTCATAAGCCTGACGCAGGGAAACGGCCCCTGCCGCCGGGCTGTCAATGTGACCGTAGGAGCCGCCACCGGCCGTATTGATGACGTTGCCATGGCCCAGGTTTTCGAAGAAGCCGGGCAGCCGCAGAGCGTTCATACCGCCAGAGATAATCGGTGTGGTCGGCTTCATGCCGTGCCATTCTTGATGGTAAAACGGACCGTCGGCACTGTCGCGCTCAATCATGTAGGCGATATTGCGGTCGTCCTGTTCGCCTTCCATCTTGCCGTAGCCCATGGTGCCAACGTGGATGCCTGAAGCACCCTGAAGACGAGACATCTTGGCCAGAACAAAAGCAGTGTAACCACGTTTGGTTGACGGAGATGTAACGGCGCCATGACCGGCACGGTGGTAATGCAAGTACTGGTCCTTGAAGTTACGACGCGCCGTCGTCACCATGCCGGGACCACCAACATAGCCGTCAACCAGGAAGGCAACCTGTTTGGCGTTCTCACCGAAGGCTTCCAGAATGAATTCGCCACGAGCGAGCATTTCATAATGGTCGTCGGCCGTGATGTTTGCCGAGAAAAGCTTCACTTCACCGGTTTCATCCTGGGCGCGTTTCATGGCGTCGGCGACAAGGGGAATGGTTTCTTTTAGTGGGGCGAAAACCTGATTACCCTGGGGTTCGTCGTTCTTGATGAAATCACCGCCCAGCCAGAACTGGTAGGCTGCTTCGGCAAATGGTTTCGGGCGCAGGCCCAGCTTTGGCTTGATGATGGTGCCAGCGATGTAGCCGCCATCGACTACGGGACGACCAAGCATGCGCCACAGATCGGTTATATCAACGTTTGGCCCGTCAAATAAATCCATGAAACTTTTCGGAACATAGAAATCCAGCATCTTGGCGTAAGCAATATCGCCCATGCCCTGGTTGTTGCCGATGGCCAATGTCAGGAAAGACACCAGCATCGCCTTGTCGTCGATGATATTGCGATCAAACAAATCATTGGGATACGCGATCTTCATGATTTCGTTGGCTTCATCGATTTCATAAACCAGCGCATCGACACCCTTGGTGAAATCATCCGTGGTGGAGACTTCAACATTGGTGCCGGTGGATGATTCAGCGGCAAAGTGGGCGGCAGCTTCAAGATAGCCGTAACCCGTTTTGGGTTTCATCAGATAAGCGACAAGGACATGCTTGTCGCCGGCAATGAGTTCCTCTTCCCTGAGGTCCAGGGCGGCGTAACGTCCGGATTGATCCATTTTTCTTTCCTTTAACTTTTATTACTTATCTCGGTGTACTAACAGCTCAATTGACTTTCGGGTCCAGCGATCCCGATTCGTAAAGTTCAAACATTGTTTCAAGGGATTTCACCTTGATTTTTCCGGCGTTTCCGGCGGTTCCGAAGGCTTCGTAACGGGCCTTGCAGATTTCAGTCATGCCTTTGGTTGCTTCAGCCAGATATTTGCGCGGGTCGAAGTTCGACCTGTTCGCATCCAGGTGACGACGGATGGAACCGGTTGACGCCATGCGCAGGTCGGTGTCGATATTGATTTTGCGAACTCCATGCTTGATGCCTTCGACGACTTCCTCAACGGGAACGCCGTAGGTCTCGCCCATTTCGCCACCAAATTCGTTGATGATTTTCAGCCAGTCCTGAGGAACCGCGCTAGAGCCATGCATCACCAAATGAGTATTGGGAATGCGTGCGTGAATTTCCTTGACCCGGTCGATAGCCAGAATGTCGCCCGTGGGCGGACGGGTGAACTTGTAAGCGCCGTGGCTGGTGCCAATGGCGATGGCAAGGGCATCAACATGGGTTTTGGAAACGAAGTCGGCGGCTTCATCCGGATCGGTCAAAAGCTGATCCATTTCAAGTTTGCCTTCTGCGCCAACGCCGTCTTCGGCTTCTCCTTCGCCGGTTTCGAGCGAACCCAGGCAGCCCAATTCACCTTCGACGGATACACCGCACGAATGCGCCATGTCGACGACCCTGCGGGTGGTTTCCACGTTGTATTCAAAAGACGACGGGGTCTTGCCATCGGCTTCCAGTGAACCGTCCATCATGACCGAAGAAAAACCGGACTGGATGGAGCGCTGACATACCGCAGGCGAGGTGCCGTGATCCTGATGCATACAGACAGGAATGTGCGGATAGGCTTCAAGGGCAGCCAGGATCAGGTGGCGCAGGAAGGTTTCCCCAGCATACTTACGGGCGCCGGCGGAACCCTGCAGGATGACCGGGCTGTTGGTCGCGTCCGCCGCTTCCATGATCGCCTTGACCTGTTCCATGTTATTGACGTTGAACGCAGGCAGGCCATAGCTGTTTTCTGCTGCATGATCGAGAAGCTGACGCATTGATACGAGAGCCATATTATTAATCCTCCTACTAAGGAAATTTCTTCAAAAACGAATTTACAGCCGGGCTTTCGCTTCGGCTGCCACATTGACGGCGGTGATCCCGAAGTGCTGATACAACTCAGGCGCAGGGGCTGACGCACCAAACCCGGTCATGCCGACAAAGCCGCCATCCGCTCCGATGTATTTGTCCCAGCCAAAGCGCATTGCTGCTTCGACACCAACCTTGACGGTGCCCTTGCCCAGTACTTTGGCCCGGTACGCTGCATCCTGTGCATCAAACAACTCCCAGCACGGCATGGAAACGACAGCTGTCGAAACCCCATCCTTCTGCAACATATCGCGTGCAGCCATGGCAATTTCAACTTCCGATCCGGTTGCCAGCAAAGTGACCTTGCGCTTGGCGCTGCCGCCTTTGCCTTCTGCCAGCACATATGCACCACGGGCGCACATGTTTTCCGTCTTGTGGGTCTTGCGTTGCGGGGCCAATCCCTGACGGGTCAGCACCATGCCCGTAGGGGTTTTATTTTGCTCAAGGGCAAGCTGCCAGCATTCGGCGGTTTCCACCACATCACAAGGACGCATGACGTTGAAGTTTGGCATGGCGCGCAGCATAGCCAGGGTTTCCACCGGCTGGTGAGTCGGGCCATCTTCGCCCAGACCAATGGAGTCATGGGTCAGGACATAAACAACACGCTGTTCCATCAAGGCCGACAGGCGCATGGCGCCCTTCATGTAATCTGCGAAGACGGCGAAGGTGCCGGAATAGGGAACAAAACCGCCATGCAGGGCCAGACCGTTCATCACTGCGCCCATGGCATGTTCACGCACGCCATAATGAATGTAGCGACCGGAAAAATCCTTGTTGGTAATCGACGGAGTTGACGGGGTCATGGTGTTGACCGATCCGGTCAGATCGGCGGAGCCGCCAATCATTGCAGGGATTGCTGCGGTCAAAACTTCCAGCACTTTGCCCGAAGCCTGACGGGTCGCCAGCTTGGGTTGTTCCTCAGCGGTTTTCTTCTTGAAGGCGTCGAGCTTGCGGGTCCAGCCGGCAGGCAGTTTACCAGCCGAGGTCGCTTTCAGCTCCTTGGTGCTTTTCAGACGCTTGGTGCGCTTTTCCCAGGCGGCGCGGTCGACGGCGCCACGAGCGCCAGCCTTAAGCCAGGCTGCTTTCACGTCTTTAGGAACGACGAAGGGACCATGGTTCCAATCCAGGGCTTTACGCATACCCGCAATTTCTTCATCACCCAACGGAGCGCCGTGGGTAGAGTGAGAGCCAGCCTTGGTCGGTGCGCCGAATCCGATAACCGTTTTACAGGCAATCAGGGATGGTTTCTTGGATTTCCTGGCTGCAGCGATCGCCTTCTTGATGGCGACGGGATCGTGGCCGTCAATAACCTGGGTATCCCAGCCGGATGCTTCAAATCGAGCACACTGGTTATCAGACGTCGTCATGTTGGTGTTGCCGTCAATGCAGATTTCGTTGTCGTCCCACATGACAATCAGCTTGTTCAGCTTCAAATGACCGGCCATGGAAATTGCTTCCTGGCTGATGCCTTCCATAAGGCAACCGTCACCGGCGATAGTGTAGGTGTAATGATCGACAGATTTCGCGCCATAACGGGCGGACTGCATTTTTTCAGCCAACGCCATGCCGACAGCCGTGGTGATGCCTTGCCCCAGCGGCCCGGTTGTCGTTTCCACACCATCAACGTGACCGTATTCGGGGTGACCCGCAGTCTTTGCGCCCATCTGGCGAAAGTTTTTGATATCGCCCAGGGATACCTTGTAGCCAGTTAAATGCAACAGAGAGTAAATCAGCATCGAACCATGGCCAGCAGACAGCACAAAGCGGTCGCGATCCAGCCATTTCGGAGCTTTCGGATCAAACTTCAGAAACTCGGTGAACAGCACGGTCGCGACGTCGGCCATACCCATGGGCATTCCCGGGTGGCCCGAGTTCGCCGCCTGAACGGCATCAACGGAAAGGAAACGGATGGCGTTAGCCATTTGGTTGTGCGTAGCTGTCATTTTCTAGTCTCTCCCTAAGGCATTAAAATGATTGATAAAAAATCTAAATAGCGTGGTGACCCAAGGCCGCCTTGACGACATGATAGGTGATCATTAATTGCGACAGGGCCAATGGATGGCTGAGTTTCTGTTTATTCGTCTCGTCTGTGAAGGTACCGACGTTTACCCGCAAATGCTGGGCTTCCGGTATCAACTCCCACAGTAAATTTTCCATGGCGCTTGCGCGCTCATCATCAACGTTTCCGGCGATCTCCAGAACATCGACCGGCTTGCCGTCAATGTCGCGGGCCAACTCAAGACGCAATCCCTTTTTCGCCCCGGCTTCCAGAATAGGGGACAAATCGGGATGTGGCAGGGTCGGGCGCAAGGTATGGCGAACATTCAGGTGAGCGCCGGTTTCATCGGCGCGGTCATCGGGCGCATAAAAACTGACGACCATATCGGCGAAAGTGCGCTGCGGCTGAACAAACTCGGCGCTGTCATTCATACGCTTGGACAAAGAGGCCATGACTTCTTCTTCGCTGTAACCGCGCTCGGCGCAGTCACGGCGGATTTTCCATTTAACCCGCAACTCTTCGTTGGGTTCCATATAGACCTTGACGTCATAGGCATCGCGCATGGAACGCGTTGAATATCCAAGCAACCCTTCCATGATGATGAACTCACGGGGTTCCACATACATGGGACGCTCCAGCGTACCGGTGGAATGGTTGTACATGGGTTTCAAAATCGATTTGCCTTCCCTGAGAAGCTGGATGTGCTGCTCAAGAATATCGATGTAATTGCATTTGGGATTGAGCGCGGACAGACAACCGCATGAACGCTCCTGGCGATCAAAGCGGTGGTAGTCGTCCGTGCAAATGGTGACGACCTTATCCGGTCCAAGAATATTGGCGATGCCGTCCGACAGGGTGGTTTTACCGCTGGCGGAATCGCCAACAATGCCAAGAATAATCGGGCGCTCTACGCTTTTGAATGGCATCCCCTCCCCCCCCTTTATTTCAGCCAGGGAAATTCAAAGAATGGAAGACGTGCAAAAACATGGTTTTGGCCTTGAGGGTAGGTAGAACTGAAATCATCTTAAATCTTTGTTTGTCCAAAATTGACGCTCATTGAAGCACGGTGATCATCCAGCTCACGGGGTCAATTGTGAACACCCCCTAGGGGGGCAAAACAAACTCTTTCGGGTAGTTACCTACCCCCTACTTTGGGCTGGGGTGTTTTAGGGCTGTCTATTCAGGTCTGTGGGCCTTCAGGTAGCAGGCGACGGCCTGGGCGCGATTTCTGACGTTCAGTTTACTGTACAGGTTTTTAAGGTGAAACTTCACTGTGTTCAGGGAAATATCCAGATCGGCGGCGATCTGCACATTTGTGTTGCCGTCCGAAAGGGCGATCAGCAATTCCTGCTCGCGCCCTGTCAACAAGCCGAAGGGGTCGTTGCCCGGCTTGCTCATATCCATGAAGGGGAACACCATGCGGCCTTCGGATACCGCGATGATGGTTTCTATCAGGCTTTCCGTGCTTTCGCTTTTGGGACAGAACCCGGCGCCACCCAATTGCATCACCTGCCGCGGAACATCGGGGCCCGAATTCCCTGTATAAACGATGATCCTGGGAACGGGTCCGGTCATCTCGATCATTTTCTTCAACACGCCCCGACCATCCAGGTAGGGCATATCCCATCCGATAATGCCTATATCGAAGCTCATGCGCTCAATGGCTTCCAGGAAGCGCTCGCCATCGGCCGCAGTTGCGATCAGCGCAAAACGGTCATCACCATCCAAAAGATTGGCAAGCCCGCCCTGAATCAAGGGAGACTTGTCAGCGACAACGATGTCGATGGTGTTGCTATCCGGTGAACTCATACTGACCTAGCTATAAAAAGAATACACACTTCAAAAAGGCAGGGGCTTATTCAAGCCCTGGATCAACAAAACAAGCCCGGACGATAAGACCCTAAAGGGTAGGAACCCTACCCGCCACCTACATATCGGTTTCGTGTTTTTTTTACAACCTTATACTTTGGGGTAGGTTTTCACCCTTTTCTGTCAAGACTTTAAGGACAGAATGTTCGCCACCCGAAGTATATTAGAAAATGCTAAATTTGTTCAACCGAACATATCCCGATAATGTTCTTCGGCCCACTCAAGGGCTTTTTCACCCTTCGCTTCATCGCGTTCATTAATGGCGAAATTTTCGAAGTGACCCCACTGTGAACTGGCTTTGTCGAACTGGTATTTACCATTGACCATGATCGCCTCGCGGGGCTCGGTGTTGACCATTGAAAAACAGACCGTGTGCGGACTTTCCCACGGGATTTCCTTGCCCATGGCCCGGGCGGCGATCAGTTTCGCCAGATACACTCCTTCGGATCGCGCCGTGCCGCCACTTTTCGAGAACGGCATGGGGCGACAGTCACCAGCGGCATATACATGCTTGTCGCCACCAGCATTATAGGTAAAGTGATCAATTGCGGCTTCCATCTGGGCGCTTTTCGGATCGGCCAGTCCCAGGTGTTCGAGCAGGCGCGCGCCGCGAATACGCGGGTAAATGCTGGCGTCATCAAAAACAATATTGTCGAAGTCTGTCACTATGGTGCGGGTTTCCGGATCGACACTCCTGATTACGGTGGATGTCATGTACTCAATAGTGTCGCCGTAAAGCTCATCAAAGGCGCTCAGGAACCCTTCAGCCGACACCGCCGGTTCCTCGCGGGAATCAATGAGCACGATCTTGCCCTTGATGTTGGTTTTCTTGAATACAGACGCGATCAGACAGGCGCGCTCGTAAGGGGTCGCCGAACAACGATAAATGCCCGGCGGTGCGGTCAGAACGAACAGCCCGCCCTGAAAATTCTGAACCTTGTTTTTAAGGCTGATGTGTTCGGAAGCAGAGACAAAACCCGCCGGATAACGGGTTTTTAGCAGTTGCTCATGGTACGGGTCTTCAACACCAAGAGAGGCATAGTTGTAATCGACACCGGGCGTGAGGACCAGATCGTCGTAGGCCAGCCAGCCCTGATCCGTATAGATTTTACGGGACTCGCGATCGACATCTATCAGGGATGCATTCAAATAGGCGTAGCCATTGACATCCGCCGCATCAAGATAACTGAAAGAAATGGCGTCAAGATTGACCATCCCTGCCAGCCACAAACCACTGATCGGATGGGAGATGAAAACAGATCGGCGTTCGACAAGAACCACATCCAGATCGGGTCCATGAATTTTCAGGTATTTTGCAATGGTTAACCCGGACCATCCACCGCCAATAACGACAACCCGATGGCCCTTGGCGGGCGGCAGATCAACGCCCCGTGAAATTTTAGACGCCAAAGCGGCAGGAGAACCCGAGGCGGCATCCGCCTGCCCCGAACTTAATGTCGCCGAGGCTATTCCCGCTGCCGACAGCTTGGTGAAATCCCGCCGTGTCAGTTTTGCCATTGCTGCTCCCAAAGCTCTTCAACTTTACCAATATCAGCAATACCTTTTTGAGGCTTCCCCCGCAATAGGCCAAAAATCAGCGCGATAGGTGCCCATAAACACTATTTTGTGTGTATTTTAAAATAAAAACACACTTTAATGTCTGACGCTCAAAACAATTACATATTCAATTTTGGAGATATAAAATTACACCACAAAAATTATGATGTTTTATGTTCGAAATCAGTGTGTTATCCAATAATATGAATGGGAGTTATGTTGGTGTGCAAGATTGTCCTTAACTTCCATTTAGAAAATTTTCCGGATGCCACAAACTGGCTGAAGGCAGTATAATTATGGATGGACTTAATTGAATGAGTATTAAAAGACCACTTCTTTGCATGGTCCTGTCATTCATGTTCCTGGTGGCTGCTTTTGCCTTCCCACAGGCCAATTCGGCCTATGCGGACGGCGTGTCTGCCACGGAACATGTTCAAATCGCCCAATCGGATGAAGTAAAAAAACCGAAAGAAGGCCAGGAGGATCTAGGCGAAGACGATTGCTAATTTGCTACAGTGTTTCCAATCGATCAGGATTGGTTCAGGCAAACAAACCCGGCGCGTGCCGGTAACTTACCAAACGTTCACAATAGGGAGAGAGAAAATATGAAGAAATTATTGGCACTGGCTTTGGCGTTCTGTCTTGCCCCGATGATGGTGCAAGCCGAAGGCGTTAAAATTACCGCTGAAATCATGTCCGTAATGGCGAACACTGCCAACGGCAAGATTGAAATCAAGAGAAACCCCGACGGCGAAGCAACAATCAACCCGGCTTTTGCAAAAACCTCGCGTAAATGCCCGCCGTTCTGCATTCAGCCCATGGAAGTCGCCCCCGGCGTCAAAACCATAGGCGAGCTTGAAGTCGTCCAGTTTATCGAAAAAGGCGGCCTCGTCATCGACGCCCGTACCGTTGAATGGTACGTTCGTGGCACCATTCCTAGCTCAAAGAACATTCCGTTCACCCAGGTAGCAGACCGTTTGAACGAACTTGGCTGCACGAAAGGCGCAAGCTGGGATTGCGCTGGCGCCAAGGAAGTCATGCTGTTCTGCAATGGCCTGTGGTGTGGTCAGTCACCGTCCGCCATCCGCGCCATGTTGCGTGAAGGCTATCCGGCTTCCAAGATCCTGTACTACCGAAACGGCATGCAGGGTTGGGAATCTGTTGGCCTGACGGTTGTCGAAGGCGAAATGTAAGTCTTTACGACGTTAAAAGAATGAAAAGCCGCCCTTCGGGGCGGCTTTTTTTCCGGCGATTATGATGCGGGGGCCGTCGCCTCGATTGTTTTTACCACATCCAGATAAACGTTCGTTACCCTGTTTACCAGAAACCCCGCTTCGCGAACGTTGGCCACCGTGTCCCGGTTGATTTCCGGTCCCAGACTTCGACAGAGCGGGTTCATGAAATTCAACATGGCGCTGAAGGGGAAAATGCGCGATCCCGTATGCTCGAACATATGCAGGGTTCCACCCGGCTTCAGAACCCGGCGGATTCCCGTAAGCCCCTTCAAAGGATCGGGAACCGAGCAAAAGGTGCACGATGTATAGACCTGATCGAAGGTGGCATCCTCGAAATCCATCTTGTGGATATCCATTTGACGAACCGTCATCTGCCCCGAATAGGACGCAACACGAGGCCGGGCCCTTTCCAGCATCTTCGGGCTGATATCAATGCCGGTGATTTGCTGCCCCTGAGGGAAACAGGCAATGTCCAAACCGGTGCCGACGGCCATGAACAGGATATTGCCTTTCATGGATGAAAACAGCTTCGTTTTGTGACCCTTCCATCTTTTTTCCGGGCCAAAGCCACCGGTCAGGTCGTACAGCCCAGCTGCGGAATCCCACTTTTGCTGATTTTCGCTACTCATCCAGGGCAACCTCGCCATGGAGTCTGGCTTGCAGGAAATAGGTGACGGCCAGACAGGCAACCCCGGCGGCACCGCCCATCCATGTAGCGTCATCAGGCGAGACACCGGCCATGGCGTTTTGCATGGCGACAACCATACCGCCGATCATGCCCGCCAGCGTGGCTGGCAGCATAACTTCCATGGCGCCAAAAAACGGCGCCAGCAGAAAACCGCAGATCATCCCGCTAACCATGCCCAGGAACATGCCGATAAACATGGCGAAAAATGAGGACATGTCACCCGGAACGCCCGCATGGGCAAGCCACCCGCCTGCGGCCCCGGCAAGGAC
Organism: Rhodospirillales bacterium; assembly: GCA_016776705.1. Taxonomy (GTDB): domain Bacteria; phylum Pseudomonadota; class Alphaproteobacteria; order Rhodospirillales; family JABHCV01; genus JACNJU01. The sequence goes on from JADHSW010000041.1 coordinate 16,838, forward strand.
GCAGGCGGCAAGGTCACCAAGGATGAAATAAACTCTGGTTTCCATATTTTCTCTCTTGTTGAGCGAATTCTATGCCAAGAGATATGAAATTACTACGAGAGCACTCTGTCCTTTGGCAACTTGATGGTCACTTTTGTACCGGCGTTCTTTTTACTTTCAATGCTGAAAGTGCCACCGTGTGCTTCTACAAGCTTGATTGTCAAGGGCAAGCCAAGCCCGGTTCCCTCG
>JADHSW010000042.1 GCA_016776705.1 Rhodospirillales bacterium
TCCCGGCGCTTTCATGACGATGATTGCAACAGGAGCACTTGACCGTGCCCAGTCTGAAATCCCGGCGGGTGACGTTGGCGCTTTGGTGCAACGTATGCACCAACTTATTCAGGCAACCCAGAAGCAGGACTCGGTTAGTTCCCAGCCCCAGGAGGGAATGGAACTGGGGGCGTGTTATTTTGATGGCAAGAAGACCGGCTTCCAGTTTTGCGGGGCGCGTTTTTCACTGTTCATTGCCCAGGACAAGGAAATTCAGGAAATTAAAGGAGAGCGAAAAGGTATTGGATATGCACGGGTATCGGATGAACAAACATATAAATCCCAACATATTCCTATTAAACCGGATCATGCGTACTACTTGACGACCGATGGTTATGTTGATCAAGTTGGCGGAGAAGACAGGCAAAGTTTTGGCAAGCGACGCTTTGTAGAAGCAATCACAGCGTCATCGGGTCTGGAATTCAGGCAACAGGCAGAATATCTGCAAAAAACGTTGCGTGACTTTCAGGGTGATCGAGAGCGTTTGGACGATGTTGCATTAATCGGATTTCGGTTTTGAAGTGGAGAGTCACCTACCATGCTTATCGATAAGGTAACAGCGCTTAGGGATCACATGAACGAGGAAGGTGTTTCTTTCTGCTTCACCGGGTTTATGACAGAGGAAGTCCTAAGTGGAATTGCCCAGGCATTGAAAAAGAAGCTAGAGCTGGAGAAGGTGGACATCAACACGGCGAAGGGCATTTTTTCAATTGTCATTGAACTTAGCCAGAACATCATCCGCTATTCGGCCGAACATAAAACATCATCCACAGAACACAACGATATAGACCTCAGGTATGGCGTCCTGGCCGTTGGACACGATGAAAACCATCATTATGTCGTTTGTGGGAATATGGTTCAAAAAGAAGATTCTGAGCGTCTTTCCAATAGCCTTATGCACATCAAGGGACTCGACAGGAAAGAGCTCAAGGCTTTGTACAAACAAACCCTGCGCGAAGGTCCGCCGAAGGGCAGCAAGGGAGCCGGGGTGGGCTTTGTCGAAATTGCCATGCGCGCAACGCAGGGTTTTGAGTTTGATTTTCGGGAAAATGATGACGCGAATGTATTTTTTGCCCTCAGGGCAACAATCTGATTATGGAATTGCGAACCATGGAAAATATTAAAATAAGCGGGACGGACCGGCATCCTGAAATTGATTTTGATTATTCTACGAACCGGTTTTCTATTCGCGGTTTTTCCTATCCGGAAAACGTAAAAAATTTCTACGACCCAATTATCGAACCTTTTATCGATTACCTGGCCGGTTTGGAGGGGAGCAGTCTTGATCTGGAATGCGCTTTTAACTATTTCCACAGTAGTTCAGCACAGGTTCTGTACAGGATTTTTGACGCCATGGAGATCTGTGGTGCCAGGGGAAATTCCATGACCATCACATGGGCTTACGAAGCCGGTGACGACAACATGCAGGAGGCTGGCGAAGATTTCGCCGAGGACCTGGAAAATGTCCAGTTGATATTGAAAGAGATTGATCCGTCCTGAGAGGCTTGCACATTTAAAAAAATACAAGCCCCCTTTGTCGTTGTTCATCAGGAAAAAAAATCACATGACGTTCGAAACCTTTTGGAAGAGGTGGCGCGCTTTCTTGACAGTTAGGGTCGTTCCGTTTTGTCTGGCCAACACCGTTCAACCCAGCGCAAGGTTCCGCTTAGAACGGGAAGATCGGACGTCAATTTGGGTCGGCGAAAAGGGCAACCCACAACCCAAAGCGATCATTCTAAAACCGGCAGTGTGAAAAAGAACGTGCTGCCAACACCCAATTCTGAATTGTAGCCGAAGGTACCGCCGTGCTGTTCGACAATCGCCTTGGCGATGCTGAGGCCGAGACCGGTCCCACCGGTTTGCCGGGTATCAGACGAATCGGATTGGGTGAATTTCTCGATAATAACACCCTTGAATTCTTCCGGAATGCCGGGGCCATTGTCCTTCACGGCAATTCGGACGATGTTGTCATGGCGCGTGATAGATAACTCGACCTGCTCTCCGGTAGGGGAAAACTTCGCCGCATTGGACATCAAATTAGACAGTACCTGCGTCAAGCGATCTTTGTCCCCTTCCACCAGTGTTTCTTCAGGGCTTCCCGTGAGAATGAAGGTGACGTTGTATTCGTCGCCATAACCCTTGTTGGCCTTAATCGCTTCTTCGACCAAACACACCACATCTGTTTGCCGCATCTGGAAAATCATCTTGTTGGCTTCGATTTTTTCTATATCCAGAATGTCGTTGATCAGTGTCACCAGCCTGTCTGAGTTGTTGTAGGCGATATCCAGCATCGAGCGTATCTTTTCGGGAAGATCGCCAGCAGTCCCTGACCGGATCAGGCCGATAGAACCCTTGATCGACGTCAGGGGCGTTCGAAGTTCGTGACTGACGGTGGAGATGAACTCGTTCTTGGCCTTCTCGGCCCGTTTGTGCTCGGTGATATCGAAATTGATGGTCCCCAACCCAATGACGTCGTCCATCGAGGACAAAACAGGGAAGCGTGTGCTTATGACGGTTCGCGTATGCCCATCCGGGTAAGCGAGTTCGATCTCCCGGGACATGACGGATTGACTGTCGATGACTTCCGCGTCCCTGGCGGCAAATTCGGCCGCCTGTTCCTCCGGATAAATATCGTAGACCGTCTTTCCAACGATATCGTCACTCTTCACACAAGCCCAGTCCTCGAAGCATTTGTTGACAAATTGAAACCGGCCCTCGGTATCCTTCAGGCTAATAAAAACGGGAATATTGTCAGCCAGCGCCTTGAATGTCTCACGGCTCTTTTTCAGTGACATATTGGTTTCCTGGATCTCGTGCGTGCGGTTGTCCACTAGCACAGACAATCCTTGAACACCCGGAATCCATTTGAACAAACCAACGGCAAGAAAAATGAAGCCGCCCAGAAAACCAACAAATTTCTCTAAAAATGCTTCGGTCTGCGTATCACCGATAACGATGAACGGGTTGAGACTCTCGAAATTATCGCTGATGTCGAGGATGCTGCCGAAAAATAAAAGCCCGAACCCCAGAAGAATGAAATTCCAGCCATTCTGTGCCTGACCAAAACGGTTGCGTCCTGAGTTCCACAGGAATATCAGGATTCCCAACAGGACGATTGCGCGAATAGTTTCAAGAACGATATCTGTCACGGCACGACTACTCCCTGCGCAAGATACCAAGGCCTCGAACATTGTTACAATAAAACCCGGGATCAATAAAGTTACCGGGTCGACCAAGCAGTTAAATGCGCAATCCTGGAGGGCACGCCCTCAAGCGCTGGCTATGGAACGTGTCCTCTCAAGCGCCTTATCGGCCTCCTGGGCAATGCGTGCGACAATGTCGGCCAGGGGTTCTGTGCGGTCGGCAAAGGCGACGGCCTGGCCGACGGAAAGTGCGCCCCTGGACCAGTCTCCGGTTTCATAGGCCTGCCTGCCGACTTGCCCGGAAATGTGGGGCATCAGCAGTTCCAGATTGCCGGGGTCCTCGGCTTCAAGACGCTGGACCTCGTGGGTGGTGTCGTTGCGCAGGGCGCGCAGGGTGTTGCGCAGGCTTTGCAGGACCAGGGTGGTGTCCGTTTCCTGCGCTTCAAGCAGTTTTTCCTTGTAGCCGTTGTGGGCCCAGATTTCGTCGGCGACGAGAAAACGTGTGCCGATGATGACGCCATCCGCGCCAAGCGCCAACGCCCCCGCCAATTGCTCGCCGGACCCGATCCCGCCACCGATGACAAACGGCACCTTCAGGCTGCGCGCGGCCAGGGTCGCAAGCACCATGGAGCCCACCATGTCCAGGCCCGGATGGCCGCCGCATTCAGCGCCGACAAGGCTGATCGCATCGACGCCTGCGGCCTCTGCCTTTTTGGCGAAACGCACGGCGGGGACTTTATGGATCACCTTGATGCCTGCGTCGTGCAAGGCGGGCAGGTAAGGTTCCGGGTTGCGCCCCGATGTTTCGACGAAGCGGATTCCTTCATCGACAATCAGTTTGAAAACCTGTTCGGTGCGTTCGCCTTCGACAAGCTTAGGCAACATAGAGACATTGACGCCGAAGGGTTTGCCGTCAGAAAGATCGCGGCACTTGTGAATTTCTTCGCGCAGTTGATCGATGTCATCAAAACTGGCGGCGGTGATAAAGCCGATGATCCCGGCGCGGGCTGCGGCGGATACATACTGGGCGTTTGCCAGCCATTGCAGGCCCCCGGCAATAATCGCATGGTCAATGCCAAAGAGTTCGGTAATCCGTGTCTTCATAATTCATTCGTTCCTGGTTAATGCGCGACAATTAAATCTTCCTGCCAGTCCTGTAAATGGATGAAAATTGCCTTGAAAGCTGAAACCGGCGTATCATCATACGGGCAATGCAAGTCATTGCGCTAATGCTCGACATTGGAAAATGTCGAAGTTGGGTAGTCGGTATTAAAATCTCCAATAAAGGTCAAAGTGACATGCTTGAGTGGAAAGAATCATACAGCGTTGGAGTAGATGTGATTGATAAAGATCACAAAATATTGGTTACGTTAATAAACAGGTACCTGGAAGAATCCAGAAATCAAAGCCCGATTATGGTTCATAATGTTTTTCGTGACTTGAAAAATTATACAGGTTTTCATTTTGATCGCGAAGAAAGCCTGATGGCCCAATGTGGATATGAACACCTTGAAGAACACAAAAAGCAACATGACGCTGTTCGTGAACTTCTTGAAGATTATTCCAGAAAGGTCACCAGGGGTGCGAGTAAAGAAGACGTTGAAAATTTCAAGGATTTCCTTACTTCATGGTTGTTCAACCATGTCCTGGTTGAGGATTTCAAATATAAAGAGTGCATGTCCACGCTTGACCTCCCCTGAGGGTGATCCGCTTTTCACTCTTCCGGGCTGATCCTTTGGGCGGCAATCATATCAGCGAGCTTTCCCAATTGTCGGCCATCGCCATCAAAGTTGTCTGCTGACAGCCATTGCTCGTAGGCCTTTTCGATGCCAGGCCATTGGCGGTCGAGTATTGAATACCAGGCTGTATCCCTGTTCCTTCCCTTGTAAATCATGGCCTGGCGAAACCGGCCGTCATAGGAAAAGCCAAGCCGCTGGGCGGCGCGGTTTGACTCGGCGTTGAGCGAATCGCATTTCCATTCATAGCGGCGATACCCAAGCTCATTAAAGGCGCGTTTCATCATCAGAAACATCGCGTTCGTGGCAGTGGGTGTTTTTTGAAGCAGGGGTGAATATGAAAGATGGCCGACTTCAATAACGCCATCTTTGGGTTGAATTCTAAGATAGCTTGCCAGGCCCACAGCCTTGTTGGATGTCTTTTCAATTATCGCAAAGAACACCGGATCCTTGCTCTGGCTCTGGACCTGCAGCCAATCATTGAGATCGTCCTGGGTTTGAAAGGGACCGTAGGACAAATAGGTCCACATCTTCCCTTCTTTATCGTTGGAATATGCTTCAAAAAGATCCGTTGCATGGCGGGCGCAATCAAGCGCTTCAAGACGGCAGAATTTCCCTTCCATTGGCGATTTATCAGGGGTTCGCGCCGGTATCCAATTGGGCAAAGACTCGCCGATCGGTTGTCCAAGCTGATTCAGGTTCTGCTTCATGCTGAAATAAACTCCTCGGCTCGATAGCCCTGCAAATAAAGCAGGGCGGTCAGGTCGGCGTGTTCAATGCTGACACGGGTGTGGGCGGAAACAATGGGTTTGGCATGATAGGCGACGCCCAGGCCTGCCGCCATCAACATCGGAAGATCATTGGCCCCGTCGCCCACAGCCAGAGTGTCTTTAATGGCGATGGAATGACGGGAGCACAGTGCGTACAGGACTTCCAGTTTGGCGTCCTTGTTGATGATGGGATCGATCACCCGGCCGCTCAGAAGGCCATCGATGATTTCAAGCCTGTTGCCCTTGTTGGCGTCGAATCCCAGCCGACGGGCTATCCGTTCAGTGAAGAATTCGAAGCCGCCTGACACCAGCATGGATTTGGCCCCGTTGGCTTTCATGGTGGCGAGCAGGGTTTTTGCGCCCGGCATGAGTTTTATGTCGTCGTAGGTCTTTTCCAGGGCGCTTTCCGAAAGCCCTTCCAGCAGGCTGACCCGTTCGCGAAGGGCCTCGACAAAACGCAGCTCACCGCGCATGGCGCGAATGGTGATGTCGGAAACCTGCTCCTTGCAGTTGGCGAAATCCGCCAGTTCATCCAGGGTTTCGCCAATGACCATGGTCGAATCCATATCGGCGATCAGTAAATGTTTGCGTCGGCCCTCGGCTTCCTGCGAGACGGCGTCGATGGGGAAACCCTCAAGTTGCAGCTCGACACAGGTTCTGGCCTGAATTAAATCCAGTCCCCTGAAAGGAATGTCGCAGGCGGTGTTGGCGGCCAGCCAGTCGGGCTCGCCGGTTGTTGCATTCTGGGCATTGAGCGCATGCACGGCTTCGGCGACAATGGAAGCATCAAGTTCCTCGGAGCCGGAGGCGCAAATAAGGGTGAGTACGTAGTCCATGCATACCTGCAAGGTGAAACGGGAAACGGGTTATAGTATCGTCTTTGGCGACATTGCAAGCAAAGGGCCGCGTTCATGAGCGATTCTGTCGTTATTATCGCCGGTCCGACGGCCAGCGGCAAATCCGCATTGGCCATAGATGTGGCGAAAGAATTTAACGGCGTCATCATCAACGCGGATTCCATGCAGGTCTATAAGCAACTGGATATCCTGAGCGCCCGGCCGCCCCAGCGTGATCTGGCTCAGGCTCCTCACCGGCTTTATGGAATCCTTCAACCCGACGATCCCTGTTCAGTTGGTCGCTGGCTGGATATGGCCGTGGCGGAAATCAGGGCGGCGTGGGCTGAAGGGCAATTGCCGCTGGTCGTCGGCGGTACGGGCATGTACCTGAAAGCCCTGCAGGAAGGTCTGGCCCCGATCCCCGATGTGCCTGCTTCTATAAGAGAGCAGGCGACGGCATTGCACGCGCAGATGGGCGGCGTTGCGTTCAGGCAGGAACTGGCAAAGTATGACCCGGACGCCGCCGCACGGCTTCCTGCGGGCGACACCCAGCGCCTGATCCGCGCCTACGAGGTGGCCCTGGCCACCGGCAGGCCCTTGAGCGATTGGCAAAAGGATCACCCCAGCGACCCGCCTTTGGATACGGCCTTCGCCGTCATCGTAATCAGCCCCGAACGCGAGGCCCTTTACGAAGGCGTAAACCGGCGTTTCGACTGGATGATGGAAAATGGCGCACTGGATGAGGTCCGGGCCATGGAAAAGCTGGGGCTGGACCACGCTTTACCTGCCATGAAGGCGGTCGGGGTGCCGGAATTGCTGCGCGCACTGTCCGGTGAAAGTGACATGGATGCCGCCGCCCACAATGCCAAACAGGCGACGCGACAGTTCGCCAAACGGCAGATGACGTGGCTGCGAAACCAGCTGAAGGCCGATTTATCCCTGTCTGCGCAATATTCGGAAAGTTTTCGACCGAAAATCTTTTCATTTATTCGTCAATTTATGTTGACCGGCGAGCCATGAAAGACTAGTTTGCGCCTTCTGTTGAGCGGAATTGCCGGGAATCCAACGAAAATCCTTGCAAATACAGCACCCAAGGCCGCCCCTCGGCGGCCAATCTTTGTTGAGCGACTATTAAATGAAAAGGCCAGGACGATGTCGAAAAACCAGTTAAGCGGATCACAGATACTCCTGAAGGCGTTGAGCGATCAGGGTGTGGACGTCGTATTCGGTTATCCGGGCGGCGCCGTCCTTCCCATTTATGACGAGCTTTTCAAGCAGAACAAAATTCGCCACATCCTTGTCCGTCAGGAAGGCGGCGCGGTTCATGCGGCTGAAGGCTATGCCCGTTCGACCGGCAAGGTCGGCGTGGTTCTGGTGACCTCGGGTCCCGGCGCGACCAACGCTGTGACCGGCCTGCTTGACGCCATGATGGACAGTGTTCCGCTTGTCTGCATCTGCGGTCAGGTGCCAACTCATTTGATCGGCAATGATGCTTTCCAGGAAGCCGATACCACCGGCATCACCCGGCCATGCACCAAGCACAATTATTTGGCCAAGGACGTTGATCAGCTGGCGCGGCAAATCCACGAGGCCTTTCACGTTGCCAAAAGCGGTCGTCCCGGTCCGGTCGTTATCGACCTGCCCAAGGACGTCATGATGGCCCAGGCCGATTACCTTCCCCCGGCCAAGGTTAAGCACAAAAGCTATAATCCGCCGGTCAAGGGCGATTTGGGTAAAATAAGGGAAGCCGTCAAGATTATGGCGGCGGCGAAAAAGCCGCTGATTTATGCCGGTGGCGGAGTTATCAATTCCGGCACTGCTGCATCCCAGTTGCTGACCCAGCTTGTGCAGACAACCGACTTCCCGTGCACCCTGACCCTGATGGGGCTGGGCGCGTTGCCAGCGTCAGACAAGCATTTCCTGGGCATGGTCGGCATGCACGGGACGTACGAGTCCAATATGGCCATGCATGATTGTGACGTCATGGTGTGCATCGGCGCGCGCTTTGATGACCGGGTCACCGGCCGCATCGACGCCTTTGCCCCGAACTCTACAAAAATCCACATCGACATCGATCCTTCGTCCATCAACAAGAACGTTCGTGTTGATCTGGGCATCGTCGGTGATGTTGGTCATGTGCTGGAAGATATGATCAAGCTGTGGAAGTCCGGTCAGAACCGGGCCGATGAAAAGGCCATGAAATCCTGGTGGAAGACGATCGACAAATGGCGCGAACGCAAGAGCCTGAGCTATGATCGCGAAGCCAGTATCATCAAGCCGCAGTACGCCATCGAGCGCCTGTACGAGCTGACGAAAAAGCGTGATGAAGTTTACATCACCACCGAGGTCGGCCAGCACCAGATGTGGGCTGCCCAGCATTTTCATTTTGATCGCCCGAGCCGCTGGATGACATCCGGTGGGCTGGGCACCATGGGCTATGGCCTGCCCTCCGCCATGGGTGTGCAGATAGCGCACCCCAAGGCGCTGGTTGTCGATATTGCCGGTGAAGCCTCGATCCTGATGAACATTCAGGAAATGTCGACCCTGGTGCAATACAATCTGCCGGTTAAGGTGTTCATTCTGAACAACCAGTACATGGGCATGGTGCGCCAGTGGCAGGAATTGCTGCACGGGGGCCGATATTCCGAAAGCTACATGGAAGCGCTGCCTGATTTTGTCAAACTGGCCGAAGCCTTTGGCGGTGTCGGCCTGCGCGCGACAAAGAAGGAACATCTGGACGACGTGATTAACGAGATGGTCGCCTGTGACCGCCCGGTTATTGTCGACATTGCCGTCGACCCCAAGGAAAACTGCTACCCGATGATCCCCTCGGGCGCCGCCCACAACGAAATGATTTTCGGCCCCGGCGACGATGCAGATACTTCCGTATCCGATGAAGGCATGGTGCTGGTCTGATCGGACCTGCACCCGTTAAAGCCATTAATGTATGTTATATAACCCGATGAATTGGGACCAAAGACAGTGACACCGATAGCCGAAATTGAAAATGCCCACACCATGTCCGTGCTCGTTGATAACGAACCCGGCGTCCTCGCCCGTGTCATCGGTCTGTTTTCAGGCCGCGGCTACAATATTGAAAGCCTGACCGTGGCCGAGGTCAATATGGAGGACAACCTGTCGCGCATCACCATCGTTACGTCAGGCACCCCCATGGTGATCGAACAGATCAAGGCGCAACTGGAAAGGCTGGTGCCTGTCCACGGCGTCAATGATTTAACCGTCGAAGGCCCCCATGTGGAGCGCGAACTGGCGTTGGTCAAGGTGCGTGGCAGTGGCGAGAAAAGAGTTGAATCCCTTCGCATCGCCGATATTTTCCGCGCCCGCACCGTTGACAGCACCAATGACTCCTTCGTTTTCGAAATCGTAGGCGACACCGGCAAGCTGGATGCCTTCATCGAACTGATGGTGCCGCTCGGCCTGATTGATGTTTCGCGGACCGGCGTCGCCGCCATTGCGCGCGGCACCACGGTCCTTGACCACGACTAGAATTTAACTTTTTTACCAAGCTCACACTAAGGAAACCTACAATGCGTGTTTATTATGATCGTGACGCCGATGTTAATCTGATCAAGGCGAAAAAAGTCGCCATCGTCGGCTACGGCAGCCAGGGCCATGCCCATGCTCTCAACTTGCGCGACAGCGGCGTCAAGGACGTCTGCGTTGCCCTGCGCGCCGGCTCCAGTAGCGCCAAGAAGGCAGAAAACGAAGGCCTGAAAGTGATGTCCGTCGCCGATGCTTCCCGCTGGGCTGACGTCATCATGATGCTGTGCCCGGACGAACTGCAGGCCGACATCTACTACGCCGACATTCACGCCAACATCAAGGCCGGCGCAGCGCTTGCTTTCGCCCATGGCCTGAACATTCACTTCAACCTGATTGAAGCCCGGGACGATATCGACGTTTTCATGATCGCCCCCAAAGGCCCCGGCCACACGGTACGCGGGGAATATCAGAAGGGCGGCGGGGTTCCGTGCCTGGTCGCCGTTAATCAGGACCCCACCGGTAACGCCCTTGAAGTCGCCCTCAGCTACGCCTCCGGCGTTGGCGGCGGTCGCTCCGGCATCATTGAAACCACCTTCAAGGAAGAATGCGAAACCGACCTGTTCGGCGAGCAGGTTGTCCTGTGTGGCGGCCTGATGGAACTGATCAAGAACGGTTTCGAAACCCTGGTCGAAGGCGGCTACGCCCCGGAAATGGCCTATTTCGAATGCCTGCACGAAGTGAAGCTGATCGTCGATCTGATGTATGAAGGCGGCATGGCCAACATGCGCTATTCCATCTCCAACACGGCTGAATACGGCGACTACGTCACCGGCCCGCGCATCATCACCAGCGACACCAAGGCCGAAATGAAACGCGTTCTGGACGACATCCAGTCCGGCCGCTTCACCCGCGACTGGATGCTGGAATGCAAGGCCGGTCAGCCAAGCTTCAAGGCCACCCGCCGCCGCAACGCCGAACACGAAATCGAAGAAATCGGCACCAAACTGCGCGCCATGATGCCCTGGATCGCCCAAAACCAGCTGGTGGACAAAGAAAAGAACTAGAAACGGTTCATCCCGTCATTCCGGCATACGAGCCGGAATCCACTTCTAAAAGAAAAGCGGAGCCGAGAGGCTCCGTTTTTTTGTTGGCACTTGTCACCCATCACCGTCATGCCACCCATCCTCACCGTCATTCCGGCCTTGAGCCGGAATGATGAAGGAGTAAATTATGAGTTCCCCCCTCAAAACCCCTGCATTAAAAAATCCACGGCGTCGATGATCTCCCGGTGGTTTTGCTCCAGCGTTGCCACGGGTTGTTTCAGGATTGTTAATGGCACGGCGGCCATGAATTGGGTTGCCATGATGACGTGACCGCCGTTGATCTCAAAAACCGGGTTCAGGCGTTTGGCAGGAGTGGGGGCGTTCTGTGGTTTCATCAGGGGGACGACGATGCGGGTGTTCAGGTTGTTCAGGAGATCGGCCTGGATATCGAGCAGGTAGCCGTTTGCGTCCTCGTTCGCGTACACATCAAAGCGGGCCATCAGAACTGCCGGTGGCGTGCTAACGGCAAGCCGTGTTTTTCAACGTAGTCGTTGGAGCTTTCCAGCGCCGCCTTGTTGTCGCGCAACCAGTCGCCGCTTTGAGCGGGATTGATGCCCGCTTTCAGGTCTTCGTAATCCTCTGCGGACAGCATCACAGCGACGGGGCGTCCGTGTTTTTGCACCGATACCGGTTCCCGGCGGGCTGTGTCCAGCAATTCCCCAAAATGCTTCTTGGCGTCGTTGGCGGTCATGGTGCGCATAAAATCATCCAAAACGTTCGTTTCGTTCATTTTAAGCGAAGGAGTGAAGAAATGAAAGAACCGGTTTGTGGATCAATGCCGAAAGGACGAGAGTGGAGGTATCTTGACTTTTCGCCAAAATAGGACTAAAAGCATATTGCTCTTTTGTATGTGAATATGACTTGATCAGCCCCGTTCAGGCTTATGGGGGTGGTTTTTTCTGGCACGGTTTCTTGCAAATGGGATGTGTTTCCCATATCGTGAAATGGGTTCGTTCCTTTACTTTTTACGTTTTTTTTTGCTGCCCATTCAGCGAACCTGTTGAATTTGCTGAAATACAGTTTTCGCGCATGGGGCGAATTGGTCCCGGTGTTGCCTTGAGTTAGGTGAAAAGACGGGACTGGAACGGATGATTGGTCGGGCTGTCGTAGAGCTGCATGATTGAAATAGCGTGATCGACCTGGCCTTCCTTGCCAAGCAGCGGATAGGCAACCCGTTCGTAAGAGATCAGTTTAACGTCTTCATAATCAGAGTGCTTTTGCGTTTGAAGGGTATTGATTGTCCACAAGGGCTTTTTTTCTGAATTCATCAAATTCAGTGCTTCTATTAATTCGTCGACATTGGTGCCTTTAAGGACGTCATGTAGGTCATGGCCCGTCACATCGCGCCCATAGGCTTCGACCAGTTTGGAGCCAAAAAAGCGTAGCGGCCATTTCCCGTCAGCGTGAATGTCGAAAATATAGATAAACGGCGCAATCTTGTAGATGTCCATCAATTCGATATCGCTAAAACAGGCGCATCCGCCAGCGGAAATTTTTGATTCTATGTAATTTGCAAAGGTAAGAAGAGTTGCATCCGTGAAGGGTCGAGACTGATCTGCTTCAGACGTATCGTTGGACATTTAGTCGTCTTTCTATCTTGTTCCGTTCTGACAATATCGTCATATTGCAGGATGAGCGCAAGCGCCCTTACTTGCGGAAGCTGGAATGGCAGCCTGTGCAGGCGAAGTGAATGCCCTTGTAGAGATTCTTCACCTTGTCCTTGTCGGCGCTTTCCAGTTCGCTGAGTAATTTATCCACCTTGGCGATGTTTTTCTGGATTTTATTTTCAAATTCTTCGGGTTCGCTCCAGATTACGGGCAGGGTTTGGGAGGACGCGCTTCCCTCGGGAAACACCGTGGAAATTCTGGCGGCAGCCTCTCGAATTTGTTCGGCCTTTTCGCGGATGACCTTCTTGTCAAAGGCGAACAGGCCGCCAACCCGTTGCGAGATTTCATTCATCGCAGAGTCCATTTTTTTCATGACAACCGAGCGTTCTTTGGAAATATCTTCAGCAGTTTTAGCTGCAAGCGGTGTAGAGGCCGCAACCAGGACAACGCCCATCACGAAGGCGCGCGTAAACGCTTTCATCATAACATAGCTCCCAATAAGTCTGACTTTCCCAAGCAACTGGAAGCAGTGTAAGGAACTTTCCCACCAAAAGACAAGGCGTCGTTATTTTGCCGGATAAAAAGCGCCCGGCCATGCACTATATCAAGGCGTTGGCAAGGCCCGGAACATGGCAAGAGCCTTGCTCAACAATTTTTCCAGATCGGCAATATCGATGGGCTTCTGAAGGGTTCCGACAATTGTGTCCCCTTTGCCGGTGCCGATATGATCGGCCATTTCCAGATATTCGGCGCCATAACCGCTGATCAGAATGATGGGGGTTTCGCAATGCTGTTCACCTAACCAGTAAAGCAGTTCGACACCGTCCATATCCGGCATGACAAGGTCCATGACGATAACCGATGGTCTGCTTTCAGCCCAGATAACCTGAAAGTCAATACCGTTGCCTGTCGTACGGGTGTCAAAGCCTGAAAGCAGCCCGACTTCACTGACAAGTTCGGCAATTTCGGGATCATCATCGACAACGATCAGCAAGGGGTTTGGCATGGACTACCTTTATTTGCCCCACATCAGGAATACGCGGGTTATTCGTTCAATCGACATGAAACGCCTGTGTGCGACGAAAATCGTAAATCCTGGTCCTTGCATATACTCTACATCACTTGCGTGCTGAATACCTAGTTATCCCTTATATAAATTATGGAAATAAACAAGGATGTTGACAAAACGGCCCTCTCGTTGTCTTTATTCCCTTATTAATGTTTCCAAGATAATGTGGAGTCCTCGAAAACAGGGCTTCCCATAAACAGAGTGAGAGGCCGCGAGGCTTTTTTTGATGAAGATGTCGATTGCACAGTTTGATTTGATTTCGGCCCGTCTGCGCACCTGCGCCGCTGGCCCTGATCTTTTGCTCGACCTTCTTCTCGATCTTGGCGGGAGCCTGCGACTTAGGTGCCCCTGAATATCGGTTGCCGTTTTAAATGCAAAACGCGTCATGACCGGCCTTCAGGGGAAGCGAACTCCAGACATATTTGTACGCACACCTAAAGAAACGTAAGGACACCAGTCCCATGAATACCGACATGAGTAAGACACAAACAAACAATATCGTCATTTTTGACACGACCCTGCGCGATGGCGAGCAATCGCCGGGCGCGTCCATGAACCTGGATGAGAAACTACGCATTGCGCAGGTCCTGGAAGCGATGGGCGTCGATGTTATCGAAGCGGGCTTCCCGATTGCCTCGGATGGTGATTTTGAAGCTGTCAGCGAGATCGCCAGGATCATCAGGAACTCGACTGTCTGTGGTCTCGCGCGCGCAACCAGGGGCGATATTGAACGCTGTGCAGATGCTATTAAAGCCGCCCCTCGAGGTCGTATCCATACCTTCATATCAACGTCCCCGTTGCATATGGAGTTCAAATTGCAGATGGAACCGGACGCCGTTTACGAGAAGGTCAAGGAGAGCGTCACCCTGGCGCGAAATCTGTGTGATGACGTGGAATGGTCAGCCGAAGATGGCTCGCGCACCGAGCACGATTTCCTGTGCCGCTGCGTCGAAGCCGCCATCGACTGTGGGGCGACGACCATCAATATCCCCGATACGGTTGGCTACGCGGTGCCGGATGAATACGCCGACCTGATCTCGATGTTGTTCAATCGGGTGCCGAATATCGACAAGGCGATAATATCCGTCCATTGCCATAATGATCTGGGTCTGGCTGTCGCCAATTCACTGGCGGCCGTTCAGGTCGGGGCGCGACAGGTGGAATGCACCATCAACGGGTTGGGGGAACGAGCCGGAAACGCGGCCATGGAAGAAATCGTCATGGCCCTGAAAACCCGTGCCGACCACGTGCCCTTTACCACCGGTATCGATTCGACCCACATTGCCAAAGCCTCGAGGCTGGTCTCGACCATTACCGGTTTCAACATTCAACCCAACAAGGCCATCGTCGGGGCCAACGCCTTTGCCCACGAGTCCGGCATTCATCAGGACGGTATGCTGAAGCATGCCGGTACCTATGAAATCATGACTCCTGAATCTGTTGGTCTGGGGAAGTCGACACTGGTTCTGGGTAAGCATTCCGGCAAGCATGCCTTTAGCGAAAAGCTGCAGGCACTGGGATACGATCTGGGCGACAACGCCATCAAGGACGCCTTCAAGCGGTTCAAGGATCTGGCTGATTTGAAAAAAGAGGTTTTCGACGAGGACATTATCGCCCTGGTCGATGACGAGGTTGTCCGCGTCAATGACCGTATCCGGTTGACGTCACTGGAAATTAACTGCGGCACCGTCCATTACCCGCCAAAGGCCTGTCTGGCGTTGGAGGTTGATGGTGAAAGCAAGGATTGCTGTTCTACCGGTGATGGCCCTGTCGATGCTGCCTTCAACTGTATCAAGGAGTTATTCCCCCATTCGGCCCATTTACAGCTGTATCAGGTCCATGCGGTAACCGGCGGGACGGACGCGCAGGCCGAAGTTACGGTGCGCCTGGAAGAAGGTGGAAAGACGGTAAACGGGCAAAGCGCGGACACCGATACCATGGTTGCATCGGTAAAGGCCTACATAAACGCTTTGAACAAGTTATTGGTGAAAAGAGAAAAATCCGCCCCTTCTGCGCTTTCCGCCTAGTAAAGCGTGCAAGGCTATTTTAAAAAGAGGTGCCGGGGATTCTTCTCCGGCACCGATTTTATGTATAGTGAACCTGCGCTCATGGGAATGCTGCCAGGTTGCGCTGACATATTAAAAGGATCGAACCATTTGCATTTAAATGCTGTTTGATCCAGACCTGATTGTTAATACATAAGGATACGTGAGAACGATGTTTTCCAGACTTTTCGGCTTCCTGTCGGCAGATATGGCCATCGACCTTGGGACAGCAAATACCCTTGTCTATGTAAAAGGCAGGGGGATCGTGCTGAACGAGCCGTCAGTGGTTGCCATCGCCGAGGTTAAAGGTAAGAAGCAGGTTCTCGCAGTAGGTGAAGAAGCCAAGCGCATGCTTGGCCGCACACCCGGCAATATCCGCGCTATCCGGCCCCTGCGTGACGGCGTCATCGCCGACTTCGAAGTGGCCGAGGAAATGATCAAGTACTTCATTCGCAAGGTCCATAACCGACGCAGCTTCGCAAGCCCGCTGGTTATTGTCTGCGTGCCGTCCGGCTCGACCGCCGTTGAAAGACGCGCCATTCAGGAATCAGCCGAAAGCGCCGGTGCCCGTCGGGTCTTGTTGATCGAAGAACCCATGGCCGCAGCTATAGGCGCCGGCTTGCCGGTGACAGAACCGACAGGCTCGATGGTCGTTGATATTGGCGGCGGCACGACGGAAGTCGCCGTGCTCTCTCTGGGTGGCATCGTCTATGCCCGGTCCGTACGCGTCGGCGGCGACAAGATGGACGAGGCGATCATTGGCTACATTCGTCGCAATCACAATCTTCTGGTTGGTGAAGGTAGCGCCGCTCGTATCAAGGAAGAAATTGGCTCAGCCTGCCCTCCGGATGAAGGCGAAGGCCGCACCATGGAAATCAAGGGCC
>JADHSW010000043.1 GCA_016776705.1 Rhodospirillales bacterium
CATTTTAATCGCGATGATCGTCATACCGATAACTGAAATTGCCGTTTTTATTGAGGCGGGCGACCTGATCGGTTTGTGGCCGACCATTGGTGTGGTCATACTGACCGCTGTTATTGGCAGCACCTTGTTACGGCATCAGGGCCTTTCAACCCTGGTTCGTGTGCAAGAAAGCATGAATGCCGGACGCCTGCCGGTGGCGGAATTGTTTGACGGGTTGTGCCTTTTGATCGCAGGTGCGTTTTTATTAACGCCCGGTTTTGTTACGGATGGGGTCGGACTGTTGTTATTCATGCCGCCCTTTCGCACTGTCCTGAAAGGACTTTTGGCAAGCAGGATTAAGGCGCGTGGTGAATTCAACATGCATATGAACGCAGGAACGGGTCAAGGCTCCCCCTCGGGTGGCGGGTTTAGCAGCACCATTATCGATGGGGAATTTCACGAAGTTCAGCCAGACGGCAATAGCCGTGACCAAAACCCCGAAAATAAAGAGCCCGATCAACCCTTGCCCCCTCCGGGAAACCATAAGGAATAAGGCCACTGGCTTTAAAGATTATTTAATGGGGCCCCGCTCATAGTACCTGTGGGCGAATGACAATAACGCTGAATATGACACCCAATATCCCAAAGCCATGACACCTGAATATTTTTCAATATTAGCCGTAATTGCCGTTCTGTCCGTTGTTCAGTCCCTTTTTGGTATGGGCGTTCTGGTCTTTGGCACCCCGACGCTTTTGTTAATGGGTTTTGATTTCATACCAACACTGGGCTACCTGCTTCCCGCCTCCTTCGCCATATCCCTTTTACAGGTCCTGAGTGCAAGACACGACAGGGTTCCGGTTTCCCGCTATCTTTTTCTACTCTGTCTGCCCGCAATCGGTGTCGGACTTTGGCTTGCCGAGGCCAGCCCGCTTGCCACATGGAGCCGCACCCTTATCGGCGGCACTTTGCTGTTTTCCGCCCTGGTGCGCTTTTGGGCCCCATCGAGAAATTTGCTAATCACCTTTTTGGAGAAACAATCACCCGCTTACCACTTTGTCATGGGACTGGTTCATGGCCTGACTAATCTTGGCGGCGCCCTTTTGGCCATATTGGCCAGTGGCACACATAGTGAAAAAGGGGCGATCCGAAGCTCCGTTGCCCAGTATTACCTGGCCTTCAGCACCATACAGATGATGTTTTTGGCCTTTTTCATGGGTCATTCTGATCTCTTTATTTCCAATCTGTTGACAGCGGTTGTTTCGGCAAGCGTATACCTGTTGATTGGAAATCGTATTTTTTCCTACACCAGTAGTCCGGTCTACAATGTGGCCTTAAGTGTGTTTATTGCCCTTTACGGTGTCGTCGTTCTCATCGATTTCTGAATCCCCGGTCATCATCTGACGGTTGTTTTCCCTTGAAATAGCGTGTAATCCACTGTTCGGCAAATTATCCAGACTTGGCGCAACGGGAGAACCTTTTATGAGCGATGATACACAAGAGCCAGTAGCAGAAGAGGGTGCGGCAAAACTGCCCCCGATCCAGATTAATGCCCAGTACATCAAGGATCTGTCCTTCGAGGCTCCCGCAACGCCCGGTATTTTTTCCAAGATGCAGTCCGAAGCGCCTGACGTTACCATCAACGTCGACGTAAATGCCCATCCGGTTCAGGAAAGAATCTTTGAAATCCAGCTCCATATTCGCGCTACCTGCGCAGTTGGGGAAGAAACCGCCTTTATATCTGAGCTGGTTTACGGCGGCCTGTTCACAATCAACGTGCCCGATGAACATTTGCAACCCATGCTGCTGATCGAGTGCCCGCGGCTGTTGTTCCCCTTCGCCCGCAACATTATTGCGGACACCACCCGTGATGGCGGTTTTCCGCCGCTAATGATGGCACCGGTAGATTTTGTCGCCATGTTCCAGAATCAGGCAAATGCGGCGGCAGCAGCCAAAAAAGAAGCTGACGCCTAGACCCGCCTAGTCAGCCTTTTGCGCCGTTTGGGCCGTTGCGCGCCAAATCGGATTTTTCAGACGATCAATAAAGGCCTCGTGAGCAGCCAGTTCTTCATCACTGGGGGCATGGGCCCTTGCTTCGCGGCTGTCTTGCGGAGACGGAATCTCTTCGAGGCTGGTCTGGGCATCTCCTGGCCTGGCATTTTCCGCCAACTCAAGATCCGGCTGCCGACCGCCAATCAATTCAAGATACACTTCCGCCAACAATTCTGAGTCCAGCAAGGCCCCGTGCAATTCACGGTTGGAATTTTCAATTTGAAAGCGGCGACACAGGGCGTCCAGGCTTGCCTGGGCGCCGGGAAATTTTTTGCGCGCCATTTTAACAGTATCAACCGAGCGCGCCATTGGCACAGATGGACGATCCATACGGGCTAACTCTGCGTTAATAAATCCCATATCAAATTGCGCGTTATGGATAATCAGGGTTGCATCACCAATAAATCCCAGGAACCCGTCTGCTATTTCTGAAAATTTTGGCTGTTGGGAAAGGAACTCCTCTGACAAGCCATGGACGGCAAAGGCTTCTGACGGCATGTCGCGTTCCGGGTTAATGTACTGGTGATAGGTCTCGCCGGTAGCCAGATGGTTGACCAGCTCAACACATCCGATTTCAACGATCCTGTCGCCCCCGAGGGGATTTAGGCCTGTCGTTTCCGTATCAAGAACAATTTCACGCATGGGAATTACCGGCTTTGCCTATTTTTGTGAATGGGTGGCCAGTGGCTGGGTCTCCAGGATTTCGCTACTCTGACAATGTTGGCGATCTCGCGCAAGCTGTGTAAACGCCCAAGTCCGGTCTGGACAACAAAATCCGCCATCTGGCGCTTTTCCCGATCCGCCATCTGATGATTGAGGATCGAAAGGAAGCGCGCTTCGGTCATGCCCGGGCGTCCCAAAACACGCATTTTCTGAATTGAAGCGGGGGCGCTGACGACCACGACGCCATCGCACTGTTTGTCGCCTCCTGTCTCCAGCAACAAGGGAATATCCAGCACCACCAGTTTTTCGCCGCGCCGTGCGGCCTGAGCAAGAAAGGCATCCTTTTGTTTGCGCACCAGCGGATGCAGGATTTTTTCCAGTTGTTTCAGTTTCAAATCATCACTGAAGACAATGGCCCCCAAGGCCTGTCGGTCAATACCGCCGTTTTTTTCAACCGCTGGAAATTCAGCAAGAACCGCCCTGACAGCACCACCGCCAACAGCCAACAGTTTATGAATACTGGCGTCAGCATCGTGAACAGGAACACCAAACGAGCGAAAGGCTTTCGCCGCCGTTGTTTTTCCCATTCCGATGGAGCCGGTCAGCCCCAGTATGATCATCGTCTAGCCCCCGATTCCCGCAAGAACGTAATTTCGCAGATCGTCCGTCACTTCCGGCTCAACCCCGAACCAGGCGGCAAAACCTGGCCTCGCCTGATGTAAGAGCATACCAATACCGTCCACCGCCCCATTGCCCCGCGCCCGGGCTGATTTCAGAAGAGCGGTTTCAAGTGGTGCATAAACGATGTCCGTAACCAGCGCTTCTGCCGCCAACCCGTCCAGGGAAATATCCAGCGGGGGCTTGCCGTTCATGCCCAGAGTGGTGGTATTCACAAGCAGGGAGGCATCTTCAAGAATATCATTGCGATCCTGCCAGTCCAGAACCTGAATGGGGCCGCCTATGTCGAGCGCCAGTTCTTCGGCGCGCGCGCGGGTGCGGTTTATCAATTTTATGGATGGCGCGCCTTTATCGATTAGCGCAACAACGATAGCCCGCGCCGCACCTCCAGCACCAAGCACAACGGCAGGACCTTTTGTGGCATTGAATTCAGAATTACCCTGTTTCAGGTTTTCAATAAAACCGAAACCGTCAGTATTTGAGCCCGCAAGCTGGCCCTTGTTATTAACGATTATAGTATTTACCGCACCGATCCGACGGGCCTGGCTGCTGATGGAATGAAGATGTTGCATAACCGATTCTTTATGGGGAATGGTAACGTTAAGTCCGGAATATCCATTTATTGGCAATTTTTCCAAAAATAGTTGAAGGCTATCTTCATCGACGCCAATGGCTTCATAAGAGCCCTTTATATTAAATCTGTTTAACCAGTACCCATGCAAACGGGGCGACAGGGAGTGGTCAATCGGCCAGCCGATAACACCGGCCTTAATAATCTGATCTTTCATTGAACCGCGTCTCCCCTGATCTTTAGCTTTGTCAGGAATGCTGCTCGAGGCGACGATTGTAAAGCTGAAGAATGTTTGCCGCCACTTCTTCAACTGATTTTCGCGTAACATCAATCATTGGCCAGTTCTGGCTTGCAAACAGCCGCCTGGCTTCTTTTACCTCGCTGGTAACGGTTTCCAGATCGATATAATCCGTCGCTTCATCCTGTCCCAGGGATTTCAAACGATTGCGCCTGATTTGCACCAGCTGACGTGGATCATTTGTCAGCCCGACAATCAGCGGCTTATTGGCCTTCATCAACTCGGGCGGTAACTGGCAACCCGGTACGATAGGCACATTTGCGGCTTTTAATCCGCGGTTGGCGAGATAAATGCACGTTGGTGTTTTCGACGTTCTGGACACCCCGACAATAATAACATCGGCAGTATTTAAAGAGCGTGTTGACTGTCCGTCATCGTGGCTTAGAACAAAGTGCAATGCTTCGATCTTGGAAAAATATTCAGCGTCCATAACATGCTGACGCCCGGGCGCTGCCTGAATTTCTGCCTTCAAATAAGATCCCATGGCATTTACGACCGGATCCAGGATCGGAATACAGGGAACTTTCAGTTCCCGACAGCTGTTTTCCAGCAAGCTGCGCATTTCACTATCGACCAGAGTATAAAGAACAAAACCGGGGTTTTCCTTTACCCCGTCGATAATTTCTCTGATCTGGGACTCATTTCGCACCATGTTCCAGACATGCTCTGTATGATCAATATTTTCAAACTGTACCAAAGATGCACGAGCGACCAGATTTACGGTCTCGCCGGTAGCATCTGAAACCAGATGCAAATGAAAATGCTTGCTTACCATATCTCGCTCTTTAGGGCGGTTTTCATCATCAAATTCCACATATTATGCATGGGGGCAAACTGGGGATAACTGGACCCATTGGTAAAATCGCCATTTCACTCCCCGAACCCCTGTTTTCAGTTCACCCGTTCATCCCGACTTTTTAATTTTTTCCCTGCTTGAGGGAATACACTGGAAAGGGCATGAAACCAAATTTGTTTTCCCCATCACCCTCGTTTTTCAAAAACCCATTTATACATGTTCATGAAACGTAATCTTCATTCACCTATCAATCAGGATATAAGATTTGTGGGTCGTTTCATTTTCGCATCAGGAAGTTTACCTGTATTTTTTCCACAGCTTTATCACAAGATTCAATCGACCCCGCCAAGATGGGGAAAACCTGTTGAAAAACAATAATCCCCAGCTTTAAGCCTACTACTGCTATCACTATCTTTTTTATATAAAATATATATTTAAGGTATGTGAAAAAGACGATCTCGGATACGTTCTGCGACCATGGATACGAAACAAAAACTTTTTCTTCGGGCGTTGAATGGCGAAAGCCTGTCGCGCCCTCCCTTCTGGCTTATGCGTCAGGCTGGCCGCTACCTGCCCGAATACCGTAAAATCCGATCCCAATCGAAGAATTTTCTTGAATTCTGTTACACCCCGGATCTGGCAGTTGAAGTAACATTGCAGCCTCTCAGGCGGTATGGCTTCGATGCGGCTATTTTGTTTAGTGATATTCTGGTCATCCCAGATGCCTTAGGGCAAAAGGTGGAGTTCCGCGAAGGGGAAGGTCCGGTTCTTGAACCGGTACGTTCGGTTGCCGATCTTGCGGTTTTAACTGTTGATCATGTGCATGATCATCTGGCGCCGGTTTATGAAACCGTCGGAAGACTGGCAAAGGAAATTCCTGAAGAAACTGCCCTGATCGGTTTTGCCGGCGCGCCATGGACGGTCGCCACTTACATGGTGGAAGGTAAAGGTTCCAAAGATTATCCCATAGCCAGGACCTGGGCCTACCGTGATCCCGAAGGATTTGGTCAATTGATCAGGATTTTGGTCGAGGCCACATCTGCTTATTTGATCCGCCAGATTGAGAATGGCGCGGAAATTGTGCAGTTGTTCGATACCTGGGCCGGTGTTTTAAGCGAGAGCCAATTTCAGCGTTGGGTTATTGAGCCAACAGCGGAAATCGTCAGAAGAATTAAACAGGTCTACCCGGAAGTCCCCGTCATGGGTTTTCCCCGAGGTGCGGGAATTCTTTATAAGGACTTTATTGAGAAAACCTGCGTCAATGGTGTTAGCCTTGATAACGGCATGCCGGTTAAATGGGCCGCTGAAAATCTGCAACCCTTGTGTACTGTTCAGGGAAATCTCGATAATATGGCCCTGATTGCCGGGGGCGAGTTGATGGAAAAAGAAATTCGGGCAATCCTCGAAGGCTTTTCCGACGGTTCGCATATTTTCAATCTGGGCCACGGTATTCTGCCTGAAACACCACCTGAAAATGTTCAGCGACTGAGTGAAATTATCAAGGGCTGGGGAAGCTAAAGGCGCTTTTGATGAAGGTTGCCATAATCCTTTTTAATTTAGGAGGCCCTGACAGCCCAAAGGCCGTGCGACCTTTTTTGCGCAACCTTTTTAATGATCCCGCCATTATCACTGTGCCGGGACCAATTCGCTGGTTTCTGTCTCATTTGATATCTTTGCGGCGCGCCCCTATTGCCCGGGAAATTTACCAGCATCTGGGCGGCAAGTCGCCCCTGCTTGGCCTGACCCGGAAACAGGCGCAGGCTCTTGAAGACCAGTTTGACGGGGGCGATGAAGTAAAAACGTTCATCGCCATGCGTTATTGGCACCCCATGAGCGATGAGACCGCGCAGGCTGTTAAATCCTTTGCACCGGAAAGAATTATCCTGCTTCCGCTCTATCCGCAATTTTCAACGACAACGACAGGATCGAGCCTGACCGATTGGCAACGCGCGGCAAGGCAGGCGGATATCAACGTTCCGACAATTGCTATTTGTTGTTACCCCGAAGAGCCTGGTTTTATTTCCGCCATCGCCACCCAGACAGTCGCGGCCATAAAAGAGGCTGCAAAAAGCGGAAATCCCCGCGTCCTTTTTTCGGCCCATGGTTTGCCCAGGAAAATAGTTGATGGGGGTGACCCCTATGTTGACCATGTGGAGATGACAGCGGCGGCAATTGTAGAAAACATAGCGCAAACTGATCTGGACTGGACGGTATGTTACCAAAGCCGCGTTGGTCCGCTTGAATGGGTCGGCCCAGCAACCGAAGACGAAATTGAGCGTGCCGGCAGGGATGGCATTCCGTTGGTCGTCGTTCCCATTGCTTTTGTTTCCGAACATTCCGAAACCCTGGTTGAACTGGATATCGAATACAAAGAACTGGCTTTTGCCTGTGGAGTCCCCGCATATCACAGGGTAAGAACCGTTTGTTCCGATCTTTCCTTTATTGGCGGCTTGAAAAATCTTGTCGATCTGGCGCTTGAGACCATAAAGAAGGGTGACATCGACGAAAGCCTTAAGATATCTTCTTATTCGAACGATCGAATTTGTTCAAACCATTGCCCCAAGTGTCCAAACACTCAAAGGAATTAATCCGTTGGAATTCTCAGGTGACGCCTATTTATGGATCAAGGCAGGCCATATTATTTCGGTTATTTCCTGGATGGCGGGGCTTCTCTACCTTCCGCGCCTGTTCGTTTATCATTCTGAGGCCGACAAGGGATCAGACCTGTCGGAAACCCTGAAGGTTATGGAGCGCCGTCTGCTCAGGGCGATCATGTATCCGGCGATGTTTTCCAGCCTGTTTTTTGGCGGCCTGTTACTTGCGGATGTTTCGACGGACTGGAGCGCTGGCTGGTTGCATGTGAAGCTTCTTTGTGGGGCTGGTCTTGTCGTTATTCATCTGATGATGGGCCGTTGGCGCCAGGACTTCGAAACTGATTCCAACACCAGACCCCAGAAGTATTTTCGCATTGCTAACGAGGCACCAACCATTCTGATGATCATCATCGTCCTGCTGGTGGTTTTAAGGCCCTGGTAAAAACTGTTGCATTTGTCCGTTTCATTGATTAATTGATTAAATCTCTTGGCGCGTTATCGTAATTGTGCGTCTTCCAAAGCGTTTCATTTATAATCCATTGGTCATTGCGGCCTGCCTAATTCACTTGGATGAAACTGCGCCTTTCGCGCCTAACTGTATCCCACCTGTCCATTTTCACCCTCGCAACGGCTTTTCCCAAAGCGTTCATAAATCAAAAGAAATCCCATGAATCTTAAAGAACTCAA
This sequence comes from Rhodospirillales bacterium, assembly GCA_016776705.1. Classification (GTDB taxonomy): domain Bacteria; phylum Pseudomonadota; class Alphaproteobacteria; order Rhodospirillales; family JABHCV01; genus JACNJU01. The sequence continues at coordinate 8,316 of JADHSW010000043.1, forward strand.
AACCAAGTCCCCGGCGGACCTTTTGGCCTATGCCGAAGAACTAGAAATCGAAAACGCCTCGACGCTTCGCAAACAGGATATGCTGTTCGCCATTCTGAAAAGGCTGGCCGAAAATGACGTCGCGATATTCGGCGATGGTGTTATCGAGGTTTTGCAGGATGGATTTGGCTTTCTGCGCAGCCCGGAAGCAAATTATCTTCCAGGCCCCGACGATATTTACGTTTCACCCAGTCAGGTCCGTCGGTTTTCCTTGCGCACCGGCGATACGGTCGAGGGCCAGATCCGCTCTCCCAAAGACGGTGAACGTTACTTTGCCCTGCTCAAGGTGAACGAAATTAACTTCGAAGAGCCTGACAAGGTTCGCCACCGCATTAACTTTGACAACCTGACACCGCTTTATCCCGATGAACGCCTGAAGATGGAAATCGAGGACCCGTCGGTGAAAGATCGCACCAGTCGTGTCATTGACCTTATTTCGCCAATCGGGAAGGGTCAGCGCGCCTTGGTCGTTGCGCCACCGCGAACCGGTAAAACGGTGATGCTGCAGAACATCGCCCAGGCGATCACGACAAATCATCCGGAATGTTACCTGATTGTCCTTTTGATTGATGAGCGGCCAGAAGAAGTGACGGACATGTCCCGCTCCGTTCAGGGAGAGGTTGTCAGCTCGACCTTCGATGAGCCCGCCAGCCGCCACGTGCAGGTTGCTGAAATGGTTATCTCCAAGGCCAAGCGCCTTGTTGAACACAAGCGCGATGTGGTTATCCTGCTTGATTCCATCACCCGTCTGGCGCGCGCCTACAACACCTGCGTTCCCAGTTCCGGCAAGGTGCTGACCGGTGGTGTCGACGCCAACGCACTGCAACGCCCTAAGCGTTTCTTTGGCGCCGCCCGAAACATCGAAGAGGGCGGATCACTGACGATTATCTCGACCGCCCTTATCGATACCGGCTCGCGTATGGATGAAGTTATTTTCGAGGAATTCAAGGGTACCGGTAACTCTGAAATCATCCTTGATCGCAAGCTTTCCGACAAGCGCGTCTGGCCATCTATCGACATCACAAAATCCGGCACGCGAAAAGAAGAGTTGCTGGTTGATCAAGGCACCCTATCTAAAATGTGGGTGCTGCGTCGTATCCTGATGCCCATGGGCGTCGTTGATGCGATGGAGTTCCTGATTGGCAAGCTGAAGGACTCGAAGACCAATGACGACTTCTTCGATTCCATGAACAGCTGATTTTATATGGCAAAGGAGCGATTTCCATGAAGCATTCCTTAATCGCCGCAACCCTGTTTCTGGCATCAACCACGGCAGCGCTGGCGTGCAGTGGCACCCAGGAGTATCCGGCTGCCGTCAAGGCGCTTGAAAGCAACCAGCACCTGAACGCCGAGCAAAAGGAAATCCTGATGAAGGATCTGATGGCTGGAATGGCGGTGCATGATGATGGTCATGCGACCAATAACATGTCGAAAATGGGGCAGTCCCTTGAAACTCTGCAGACGCTGAAGCCTAAGATCACCCAATAGGCAAATTGCACAAAAATACTGGCCGGAGCTTGTTTTTTTAGCTCCGGCTTTTTTTGTCGTCTGGCCGAATCAACCCCTGTCAGGCCAGTCCGCCGCTGAATTTCGAGGTCAACTTGATATCGTGGCTATCGGGGTCCTTGATATAGATCGAATGAGACTCGCCCCAATACATTACTGGCCCGGTGTTACCGGTGTCATAGAGAATGCTGACCTTTTCTTGACGAAGGTGCCGGAGCGCCTCGTCCGGGTCCAAATGGTCGCACACCTTTACCAAGGTGGGCACATTTGGTTATTCCATCCGGGAACATGCCTGGACCACGGGTACGATTATCGTTAAGTAGCCGAATCGATCACGGAATCAGGATTGTTGAACCCGTTGTCTTGCGGCCTTCCAGATCGGCGTGGGCCTGGGCGGTATCTTTAAGATCATAGGTCTGGTTGATTTCGATCTTGACGGCTCCCGATGAGACCACATCGAACAGGTCACCGGCCATGGTCAACAGTTCATCGCGTTTTGCAATGTATGTGAACAGAGTCGGGCGGGTGACAAACAGGGAACCCTTGGCGGCGAGAATGCCGGGTGAGAATGGATCAACCGGCCCGGTGGCGTTTCCAAACGTCACCATTGTGCCCAAAGGCTTCAGGCTATCTAGTGAATCCATGAAGGTATCTTTACCAATAGAATCATAGACCACGTTGACGCCCTGCCCGCCGGTAATTTCAGCGACCTGGTCCTTGAAGTTTTCGCGGGTATAGACAATCGCATAATCGCAACCGTGCGCCCTGGCCAGTTCGGCCTTCTCGTCACTGCCTACGGTGCCAATGATCGTAGCGCCCAAATGCCGGGCCCACTGGCAAACGATCAATCCGACACCACCCGCAGCGGCGTGGATCAGGATGGTATCACCGGCCTTGACGTTATAGGTCCTGCGCAGCAGGTACTGGGCGGTCATGCCTTGCAGCATCATCGCCGCCCCGGTCTGGTTGGAAATATTGTCCGGCAGCTTGACAAGACGATCGGCGGCGACAAGGCGCTCTTCACAGTATGCGCCGGGAGGGGCCGCGACGTAGGCAACCCGGTCCCCGGCAGCGACTTCACTGACGCCTTCGCCGATGGCCTCAACCACGCCAGCGCCCTCCATGCCCAGGACATGGGGTAGCGAGGGCAGCGGATACAATCCGGTGCGGCCGTAAATATCAATATAATTTAGACCCACGGCGGAATGGCGAACCCGTGCCTCACCCGGGCCGGGAGCGCCGACGTCAACATCTTCCCACTTGAGGACTTCCGGACCGCCTGTCTCGTGAATGCGAATGGCCTTGCTCATAATCGTTCCTATCAATTGATTGAAAATTAAAGATCGACGCCTTCAAGACGCAGGAGTGAAATTTTGGTGTCTGTACCGGTGCCGCCGCTAAAACCGCCGATTTTGTGATTGGCGGCAAGTATCCTGTGACACGGCACAATAATCGGGATCGGGTTTTTTCCGCAAGCTCCGCCAACAGCGCGTGCAGCGCTTTTAAGGTCCCCGGCCAACTCTCCATAGCTACGCGTAGAGCCATAAGGAATTTCTAGCATAAGTTTCCAGACGGCTTTTTGAAAGGGCGTGCCCCTGGTATTAAGAGGTAAATCGAACTCCTGAAGCTTTCCCCTGAAATAGGCCTCAAGCTGGGAGCGTGCCTCTTTAAGCAGCGGCGAGCTGTCACCGTCTGGTCCTTTTCCGAATTCCAGAACGACGATGGCTTCGTCTTCAGCAAAAAGCGTCAGATCACCGAACGGGCTTTTGAACGATTGAAAATACATGGACGACAGCTTACAGCTTTACCAGATGATCTCTCAAGCTTTCAGCACTTTCAATAGGCAGGCTGCAGGTACCGGACGTGCAGACAAAGGCGGCTGGTTTTTTCGTCGCCGTCTTGGCGTATGCCGGATGGCCCTGGGGTAGCTCAGCACCGGGCTTCAGTTTCTGGATAACCCGCCATGGCGGTGCGGCCTCGATGGCGGTTCGATACAGCGCTTCGTCATTGCCGACGATGACAATGCTTAAGCCCCGCTCAAGGATTTCAAAGCCCATCATCAAACCCGAAAGGTTAACCAGATTCCGGGCCTGGGAGCTGGAGAACAGGCGGATCATTTTTTCGGCACGCTCACGATAAGCCTCATTACCGCTCATCAGATAAAGCCGGGCGAGAACTTCCGTCATCACTCCGTTGCCAGACGGCACGGCGTTATCGGCAATGGTTTTCGAGCGGGTGATGACATCGGTGGTGTCATCGGCGCTCAGGAAATAGGCATCGCCTTCTTCATCCCAGAAATGGCTATTGGCGGTGGCCATCCAGGCTTCGGCCTGATCCATGTATATGAGGTTACCCGTGGCCTCGAACAGGCAAAGGGCGGCACGGATCATATGGGCGTAGTCATCAAGCACGGCGGTATGGCGCAACCTGCCCTCGCGCCAGGAATGACGAAAACGCCCTTCTTCGACCATGTTTTTGCACAGGAAATTAAAAACGGCCTCACCGTGGGCAATCCAGTCGCTTCGATCCAGAAGGCTGCCAGCGTGGGCGAGGGCGGCCACCATCATGGCGTTCCAGTCAACCAGCGCCTTGTCGTCGCGTTCGGGCCGAATGCGGGTGTTGCGCTCCTGCAGCAAGGCCTTGCGGCATTTGGCGAGCAGATTTTCCTCAATTTTGCTACCCAGTCGCCGGGTTTCATCACTGGCGTTACGGTTGAGTATGGTTTTGCCTTCCCAGTTTCCGTGCTGACTTACATCGTACATGGCACTGAATCGATCGGCATTGTCTCCAAGAATGCGCTCAATACTGTCCTGGTTCCAGACGTAGAAGCGACCCTCTTCGCCTTCGCTGTCGGCGTCCAGAGCGCTGGCGAAGGCAAATCCCTCGCCGCTTCCCTCGCCGACAGTCATCTCGCGCAGACACCAATCGATGGTTTCTTCCATTCGGATCGCCAGCAGGGGGTCTTTTGTCAGCCACCACACATCGGCCATCAGATCAATCAGCTGGGCGTTGTCGTAGAGCATCTTTTCAAAATGCGGGACCAGCCAGACATCGTCCGTTGAATAACGGGCAAATCCGCCACCCAAATGATCATAAATTCCGCCTTGACACATGCGCTCAAGCAGCAATTTGACACTGTCGCCAAAGTCTTTCTTGCCGGTGCGTAAATGTGATCGCCACAGGTTCTTGAAAAAACTGACCTGGGGAAACTTTGGCGCCCCTTGGTTTCCACCCCAGACCGTATCGGTAATGCCTTGCGCAATGGCGGCGGCCTGGTCGAGCAGCTCGAAAGTGAGTCCCCCCCCGCCGGCTGGCCTGGATAATTGTTCCAGGGCCGTTTTCAGGGCGCTGGCGCTTTCGGCGATACGATCTTTCTGACCGTCAAAGGTGGCCGAAATCTGTTTCAGCAGATCGGGAAAGGCAGGACGGCCGTAACGCGGTGTTGGTGGGAAATAGGTGCCCCCCCAAAATGGTTCGCCTTCCGGCGTCAGGAACATGGTCAGGGGCCAACCCCCCTGCTCGCCCATCAAAGCCAGGGCCGATTGATAGATAACATCCAGGTCCGGCCGTTCCTCGCGGTCGACCTTGATATTTACAAATAGCTCGTTCATGACGCCTGCAGTGGCGTCATCCTCAAAACTCTCGTGCGCCATGACATGACACCAGTGACAGGCGGCGTAACCGATGGAAAGCAGGATCGGCTTGTTCTCGCGCTTCGCCTCGCTCAGGGCTTCGTTTCCCCATGCCTGCCAGTGCACTGGATTGGCGCGGTGCTGCAAAAGATACGGGCTGGTTTCTTCGTCTAGTCGGTTGCGATTCATTGAGGTGCTCATATTTGTTGTTTTTGTTATTGTGTATTTGTGTGTTACGGGTTCAGAAACAACCCCAAAGGAGCTGCGAACCATGAAAATTAACTTCGATATTGATTGCACGCCTGAAGAGGCCCGTACCTTTTTGGGTCTTCCAGACGTTCAGCCAATGCAGAAAGCGATGATGAAGGAAGTCGAAGATCGAATGAAAGCGGGGCTTGACGCCCTGGGTCCTGACGCCCTGTTCAAAACCTGGCTGCCTGCAGGCATGGAAAGCTTCGAGCAAATGCAGAAGGTGTTTTTTGCCCAGATGGGTCAAGGCAAGAATGACTAGTTCATTTTACAATCTGCATGTTTTTTGTTGCACCAATCAAAGGCCAGAGACGCACCCGCGCGGCTCATGTGCGGCCCGCGGTTCCATTAAGTTGCGCGATTATATGAAGGCTAGGGCGAAGGAGCTGGGATTGTTGGGGACCCGAATCAATTCCGCCGGTTGCCTGGACCGATGTGAGCTAGGGCCTTGCGTTGTGGTATATCCGGACGGGATCTGGTACCGCATGGAAAACAACGAAGATATTGACGCAATTCTTGAGGAGCATCTTCGTGATGGCCAGCCGGTCAAGCGTCTGATGCTGAAAGTTGATGAATGAAACCAGACGATACAATATTTGCGCTGGCCAGCGGTGCCGGGCGCTCGGGTATCGCTGTTATACGCCTGTCTGGCCCCGCTGCAGGACAAGCCCTTGAGGCGCTGAGCAACAGCCCGCTACCCAAGCCACGCCAGGCAACGAGGGCGACTTTTTACGGAAGTCGGGCCCATAAGGATGAAATATTGGACGACGGTTTGGTCCTGTGGTTTCCTGCCCCGGCCAGCTTTACCGGCGAAGACGTGGTTGAGTTGCATATCCACGGCGGTCCCGCCGTAATTGATGCCCTGCTCACGGCGCTTGTCGCCTTACCTGGTCTGCGCCCCGCAGAAGCCGGGGAATACAGCCGCCGCTCCTTTGAAAATGGCAAGTTCGACCTGACCGCAGCGGAAGGCCTTGCCGATTTGATTGAGGCTGAAACCGAGGCGCAACGCCGCCAGGCGCGCCGCCAATCCCGGGGTGAACTGGGGCGTGTTTATGACGCCTGGCGCGAGCGGCTGATTCGTGCCCAGGCCTTGATGGAAGCGGACATAGACTTTTCAGACGAAGACATACCCGATGATCTGATTGGCGACGCCCTCGCTATTGCTGGGGATCTTGAACGGGAAATCAGCGGCCATCTTGATGATGGTCACCGGGGAGAGCGACTGCGGGCCGGATTGTATCTGGCGATTATTGGCCCTCCCAACGCAGGTAAATCGAGCCTTCTTAACCGGCTCGCCAGACGCGATGCGGCGATTGTCAGCGAGATTGCCGGAACCACCCGGGACGTTATTGATGTGCATCTTGATCTGGGCGGCTATCCGGTAATCGCTGCCGATACGGCGGGATTGCGGGAAGCCGTTCAGGACAGCATAGAATCTGAAGGCGTTCGCCGCGCCCGGCAGCGGGCCGATGATGCGGATATGAAACTGGCTGTTTTCGATGCGACGGACCTTAAGTCAGATACCGGCCTTGATCCCCTGACATTGGGCCTGATAGATGCGGATACGTTTGTTATCCTCAACAAATGCGAACTGGTAAAGACCAGCCTGCCAAAGGAAATCAACAAACGGCCGGCATTTCCCGTATCAGCAAAAACAGGCGCCGGATTTGATGATCTTCTTGCAAACCTGCAAAAGGCGGCGGCGGAAAGACTTGCCGGGGGCGCGGGCCCCGCAATAACCCGCCTCCGGCACCGCAATGCCCTGACGTCCTGTTGCGAGTCCTTGAGCCGGGCCGCAAACACCACAGAGCCTGAATTAATGGGGGAAGACCTGCGTCTCGCAGCGCGCGCCCTGGGAACCATCACCGGCAGGGTAGATGTTGAAGATCTGCTAGATGTCATCTTTTCAGAATTCTGCATCGGTAAGTAAACATTTCCTGACCGAATCAACCGTCGTTTCGAAGGAGTCCCGGTTTCGAGTTCGAATCGAGTGGAACAAACCGGAATCATTCAGGCCTGGTTTTTTCATGAATGTTTCACGTGAAACATTGTTATTAAATTCTCATCATCAATGCTTTGACTCCAAGCAGTGTCGTGCCTACATTCCGCCCATGATTGAAAAGGACACATACGACGTTATTGTCATCGGTGGCGGCCATGCAGGGACAGAAGCTGCATCGGCAGCCGCGCGTATGGGTGCAAACACCCTGCTATTGACACACCGCACCGACACCATTGGCGAAATGTCCTGCAATCCTGCTATCGGCGGCCTCGCCAAGGGTCAGCTGGTGCGAGAAATTGATGCCCTGGACGGGGTTATGGGTCGAGCCATCGACAGGGCCGGTATTCAGTTCCGTATGCTCAATCGCCGTAAGGGCCCTGCGGTTCGGGGCCCCCGCGCCCAGGCGGACCGCAGCCTATACAAGCGGGCAATTCAGGAGTTGTTGTCGGAACAACAAAATCTGGTTATTGCGGCGTCTGCGGCTGAAGACCTGACCTTTGATGACACGGGCACCCTAAACGGCGTGGTTACGGCGGAGGGTAAACACATAAAGGCTGCGGCAGTGGTGATCACAACGGGTACTTTCCTGCGCGGCGTTATTCATATTGGCACAAAACAGACCCCTGCCGGGCGCGTCGGTGAGGCGCCCTCTATCGGCCTGGCGAAAACCATTGAACGGCTGGGCTTTCATCTGGGCCGACTGAAAACCGGCACGCCGCCACGCATTGATGGGCGCACCATTGATTATTCAGGATTGCAGGAGCAGCCCGGTGATGAGCCGCC
>JADHSW010000044.1 GCA_016776705.1 Rhodospirillales bacterium
CGGGTGTCACCCAGTTCAAGCGCAACCCTGTCCACATAGCGCCGAAGGATTGGTGACAGGTAGGCATCGACGATAGTGGTGTCGCCGCGGGACACCAGTTTCATCAGGGGAGATATCTGGTGGGATACGGAAACCTGGGTGAAACCGATGTCGCGCGCGATGGCGGCGACTTTTTTTTCGTGATCCGGATACCGGTAGCCATGCATGAGGACAATGCCAACCGATCGCAATCCTTCCTCGAAGGCGCTTTGCAAGTCCTTGCGAACCGCCGCCTCATCCAGTGCGGCAATGACGGTGCCATGGGCGCCGATTCTTTCATCGGTCTCAATGACCTTTTTGTAGAGCATTTCCGGTAGCTGGATGTGACGATCAAACAGGCGGGGCCGGTTTTGATAGCCGATGCGCAGGGAATCCTTGAAACCTCTTGTCGTCACCAGCAACGTCGGCTCGCCCTTGCGTTCAAGCAGGGCGTTGGTAGCAACTGTGGTGCCCATCTTGACAGCTTCAATGATTTCCGCAGGAATTGGAGATCTGGTTTCTATCCCCAGCAAATGGCGGATGCCCTCAAGAGCGGCATCGGGGTAGCGTTCCGGGTTTTCCGATAGCAGTTTGTGGGATACAACGTCACCGTTCGGGGCGCGCGCGACGACATCGGTAAATGTGCCGCCGCGGTCAATCCAGAATTGCCATTTGTTTTCGGATGTCACGGTCAAATCAGCACATACACATTTTCAGTCGATTCATCGGAAATATTGTAGAAGGCTAGGCCAATGGCAAAGTCAACATTCTCACCATCCTCGGAGCACGGGACAAGTATAGCCTCAATACGGCGGAATTTATCGATAAAACCATCATGAAAGTGGACCGACCGTTTTGAGTAGGCCGGGCGCTTTTTGTAATAAACGTTCTGATAACAATGCTCGACCAATCGTTCAAAATCGTTTCCCGAATAAAGCTCTTCAAGGGGAATACCTGTAATATTCCTGTTGTAGTTTCTGTCAACTTCAGTTCCAGAAAAGTGAAACAGGCAGCCCCTGTTTTCGATTTCCCTGAAATCAATCACCCAGACATTTGGAACCAATGCCGGGATTTCCATTAAATCCAGCTTTTTGTAATCTGGAAACGCCTTGCCTTCTGATGAATTAATCAGGAATTCCATGAACGTCAGGATGTCTGGATTTTCGGTCAGCTCCTTGATTTGGTCGATGGTGATCATATTTTTGCAGTTTCCTATTTGACACCACTGACAGCAATTTTCCGGATGATGTAGTCCCCGCCCAGATTGGCGATGGTGATGCCCTGGAAGGGGTCGCTGAACCCGCGATCTGTGACGTTGAGAAAAATTTTGCCATCAATGGCGACGCTCATTTTGCCGTTCACGTCGCGTGTCCACAAAACCGTGTGGCTTTTTTGATCCTCAAGAGGAATGGCGCTCGCGGCTTGTTGGATAATGGTCGTTCCGCGGCTGGAACTTCGTTGCAGGCTCAATGCACCGCCGGGTGCGTATGACAACCGATAACCAGAATTTGTGTCGGTGCCCTGATATGGGCCAATATCGAAACGTCCCTCTGGCTGCCAGGAACTGAAGTCGAATTCGACGGAAAACGCGTTCGAGATCGCCACCGTGCTGTGAATGGCGGCCAGTTGGGGTTGGGCAGGTGCGCTTGTTGTTGTGCCGCCAGAGTCCCTGTTCGCTTGTTTCAATACTGCCCCAAGAATGGCAAAGGCCAAATCCTTACCATCGGAATTCTTGGTTTCGGGCTCAGGTGCGCTCTCAGCCTGCGCGGTGACGGCGCTGCGAAGTCCCCAATCCTTTTCGATCCAGTATTTGCCGACGCTGACGCTCCACACCGGATTGGTGGTAAAGTCGCCATCCGTGAAGTCGTCAATCAGGACAGACATATTTTGCGGTCCGGAATAACTGCGCGCAAGTTCACGAAGGTCGCGCAGGAAAACCGGATTGGCAGCGCGGGAATTCTCTGCATCGTCGATGAGGGCGTTCAGCTTATCGATAAGTTCTCGAGTGCTGTCGCCTGCACTACTGCTGCTGCTATCCGGGTTGGACCAGGATGAGTATTTCTGCTCGGCGGAAACAGGCAGACTCAAAAGCATCAGGACAAAGAAGGAATATAATATACGCATGATAAATTCATCCGGTTGCAACGTGAGGAGCTTTATTCAGTTGTTTATATCACAAATGGGCAGGGGGGAAAGGATGGCCCTTCACGCAGTCGTGACATTTTCTTTGCTATCCAGGTGTTGATGTTGGTCCTCCTTACACCTAACTTTTGGACTATGAAACAATTACGCCATGCCCTTTATTTTGTATTTTCCGTGCTGATTGCCGGGGTAAGCCTTGTCTGGATGAAAACATCTTTGGCCCACGGCAGTTCAGACTGGCGCACAGCGAGCAGGGAATCTGCCGGTATTGCCCCTGATCCGTCAGAAATAAAAGAGGCCGTGGTTCAGGTCTATGCCGCCCGTGCCTGGAGTTGGCGCGGGATATTTGGCGTACATACCTGGATTTCCGTCAAACCAACGGATGCCGTGGAGTTTAGCGTTTACGAAGTGATCGGCTGGCGCTCCTATCGTGGTATGTCGGTGGTTTCCATATCGAACCGGCCCGCAGATGGCCGTTGGTTCGGCGCCATGCCAACCTTGCTGGCCGACATTCGAGGCGACGGGGTCGATCAGGTCATCAAGCGCATCGACGCGGCCGCCAGAAGCTATCCTTTTCCCGATGAATACCGGGTCTGGCCGGGGCCAAACTCCAACACATTCACGGCCCATGTTGCCCGCTCAATCCCGGAGCTGAAACTGGACCTGCCGCCGACGGCAATCGGCAAAGATTATCTGACAGGTAAAACCCTTGTCGCTTCCGCGCCCAGCGGTACGGGTTATCAGTTCTCTCTGTTCGGCCTGTTCGGGGTTCTCGCCGGGGTAGAAGAAGGCCTTGAGGTAAATATGTTGGGCTTGACCTTTGGCGTCGACCCGGCTGACCTCGCCCTGAAGCTTCCCGCCATCGGTCGTATCGGCCCCTGATTCGGAAAAAAACAAAAGGCATGACTTGTCCTGAGAGCCTGTTGCCGCCTATTTTATTCGAAAGTTTGATATCAAAGGGTCGGGAGCATCCATGAGTATCTGGGGTAAGGTTATTGGCGGTGTCGCCGGTTTTGCGCTTGGTGGCCCACTGGGCGCGTTGATTGGCACCTATGCGGGTCATAAAATGGACCAGGCCCGATCTGGCGGTGGCGCGACGCTTGGGCACGACACGCAAACCAGGCAGGTCGCCTTCACCATGGCGGTGATTGTTCTCAGCGCCAAAATGGCTAAGGCCGACGGTGTCGTCACCCGCGAAGAAGTCGATGCCTTCAAACGGGTTTTCCATATTCCGGCCAACGAAATGAAAACCGTTGGCAAGCTGTTCAATGAAGCGCGCAAGGACGCCAGTGGTTTTGAGCCCTATGCCCAACAGGTTGCGCAAATGTTCGTTCATGAGCCGGCCGTCCTTGAAGAATTGTTGGGTGGCCTGTTCCACATTGCCCGGGCTGATGGGGAAGTTCACCCTTCAGAGCTGGACTTCCTTACCAAGGTTGCGGCTATTTTTGGATTTAATCAGCGCGATTTCGAGCGCCTGCGCGCCAGCTTTGATACGCCGGAAAAATCCAACCCTTATGAAATCCTGGGTGTATCGCGTGAAGAAAATGACGCGGCCATCAAAAAAGCCTATCGCAAACTGATTGTTGAAAATCATCCCGACAAACTGATCGCCCAGGGCCTTCCGCAGGAATTCATCGATCTGGCTAACGAAAAAGTGGCGGCCATTAATTCCGCATACGACACCATCAAAAAGCAACGTGGATTTAGCTGACGTGAAACGCCGCCCTTCATCCAATTTTGACGAACGCCCACCGGGAACACCCATCGACATGCTGGTGATCCATTACACAGGTATGGAAAGTTGCGAGGCGGCGATTGAAAGGTTGTGCGATCCCGACTCAAAGGTCAGCGCCCATTATCTGATAGATGAAGACGGATCAATCACGCAGTTGGTCGAGGAAGATTACCGGGCCTGGCACGCGGGGGAGGCTTACTGGCGGGGTCATCGGGATATCAACGCCCGTTCCATTGGCATCGAACTGGTCAATCCGGGTCATCAGTTCGGCTATCGCCCTTTTTCAGAATCCCAGATGCGCCGTCTGGAAACAGTGGCCCTGGATATCGTGCGTCGACACCAAATTCCGGCTCACAATGTGGTCGGCCACAGTGATGTAGCGCCCCGCCGAAAAGAAGATCCTGGCGAACTTTTTGACTGGTTTCGCCTGTTCGACTTTGGCGTCGGGGTCTGGCCGGAAGGGGCTGTCGACAGCGAGATGGTCGAGGAAGAAGCGGTGGCTATGCTGAAAATCATCGGATACGAAAACGTAGATATGGCCGTTAGCCTTAAGGCCTTCCAATGTCATTTCCGTCCTGCCAACATCAACGGCAAGCTCGATGAAGAAACGGCGGGACTGTTGAAAGCACTGACGAGATAATCCGATATCCGTGAAAATTAGCGCCGCTTGCCACCGGAATGCAGACGTGGGATAACGAGTCGGCCAGACGGTCGGATGGCTGCGGTCCTACGGGATCGAGGAAAGTCCGGGCTCCACGGAAACACGGTGCCGGTTAACGGCCGGCGGGGGTGACCCCAGGGAAAGTGCCACAGAAAGCAAACCGCCTTTCAGCGTTTCGGCGTCGATGGGTAAGGGTGAAAGGGTGCGGTAAGAGCGCACCGCGTCCCCGGCGACGGGGGCGGCACGGTAAACCCCACCGGGAGCAAGACCGAGTAGGGACGGCCAGCGACTTCGGGTCGCGGGCGTGTTTTCGCGCCGTCGTCCGGGTGTGTCGCATGAGGCGTTCAGTAACGGGCGTCCCAGATGAATAGCCATCTATCGCAAGCACGCTTGCGTGGACAGAACCCGGCTTACAGACCGTCTGGCTTTTTTCTTTCAGCCTTTTTTCAATGCTGGAGGTACTGTTGCGTCAGTGGCTAAACCTAATCAGCAGCAAAACAATAAAACAGTCCTGCGCCGCCGGTGCTTACCAGGCCTTCCTGAGTGCAATTTCTGGATGCATGGGCGGATGTCCAGGATATGTTGCCGCCGCCATGACGGTCGTGGTGCCCAACCTGGGCGCTACCTTCAGTGGAACTGGTCCAGTTGCTGCACGTATGATCACCCGTTTCCCATGGGAAGTAGGCGGTGCCGTCGTCTTTTGATCCGGTCAGCATGTCGTGTACGTTGGGTTTGTCGCCACGGCCATTGACGAGTTTGCCATTTTCGTCAACGGCTGTCCGCTTAACCAAATTGGGACTTATATGAAGTTGATCCAAATCGACGGCAATCAACTCGCCATTGGCATTATACCAGGGGCCGGAACCGATTCTGTCCCGCGCTGAAATGCCTCGTTTGATTTCTGCCCCGTCGGCCTGGGTGCTGAGGTAGGCCCGCCATGTGCGCCCGGTGGACCCGGCCGCCGTCGCCAATTTAGTGCAATGAGCATCAGCGCCTTCAAGACCGCCCAGATTTCCGCCTTGTCCAATGCCGACACTTGTAACGAAAAATCCCATGGGTGGATCACCCGCGAGGGCGAGCGAAGCGTTTAACAGAATAAACAAGCCAGCCGTTGCCATTGTTTTGATTTTGCACACGTCAGTTTTCTCCCTTGGTTAAATATCGACCGCTATATCTGTGTTATAGACTAACTCTTTCGGTGCGATACTAGATTATTTTTCCTGTTATCTGGGTAACATTGCCGTGAATTTTAACATCTTGAACAGTGCGTTTATTGACGCCCTCCATATCTTGAGTCAATGCCTGCAGATACTTTTCTGACTGACCCAGTGATTCGCGCCTTTCACAGTCTTTAAAATTAATCCACGCCCTTCCATGCAGCCAGCAAATGGCCGCAAATGCGCCTGATTTTTGCCGCTATATCCCTGTTAAATGAAAATCTTACGGCTTTAACCCTTTGGCAAGTACTCGCGCGCGATATTTGGGGATTCTGCCTGAGACTCTTTCCGTCCGGCCTGGTTGATGCCTAATTCATGGAATTTTAGACACTTTCCAGGCTCGGTAAAGACTTTGTTAACCCTATAAAACCCATAATATCCCATTGCTTCCCATATATCCCCATGGTATCCCATGACATCCCGTCAAAAACCTTGGGGGGGACCTAGGCCTGTAATCGTCGCGTGCTGGGGCTTCTGACGATCCGAACGGGCCAAATTCCCAAGAGATGACGGGGTGGGAGAGCAAAACGGTATCGGGGACCGACATGACGCTGTTGGTAGGCAGACACGTCAACAAGATTGACAAAAAAGGACGGATTTCCGTCCCAAAACCTTTCCGCGACACGTTCGTCGCAGAAGGGTTTTCTGGCGTCTATGTCTATCCGTCGATCCGCTTTAAGGCCATTGAAGCCTGCGGCGAGACCTATTTCCGACAATTAACCCAACGCCTCGACGACTCTCTTGAAATGTTTTCACCGGAACAAGACGATCTTTTGATCGCCATCCTTGATAACGCCCACGCCCTTTCCTTTGACCCCGAAGGCCGTATCGTCGTCCCCGACGAATTACTTGAAATGGCGGGAATTTCGTCAGAAGCACGCTTTGTCGGGCGCGTCAATTTCTTTCAGATATGGGACCCCCAATCCCACGAAGAACACCGTCATCGCGGTCTGGATCAGGCTCGCGCCAGGGGCGTCACCCTGCCGCCGCGTCAAATCCCCAGCGGAGAGTCCTGATCATGGCTCATCCTGCCGGTACCTCTCCCCACACCCCGGTTTTGCTCAAAGAAGTGCTTGAGGCCCTCGGCCCCACTGGTCCCCGCGACGGCGCAATTTATGTGGACGGTACGTTTGGCGCCGGTGGTTATTCGACAGCCATACTGGAAGCCGCCGACTGCAAGGTCTTTGGCATCGACCGTGATCCCCGCGCCGTGAAAACCGGTGAAGAACTGGCGATGCACTATCCCGGTCGGTTCAGAGTTCTGGGTGGTTGTTACGGCGACATGGTCCAGCTTCTCGCCGAAATCGGTGTCGACAAGGTAGACGGCGTCGCCCTGGATATTGGCGTCTCGTCCATGCAGATCGACGACGCCAAACGGGGCTTTTCGTTCCGCTTCGATGGTCCCCTGGACATGCGCATGGGAGTGAGTGCCGATGCCAGTGCGGCGGATGTTGTCAACACTTTGGGCGAGGAAGAACTCGCCGACATTATCTATACCTACGGCGAGGAACGCGCCTCGCGACGCATTGCTGCCGCCATCGTCAAGGATCGTGTGGATGAACCTTTTACAACAACAACCCAACTGGCCGGATTGATCCGGCGTATCGTAAAAAAATCGAAGGATGGTATCGATCCCGCCACTCGCACTTTTCAGGCTTTGCGCATTTACGTAAATGACGAACTGGGTGAATTGGCTCGTGGTCTTGAAGCTGCTGAGCAATTGCTTTCCCCCGGTGGTCGCCTTGCCGTCGTTTCTTTCCATTCGCTGGAAGACCGCAAGGTCAAGGAATTCCTGCTCAATCGCAGCGGCCAGGGTCCGCGCCCATCCCGACACCTCCCCGATGCCGGTGGGGCGGGGCGCGAACCCAGCTTCGCATTGATCAGGCGTGGTGTCGTCAAACCCGGACGAGACGAATGCGAAATCAACCCACGCGCCAGATCGGCCAGGCTCAGGGCGGCGGAACGGACAAGTTCCCCGTCCTGGCCTGGCGATGCTTCTGGTCTGGCGGCTTAGGAAAAGGAGGATAAGAAAATGCGTCATACCACTCTTCTGTTCCTGCTTCTCGCCGGAGCCATCAGTGTTGCGTTGTTTTCGGTAAAGTATCAGGTCCAGGATCTTGAAGAAGAGCTGATCGGCCTGAACAAGTCGATTATCCAGGAACGCCAGTCCATCCATGTTTTGCAGGCGGAATGGAGCCACCTGAACAATCCGGAAAGGCTTCGTGCTTTGGCCGCCCGTCATCTGGGGATGAAGCCGGTCGTCCCCTCCCAGCTGGCAACTTTCAGGGAGGTGGAGCGTTTGGAACTTCCGTCCTTGTCTGAAAATGAGTCGTCGACGAATGGGGCAATTGCGACCGCATTGGCAGAAGGACAAAAAAGCCAATGAACCGGTACGAGACCCATAACATCCCGGCCCCGTCTCTTCGTCCGCATGATATTCCCATCGATGAAGTCGTCTGCCTGGAAGGCGATAACAAACAGGCCCTGGAAACAGGTCGCAACAGGCTGCTGGTGACTGGCGTCATGTTCATGATCGCCTTTGTCGCCATCGCAGCGCGTCTTGTCGATCTGAGCGTCTTTGGGCCGGAGGGCGAGCCGCGTATCGCCCAAACAATACCGTCATCGGCTATCGCGGCCGGGCGCGCAGATATTGTTGATCGCAACGGCGTCATTCTGGCGACTTCCTTGCCGACGGCCTCGCTGTTTGCCGACCCCAAAGATGTCATGGACCCTGAAGAGGCAGCAGACAAGCTTGCCGTGGTTTTCCCCGAGATCAACCGCAATGAAATGCTGTTGAAGCTGAAATCCAACTCCCGGTTCGTGTGGATCGCTCGCAACTTAACCCCGAAACAGCAGTACGCCGTCAATCGTCTGGGGATCCCCGGCATATCCTTCCAGCGCGGCGAACAGCGTGTTTATCCCCATGGTCGTGAAGCGGCTCATGTTTTGGGCCTGACCGATGTTGACGGCAATGGCATCGCCGGCGTTGAAAAGTATTTCGCCTCGACCCTGAACAAAGGGGAAGAGCAGTTGCAGCTTTCCATCGACCTGCGCATTCAGGCCATGCTCCGCCAGGAACTGACAACAGCGATGGCGGAGTTTCAGGCGATTGGCGCGGCAGGGACTGTGCTGGACGTTGACACTGGCGAAATTATTTCCCTGGTCTCGTTGCCTGACTTTGACCCTAACCTCCCGGATTCAATGCAAGGCACGGTCGGCTTTAACCGCGTCACCAAGGGCGTTTACGAGATGGGCTCGACCTTCAAGTTGTTCAATACGGCGATGGCCCTGGACAGTGGAACGGTCAGCATTAACGACGGCTACGATGCGTCCGAGCCAATCAGGATATCCCGCTTTACCATCGATGATTATCACGGCAAGAACCGCTGGTTGTCAGTGTCTGAAATTCTGGTTTATTCATCCAACATAGGATCGGCCAAGATGGCCATGGATGTGGGTTCCAAGGCGCAGAAATTTTATCTGGATCAATTGGGGCTGTTGCATCAATCGGCGGTGGAATTGCCGGAAATCGGTCAACCCCAATACCCGGACCGATGGGGCGACATTTCTACGATGACTATTTCTTACGGACACGGTGTTTCCGTCAGTCCCTTGCAATTGGCCGATGGCGTCGTTTCGCTGGTGAATGGCGGCCTCAGGATGCCGGTCACCCTGCTTAAGCATCGCGGTCCGTCAAGGCCCGCAGGCACCCGCGTAATTTCCGAGCAAACGTCAAAACAGATGCGCGGCCTGATGCGCCTTGTTGTGACTGAAGGATCGGGCAAAAAAGCCGCAGCCAATGGATACTTTGTTGGTGGAAAAACAGGCACGGCGGAAAAGCAGGTTAATGGCCGCTATGAAAAAAAATCCCTGATTTCGTCATTCGTTGGCGCTTTCCCGATCGACAAACCGCGCTTTGTCATTATGGCCATGCTGGATGAGCCTAAAGGGACCAAGGAAACATTCAACTCCGCCACTGGTGGATGGGTTGCGGCGCCCGTCGTCAGCCGGATGGTTAGCCAGATCGGTCCACTTTTGGGAATTTTACCCCGCGAAGGTGACCTTCCCGGCAACTTTGAAATGAAAACTGGAAAACCCCGTTTGGCGTCACTGGGGTTCGCTCCGACGACCGCCGGGGGTCGGCAATTTGCGTCTTTCTGATTTACTGGATGGAGATTTAAACCAAGTGTTTAACGCCACGGCAATTAAAGAAACCGAGATTACCGGTGTGAGCTGCGATTCGCGCAAGGTAGGCCCCGGATTTCTTTTTGCCGCTATCCCGGGCGCCAACGAAGATGGCAACGCCTTCATTAATGACGCCATTAAAAAGGGCGCGAGCGCGATCCTGGCACAGAGCGGAACCGTCAGTGAGGAAGCGCCGGCACTTGTAATGTCGGATAACCCGCGTCGCAGTTACGCGCTGATGGCATCCCGGTTCTTCGCCAACCAGCCCGCCAGAATTGCCGCCGTCACAGGCACCAACGGCAAAACCTCTGTCGCATCCTTCGCTCGTCAGATATGGACCCGGCTTGGTAGCAAGGCCGCCAGCATGGGGACGCTTGGAATAACCGCTCCCGGATTTGAAATCACCGACGGACTGACCACGCCGGACCCCTCCGACCTGCATCAAAATCTGGCAGAATTGAGTAACCGCAGTGTCGAGAAACTGGCTATGGAGGCTTCGTCCCATGGCTTGTCGCAATATCGTCTGGATGGCGTCAACGTATCCATAGCCGCCTTTACCAATTTGAGCCGCGATCATCTGGACTATCATGGTTCCATGGGAGATTACCTGGACGCCAAACTGCGCTTGTTCAGAGAGATTTTGGCCGTAGATGGCGTTGCAATACTGAATGCGGATGACGATTCTTATTCAGCCCTAAGGGCGGTGACCCATTGTCGGACAATGAGCTATGGGCGAAAAGGTGAAGACATTCGCCTGGATCTTCTGGAAGCTTTCGAGGGAGGTCAACATCTTGCCCTAACGGTAATGGACCGCTCCTATAACATCACCCTGCCATTGTCTGGCGCATTTCAGGCTGAAAATGCCTTGTGCGCGTTGGGTATTGTCCTTGCCGATGGCGCAGATGTCGATGAAGCCGTTAAAGCGTTGGAGATGCTTGAGGGCGTTCCGGGTCGCCTGCAGCATGTAGCGAATTGCGCCAACGGGGCGGCGATCTATGTTGATTATGCTCACACACCTGATGCCCTGAGCAATGTCCTCAAGGCCATGCGTCCCCATGCCACCGGCAATCTGAATGTGGTCTTTGGATGTGGGGGCGACAGGGATGCAGGCAAGCGCCCGGAAATGGGTAAGATCGCCTGCACATTGACTGACAATGTAATCGTTACAGACGACAATCCCCGTGGTGAGGATGCAGCCGAAATCCGCGCTCAGGTTCTTGCTGGTTGCCCAACCGCACGGGAAGTTGGTGATCGTGCAACAGCCATCGAGCAGGCCGTTACTGACCTGCGAAAAGGGGATGTGCTGATCGTCGCCGGTAAGGGTCACGAAACCGGACAGATCATCAAGGATGAGATTCGACACTTCGACGATGCCGAAGAAATTCTCCGCGCCATCCGGGAGACCGGATCATGATGTCAGCCAATCAGATTTTGTGGACATCAAAGGAAGCCGCATTGGCGAGCGGTGGGGTTTCTATCAACGACTGGAGTGCGACGGGCGTTTCCATTGATACCCGTACGCTCATGCAAGGCGATCTTTTCGTCGCCCTGCATGGCCCTAATTTTGACGGAAATGACTTTGTTGCTGATGCTCTCGCCAAAGGAGCCGCAGCCGCCATTGTTGATAGGACTGTCAGCGATGAAGCCTTCAAGCTGAAAGTCGATGACACCATGATGGCGCTGAGGGCATTGGCGCGTGCCTCGCGCGAAAGGTCCCTGGCCACCATCATCGCGGTAACCGGCAGCGTCGGAAAAACCGGATCGAAAGAAGCCCTGAAATTTGTTCTCTCTCATCAGGGTAAGACATCGGCCAGCGAAGGAAGCCTGAATAATCATTGGGGCGTGCCCTTAAGCCTATCAAGAATGCACAGGGATTCAGCCTACGGAATTTTCGAGTTGGGCATGAACCATCCTGGCGAGATTAATCCCCTTTCCCGAATGGTGCGCCCGCACGTCGCCCTGATCACGACTGTTGAAGCCGTGCACAGCGAATTTTTTGAAACAGACGAGGCGATTGCCGATGCCAAGGCAGAGATTTTTGCCGGTCTGGAGCCGGGTGGAGCGGCTGTTCTCAATCGAGATAACAGGCATTTCCATCGTCTCGCCTCCGCCGCTCAGGCAAAAAACGTCAAGCGCATAATCAGCTTCGGAACCTGGGATGAAGCGGATTTCAGGTTGCTGAATGCGATACCTGAAAAGGGTGGAACGGTGATACAGGCTGACCTTGGCGGATCACAGATCACTTTCCGACTAGCCATTCCAGGCGAACACTGGATTGTCAATTCTCTAGGGGTGCTGGCAGTAGTCGCTGCTGCCGGGGGGAATGTCGCAGAAGCCGCAGAGGCTCTTGGCGAATTTCAAGCACCAAAAGGACGCGGCCAATTCCATCTTGTTCATGCCCGCGGCGGGGACATTACCCTGATCGATGAAAGCTATAATGCCAGCCCCGTATCCATGCGCGCCGCGATTGGCATTTTGGCCCAAACCAAGCCGGAAAGCGGCGGCAGGCGAATTGCCGTCCTCGGGGACATGCTTGAACTGGGCGGCAACGCATCTGAACTTCACGCCGGTTTGGCCGATGTGCTGGTGAGCGAGGGCATCGATCTTGTTTATACGGCGGGGCGAAAAATGTTGCATTTGACGGAGGCTCTTGTTCCCGCCATGCGCGGCGGCCACGCCATAAACTCCCAACTGCTGGCACCGATGGTTCTTGAAACCGCCGCACCCGGCGATGTGGTCATGGTCAAGGGATCGGCGGGCAGCAAAATGGGATTCATCGTCGATAGCCTGCTTGGACTCGACGAGAATGAGAATGGCAGTCCGAAACGTGTGGTTAACGGGGATTAGGGGGTAGCATGCTTTATCATATTCTATTCCCCATGGCCGATCAGTTCGCCATCCTGAACGTCTTCAGGTATCTGACGTTCCGCACCGGCGGCGCCATGATCACCGCCCTGATTATCAGCTTTCTTGTCGGCCCGATCTTGATCGACACTCTTCGTTCGCAACAAAGGGGCGGACAACCGATCAGGAATGATGGACCGGAAGGACACCTTTTGACCAAGCAGGGAACGCCGACCATGGGTGGCTTTATGATCCTGCTGGCGCTTGGACTCGCCACCCTGCTTTGGGCGGATTTGAGCAACGGTTACATCTGGGCCGCCATGGGGGTAACGATGGCTTACGGAACCATCGGCTTCATGGATGATTATCTGAAAGTATTGAAGCGCGACAGCAAGGGCTTGTCGGGCCGGGTGAAGCTTGTTTTGCAAGCGGTGATCGCCGCCGCAGCAACCATGTGGATCATGAATTTGCTGCCGGGCGAACTGGCGACGACCCTGGCCGTGCCGTTCTTTAAAAATATCCTTATCGATCTTGGAAACTGGTTCCTGCTTTTAGCCATCGTTGTCATGGTCGGAGCGTCGAACGCGGTTAATCTGACCGATGGACTGGATGGTCTTGCGATTGGGCCGGTGATGATCGCTGCTGCCGTTTTTGCGCTCATTGCCTATTTGATTGGTCATGTTGGATTTTCTTCTTACCTGCAACTGCATCATGTTCCTGGCACGGGGGAATTATCTGTTTTCTGTGGCGCGTTGATTGGCGGCGGGCTTGGGTTTCTGTGGTTCAATGCGCCACCGGCAAAAGTATTCATGGGGGATACCGGGTCGCTTGCACTGGGCGGGGCTCTTGGTGTCATCAGCGTCATTACCAAGCACGAATTGGTGCTGGCTATCGTCGGCGGTTTGTTCGTTCTGGAAACTGTTTCCGTCATCGTTCAAGTGGCATCCTTCAAGCTGACCGGAAAACGCATTTTCGCCATGGCGCCCTTGCACCATCACTTCGAAAAGAAGGGATGGGCCGAACCCACGATCGTTATCCGATTCTGGATCATCGCCCTGATACTGGCGCTGATCGGTCTTTCAACGTTGAAGCTCAGGTAAGAGGAGGGAATATTTCATGATCTGTATTCCTTCCTTCGCGGGCAAAACCATCGCCGTTTTTGGTTTGGGTCGTTCTGGCATTTCAAGCGTTGTAGCCCTGAAGAGAAGCGGGGCTAATGTGCTTGTCTGGGACGACACTGAAAAAGGTCGGGAAAGCGCTCGCGCCATCGGGATTGAGCCGGTGGACCTATATGCCAGCCCGTGGGAAAAAATCGACGCTTTGATTTTATCACCGGGCATTCCGCTTGATTTTCCAACCCCGCATCCGGTCGCCCAACTGGCCCGAAATGCCGGGGTCGACATTTTTGGCGACATTGAATTATTGGCTCGCAGTGAATATACCGCCAAGGTCATCGGCATTACCGGCACCAATGGAAAATCGACGACAACGGCGCTCGTCGGCCACCTTCTTTCCTTCGCCGGACACCCGGTTGAAGTTGGTGGCAATCTTGGTGTGCCAGTGCTTGATCTTGAATCTTTGCAGGCCGATGGCGCTTACGTGCTGGAGATGTCTTCCTATCAGCTGGAACTGACACGCTCCCTGATCGTTGATGTCGCCTTGCTGTTGAACATCAGCCCCGATCATCTGGACCGTCATGGCGGCATGGATGGATACATCGCCGCCAAGACGAAAATTTTTGCCGGGCAAAGCGGATCGCAAACGGCCATAGTTGGCGTCGATGATGAACATAGTCAAAAAATTTATGAAGAACTCAAGGCTTCCACCAACGCCAATGTGATAATTATATCAGGAGAAAAAGTTGTACCCGGTGGTATCTATGTTGACGGCGGCGTCCTTTATGATGATAGCCAGGATGGAGCAGCCGAGGCCGTTCTCAGACTGAACGACCTGCCCACATTGCCCGGTGTCCACAATGCCCAGAATGCAGCAGCGGCTTATGGAGTCGCGCGTGCTCTGGGGTTGGATGCAAAGGTTATTGCTTCTGGCATGCGGACATTTCCCGGACTTGCTCATCGCCAGGAATTGCTCGCTGTTATTGATGGCGTCTCTTATATCAACGACAGCAAGGCGACCAACGGCGAAGCCGCAGCCCGTGCCCTGGCATGTTACGGGAATGTCTACTGGATCGCCGGGGGCCGACCTAAGGAAGGCGGCATTGACGCCGCTAGGCCTTATCTGGATCGGGTCCGTCATGCCTACTTGATCGGTGAAGCGGCAAATGATTTTGCCGGTATTCTGAAAACCCGAGTACCCGTCACCCTGTCCGGCGATTTATCCAATGCCGTCGGGGAGGCACGCGAGAATGCGCTCAGTGAGACGGGTGATGGGGCCGTCGTGCTTCTGTCGCCCGCCTGCGCCTCATTTGACCAGTTCGATAATTTCGAAAGCCGTGGAAACGCCTTCCGCGATCTTGTTGAGGCCCTTCCGGGTGTGCGCAGGAATGTCGGCACATGAGTACACTGGCGCGCACGGATAAAAGCCTGTTCGGTCGTTGGTGGTGGACCGTGGATCGCTGGATGCTGATGGCGATAGTCGCCATCGCGGCAATAGGGGCGCTTCTGACACTGGCTGCGTCGCCCGCTGTCGCCGAGCGTATCGGCTTTGACACATACCATTTCGTACGCCGTCAATTCATTTTCCTGCCGGTATCGTTGATAATCATGGTTCTGGTTTCTCTGATGACCCCAAGGGGGATTAGAAGGTTGGCCGTCGCCTGCGCCGGGTTCGCCCTGCTGGGCATGGTAGCGACAATCTTCGTTGGTTCGGAAATCAAGGGTGCAAGTCGCTGGATTCACTTGGCAGGTTTCTCACTGCAGCCTTCTGAGTTTATTAAACCGGCATTTGCCGTTATCGCCGCCTGGTTGTTTGCTGAAAGCCGTACCAAGGCCAATATACCGGGAAACAAACTGGCGACGGGGTTCGCCATCCTCATTGCCGCGCTTTTATTGCTGCAACCCGATGTTGGCATGACCGCCGTGGTTGCCGCCGTTTGGGGCGTCGAATTTTTCCTGGCCGGATTGCCCTTGCTGCTGGTGGCAATGATCGCCGTGCTGTTCATGGGCGGCATTGTCGGGGCTTATTTCACATTCGGCCATGTGCAGGTGCGTATTGATCGCTTCCTGGACCCGGCGGCGGGCGAGGGCTATCAGGTCACACGCGCCCTGGAAGCGTTTCGAAATGGTGGCCTGTTTGGTCGCGGCCCCGGCGAGGGTCGGGTCAAGGAAGTGCTGCCCGATGCCCATGCGGATTTTATCTTCGCCGTTGCAGGAGAAGAATTCGGCATGATTGCCTGTCTGGTGCTTGTCGCCCTTTTTGCCTTCGTGGTGTTGCGCGGGTTCTCGCGGGTATTGCGGGAAGACAATCTTTTCATTCTGCTTGCAGTGGCCGGGCTGCTGGTTCAATTCGGATTGCAGGTAATCATCAATATTGCCTCGAACCTGAATATGATTCCGCCAAAAGGCATGACGCTTCCATTTATTTCGTACGGCGGTTCCTCGACGTTGGCGTTGGCTGTCGGCATGGGAATGATGTTGGCGCT
>JADHSW010000045.1 GCA_016776705.1 Rhodospirillales bacterium
ATCGGTTCAAAGGCGGTAAATCATGCTGTTCAGGATTCTTGAAAAATTTGATATGCCCCTTGGTGGCAAGCACGCTGATGCGCTCAGCTATCGTGCTTCTTCCACCCAAGCCAACCTTGCCTTCAAAAGCCTCTGCAAATTGGATTGAGGTATAAACGTTACCTAACCTGGCTTCCTCAAACAGGGTGTTTAGGATCACGTCACGCTTGCGCAGGCGTTCAGCATCCAGCTTTTCACCATATTCCTGACGAACAAGACGCTCCGATGACGGGTCAATCTCAATCCACTGGCCTTCATGTTTGTCGACGATCTTGGTCGCCAATGCGGGGCCATTGCGAAGCTCGGTGATTAAGCGGCGTTCTGGCTGTGCCTCGTCCGGTCGAAACAAGATCATGCCAGAGCTGTAATACCCACGCAGTGCACCTGCGCCGGACAATGCCTGGAACGGATCTTCTTCCACCTGCTTCTTGGAAAGCTTCTTGGTGTGGTGAACCAGAATGATTCCTGCACTGGAATCAACCGCATCACGCAGCTCTTCCACACGGTCTCGTAGGAAGAACAGCATGGCGTTGTTGTCGTTCTCACTGGCCCCGGCTTCACCGCCATCAAAGACGTTACGGATGGGATCAATGACGATGATGTCGAGGCCGTCGGGAAAATGTTTTGTGATGAGGGCAGTGACCGTGGCGAGGCCAGCCTCATTCAAGATCAGTTTAAGTTGAGGCGTAATCACCAGGTTGTCATGTGCGTCCATGATCACCTCTGGCGGCAGGTTAATCTGGCGAATGCGTTCACGCAGATAGTGGTACTGGATCTCGGCCTGCAGATAGAATACCCGCAAAGGATCACGCGGTTTAAACGATAGGAACTCAACACCAGCGGCCATGTGAACCAACCAGCTAAGCAAGAAGTCACTTTTACCAACCTTGGGCGCACCGCCAAAGACCAGCAGGCCTGACGGCGTCAAAACACGCGGTGCGATGATGTCATCCGGCATCGGGGATGTGTCGCTGAGCATATGTCCAAGGCTGAATGCTTTAGCTTGGTTCTGTGGGGCAGCAATGGACTGACGGGGTGCGCTCGCAATGAATGCCGCAACATCCATACCGTCAGCAACCGCGTCGGCAGCGTCCCATTTATCTGGTTTATCATCCGGCGGCATAAGAATGGCGACCGATGAGGCTCCAGCATTGAGAGCTGCCTGCGCGGCAGCCTCAGCGTATTGCCACCCGGCGGCATCCTTGTCGGGCCAGATCAATACGCGCTTGGCGGCAAGCGGTGACCAATCCGTTTTATCAACCGGCGCGCTGGCACCGTTCATGGCGGTGGTGGAGCATATACCTTGTGCGATTAGTGCTTCAGCAGCCTTCTCACCCTCGACCAAAATCACTTCTTCCGCCGATCTTATGGCAGGTTGGTTGTAGAGCGGGCGCGGGTTCGGTGCCTTCATCTTCCGGGCGAGCACATCCCACGGTCTAAACTGTTTACCACCGGGAGGATCGTATCGATAGACGCAGGCCAGCAACGTGCCATCACCACCGTGGTAATCCCACTTAGCCGTTACCGGGCCCAGTTCATCAACGGGTGCTGTTATCTCAGATTGAACATGAGTGCTTTCTTTTCTGGGCTCGCCCAGCCAATGGCGTATGTCATCAAGAAGTGATGGGAAATCCGACTGTGTGTTGCGACCCGTTGCTAGCGCCCAAAGACTGATAATGTCGCCACCGTCCTTGGTGGCAAAATCATGCCACATTCCGGCTTTGTTGCCGGTCAGCTCAACGGTCAGGCTTTCGCCTTTGTTGCCTTGAACATCACCAACCAGAAACTTGCCATGGCGAAACACACCGGCGGGGAACAGATAGGACAGCACCCCTCGCAAATTGCCGAGAAGGCAAGATTTGAGATCATCGACACTCGTCTCTGATTGCCGATCATCATCCTGTCTTTGCGGGCCTGCTGAATTGAAGTCGCGCCAGGGATCAAGTTTCACTACGTCACCGCTCATGCACCCGTTCTCCAGCATCGATCTGACCAATCACAGAATTTGCACTCGAAGAAGTCAGCTGATTGAGCGATGCGGGGAAGCAGTTCTCCTGCCTCAGTCGCCTGAATAATGCGCACACCTTTGTCACTCATCTTCTGGGCTAGCCCGCCATCGAACGGGACCTGCTCATGATAGATTTCTGAAGTGTCCTTATTGATGGCGGTAAACAGGGCCGGGTTTTTGGAAATGCCTGGTACCGTAGCTTCCATGTAAGCCTGGTAAACGGCGACCTGAGCCGCATAGACCGGCTTGGAAACGGCGAGCCCTTTCTTCACCGTGTCTTTCCATGATTTGGCGTTCATGGATTTGCATTCCCAAAGCGCTGGGAAACCGGTCAAGACAGGACCTGCATTGATGATGCCGTCCACATGACCACGAATACGTCCATCCGCCACTGAGAAGCCAAACTGCTCACCGCCCGGCTTGTTGCCCTTGGTGGTGTAGAGATCAAACTCGGCCATATGCAGCCAGCGGATGGCCATGTCCTCAAAGAGGTGACCGGCGGCGAAGATGCGTAGGGTTTGTCCTTTAAAATCCCGCCCGTCGTCCTTGGGTGCTTGGGCGTATTCGAATTGCAGGGCACGGTCGCAAGCGACACCAAGGCGTGAACCACCAAGATATTGCCTCGATGGCTGGGCCTGATTTTCCACCACCAGGGCTTCGTCGATGTAGACGTTTATTTGGTCGGCGAAGTTGGCCGAAGAATTGTAATCAAGCATCAGAATGGGATCTCCGTGTCATCGGCCTTGGCCGTTGCCAACATGGCGTCTTGAAAGCCACCAACGGCAACTTCAATGAGGGTGAGGACCTGCGCCTCAGACAGGTCAATCAGGCGGGTTTGCCAGCCGATTTCTTCCATGATCTCTGCTGCCATTTTCATGGCGTAGCGAATGGCGGCTTGTTCTTGCTCGGTCAGATCAACCATGCCCAATCCCTCCTTCGCCAATCGAGACCAGTAACCCTGGCAAGCCATGGAGCAGAACCAAAGCATGCGTCGCGGCCGCTTCGATGAGCGGCGGTCGAACCAGCCAAAGCCACGGGGTGGTCGCCTGCAGACCGCACAGAGATGTCCACGCGGATGCCAGAGGCGATGGTCTGCATTTTCGGGTGAATGCGCCATGGGTCATGCTGCCCTCCGGTCACCATCAGGGGCGTTCAACACCAGATTGGTGATAGCCGCCTTGTTGAACTGGAAGGTCAACAGAGCGGAGGCCTGGTACCGTGTAAGGCCAAAATCCTGTCGGTATTCAGGGGGCAAGAATTGAAGCTGGCGGGTTGTGACCGATTGATTGAGCCATGAGCGCGACTTGTGGGCGCTTTCATCTGTCTCATTCTCATTAAGCCAGTCATCGGCTGCGGCCAGACATATGGTGCGCTCCCCCATGGCCAACATGTGGGTTTTGAGCTCCTTGCCGCCGCCAATGGAATGCCACCGACCTTGATGGAAGAATATTCCGCTCCAGGCAGTGAAACCATTTGCGACCAGTGCGGCGTCATCACCAAAGAGATCGCACCATTGAAAACTGGATCGCTTGAGAAGATCGACCTCCGACATGACAAAATCAGAGATTGGCTGCAGATCGTCTTTTTTGTCGGAATAGAAATGGTAATCGCACAAGGGGCATTCCATCACCGCCAAAGGCACATGAGCTTCACACTCAGGGCATTCCTTGGTTAAGGCTGGTCCCGTTCCTGTCCGTCCATCAAGATTGACGTCTTGCTCAAGACACCCATGCAACAGACTGGATGTGCCAAAATCCAGAACGATGCAGTCGGTTTTAATGACACCGGGATATTCGTTCGGATCAACCGTGCGAAGCCCCCGCCCGACCATTTGGATCATTGTCGATTTATAAGACGATGGCCGGAGCAAGATGATGCAACTAGTCGGCTGGTGGTCCCAGCCTTCAGTGAGAACTGCGACATTAACAAGGACTTGAATATCACCCTTATCGTAAACCTGAAGCACGTCGCGTCGCTCAGCGGTTCCCATGTCGCCATAAACCATCCCGGCACTGATGCCATCAGCGGCAAATGAGTCGCGAACATTGCGGGCATGATCAACCGTCGAACAAAACACCACAGTTTGACGGTCTCCGGCCTTCTCCCGCCAATGGCGAATAACGGCGTCGGTGATCGGGGCTTTATTCATGATGGCGTCGACCGCCTTCATGTCGAAGTCATCGACTGATTTGCGAACAGATTTGAGAGCTTCCTGGGCCCCAACGTCGATGACAAATGTACGCGGCGGTACCAAGTGCCCAGAAGCGATCAGCTCGCCAATGAACACCTGATCCGCGACATTGGAGAACACAGGCCGCAGGCCCTTTTTATCTCCCCTGTTCGGCGTGGCCGTAACGCCAAACACCTTGACGGCTGGATTATTTTTTTTAGCGCGATCGATAATGCGTCGATAGCTATCAGCGGCGGCGTGATGTGCCTCATCGATCACCAGCAAATCAAGCACTGGCATGGACGCCAGATTGCTTTCACGAGCTAATGTTGGCACCATGGCGAAGGTCGTCCGGCCATGCCATGACTTCTCTTTGGCATCAACAATAGAGGTGCTGATCGTCGGGTTGACCTTGGCAAACTTCAGTTCGTTTTGAGCCGTTAGTTCATCACGGTGGGCCAACACACAGGCTTTGGCATCACTGCCATCAAGGAGCTTTCCGGTCACACCCGCAATTGCGATGGTTTTTCCAAATCCGGTTGAGGCAACTGCCAGTGTGTTGCCGTGTTCGCCGAGCGCGCTAACGCTACGCTCGACGAAGGTTTTTTGGCGTGGACGAAGTAACATGACCGCCCTCCTATTGCGCCCAATTCGGGCGATTAGGGTTTGAGGCCGGTTGCGTACCCGTTGTGGCTGTCGTTGTTGCCGGTGCCGGGGCATTTACTCCAGCGGTAACAACACCTGGTTTCCACAGACCACCACTTTTCTGATAGGTCTCCCAATCTTTGTGATTGGGCATGACCGCAAAACGGATCTCGTTCTTGGGATCTCCGTTGGCATCCTTACCCACATCAATCTTTGCCAGAAACTCAATGCCATCGAGATCGGTAAATCCGTTGATACGGCGTGAGTTTTGAGCCTGCGGAGAATTGTCCTTGTCCGACAGCCCCCTTGATGAATTGAGGATGCCTCGCACGAATGACCGGCCCATGCTGCCCCACTCGGGACCTTTAAGGCTGAGCAAGCCAATCAGGCTCCATACCTTGCGTTTGGCAAACGGTCCTTCGGTGATGACGAACTCGGCACTCAGATAAACCGATCCGGTGGTATCATTGTGGGTGGCATAACCGCCGGTCCAGCCTTGGGACGGATCGTCAAAGCCACCCGGTTTAATGGTCATCCGCACAGGCACAATGGTGCCCTTGGGGATCAGGTCATAAGAGGCTTGAGAGCCTGCGTCGTTGTAATCGTTCCATGCACCGGTCATGATTGTTGTGCTCCTTCATCGTCATTGGTGGTGGGGTCATCGGCGGCGGAAGGTTGTGGCCTTGAGAACTCCAACCTTTCGTTTGCCGGTTTTACGGGGCCGCTGATCTTTTCCATCAATCGGCCAAGGTGCGGCTCCTCGATCACATCAAGACGTCCGCTTCTGTCTTTTGCTGGAAAGCCGTAGGGATTCAGTGTCTGACAGACGAAAGCCCGATAGGGTTCTCCATCACCTTCAGTGATTTCTGCCATGGAGATGACTTCATCAACGATGCCCGGCAGCTCATTGCCGGTCTTTGAACCATCAATCTGCGGGGTGAATACCTTGCGGTTAAAATCATCGAGTTTCTCGTCAAGGATTCCAACAAACCAGATGTTCTTGCCACGGGTATGTTGAAGGTGGGTCAGCCAGGCGATCATTTCCTGACCATGCAGGCCATAAGCACCGCGCATGTCAGGCTTATTGGTTCGGTCGGAGAACGCCTGTGGTTGGCCTTTTGCCCACTGGAAGCAAAGACGACCAGCGACGGTGATGCTATCAATGAAGACGGTCTCATACTTGTCGAGCGATGACGGATCACCAAATTGCTCGCAGACCGCATCGTAATGGGCCTGGCTGTAAACCTGATCATCACGCAACGCCGGGTTAGGTCCGCCAATGAATACCGCAAAGTCACGACATTCTTGCCAAGTGCGTGGGCGGATGGTGTCACCGGGCCAGCCTTCGATGGCGAGATCACCAGCTTCCAGGTCCATGAACAGAGTCGATGGTGCAGGTAGCGTCCAGAGCAACGAGGTTTTGCCAATACCGGACATACCGAAGATGACACCCTTGATACCCCGGGTTTCTTTAAGACGTTCATCCGCTGAAATAATAGGGAGGTTCATCATTTATCCCCTTTTATATCGGGGATTGAATCAAGCGCATTATCTGAACCAAGATGCCCATTCTGACGGGCCATTTCATATATCCGTTGCAAGGCATTCATTTTGCTGTGAAGAGCAGATGATTTGGCTTGAAGGCCCAGTTGAGCAAAAGCAAGATCGTCAAGTGTCGCTGTTTCAATTGGCTTGGTTACTTCTTCTTGGCGATCTCCCAGTGCTGGAATGCAGATGGTGTCGGGGAGCCCTGAAAGATAGAATTCATCTTTGCGAAGGCGGTCGAGTTTAGATTTAGTTGTCATGATTAAACCTCATTTTTTAGGGATAGATGGAAGGACGCTTTGCCAGTGCGCAGGTTGCGGGCTTTTTCAAATACAGACCGGATATGGTTTGGCCATGCGGTGTATTTTCTTTCGGAAATTTTTATGATGATGTCGACATATTCAGCCGGATTATCGCCCTCGGCTTTCATCCGTTCGACCAATGCAGAAAGCTTGGCCTGATCCCAATCCACCTTCTTGGGAAGATCAGCGGTAACGGTTACCAAACCATCATCAAAATGAACGGTACCGGTATCCTTGCCAGTCTCCTGTCGCTGAGAATGAGCGCGGTCTAAATAGCGTTGAGCAATAGCGCCTTCGAGCCAGTCTTTGACCAGTTTTGCCGAACGAACGCTTTCATTGGCTTGGTCTTGTAATAATGCCAAATGAGCGGCAGGCAGGGATGCAATGTCTCCCACAGGGATCGCTTTGATTTGGTCTAAAGATGGTAGATTAGTGAGGTCAGACATCAGTTTGCCTCTTCGTTCATAAGTGTTGAAAAATTAATGGATTGCCCGTCTGGGCAAGGACGGACGATAGCCAGATAGCTAAAGCAGGCATCGCCGATGCGCTTTTGGAGCAAGTGAAGAAATCCGCGCTCTGCCAGGCAGAAAACCCGTGCAGACATCTCGTCAATTTGAACCTGGTTAGGGCCTTTGTTTTTTTGCTCCGGGAACCCTCGGTCCAGGCTTAAAAAACCTCGGTGGTATTCCAGGAGTTCTCCTGGTTCAGCTTGAGCAACCCAGGCGCAGAAATTGATTTCTGAAATTGCATCGGGCTGGGAAATGGTGACTGAAGATTTCATGTCACCGCCTCCGAGTATGAATTTTTAAGGTCGGTTGGAACGCTTTGAAAAACAGCAATAAGTGCTGTGCCATCACTTGTTGTTCCCGCATCTTCAAGGTGATAGTCCTCTCCAGACTTAAGCACCTGTGCGAGTTCCCATCGCCGATACAGACCCGGAATGCGGCGTAATTCACAGGGAACGGTTGAGGTCATGTCAGCCATTAAAAGTGCTTTCTAAGGTTTTGGCACCGAACCATCCGCTGCCTATATTTGGTAAACGCGGGTTTGAGTCGCGTTTTGGGACAAGCCTCATAAAATTATTTTGATATTCTTTCGCAGAAGACGCGTGGCGCGTTGGTAGCGCTTGCGTGCAGCCTCAGCACTAATGCCCAAGTCATTACCTGCCTCATGCTGACGATTGCCATGAATGGCAATTGAGACGACGAGAGCGGCATCGTCTCCAATCCATGCCTCTAGCTGATTTGTGAGCAAAACAATTGCTTCTTCCGTGCCAATGCCATCGGGCAAGGCGAAGACGCATGACGGTTGTGTTTCAGATTGTTCATCTGGCATGACATCGCGTAATCCAGCTTCAACCCATGAGGCTTTTAATGAGGTACGGATTTCTCGCTCAACATTGAGAATGAGAGTTGCGGCAATGCGGTTGACCCTATTCAAATCAAGGCACTGAATGCCTTTACTGAATTGATCAGATATTTCTGAAACCAGGTCTTCTGGATGCTGGAGGAAATAGCGCAGCAACCGTCTGAAAAGTGCGTCCAGGCCCGGCCACAGCGCCAGCCACAACATTGTCGTTGCTACTTTCTGAGCAGGTCCTGCCTCTTGAGCCGTGGTGACTAGCGCAGCAAGTATTTGGTTTTTTTCATCAAGCCGGTCACCTTTGGAATGGAGATGATCGAGAAGCGCACATGGGTCGATGAAATCTTGAAGTGCACCATTAGATTGCCGAAGGGCATTAAATTGATTTTGAAAAGAAAGAAGTTCGCTCGACTGCACAAAATTTGTGTGCAGAGATTGCCAGAGGACTCGCATGGACGGCCTGCCTTTGGGCCGAGCGTCCAGCGCTTCCGGTGGCCTAAGTCAGGGCGTCGTGCGCCTCTGTGTGAAAAAAATATAAGTAAAATCAACTCAGCAAACCTTTGTCTGCTGAGTTGAAATAATGTGTGTGGCGGAGGGGTCGATAACTTCATTTAATGTGCGGCAACTGCGGCACACGCTGATGCCTGGGAAGCCGACTATATATTCGTGGCCCCGGGCGAATTTAAGATGAATCCGCTCATCGCGAATGATACCCAGAAGCTTGCCACAATGGCTGCATCGCCATTCTTGTTCGTTCATAATTGTCTCCTTGCAATTGATTTGCGTTACGGAGGCAATTTGAAGGGGGCGTCTGTATGAGGAATGGATGGTGTCTGTATCCAGTCTGTATGAGCTGGATAATTTGTTAGAAAGTTAGACTTCTGGGAGAAAAAGATAGGCGAAGGAGACGCCTGCTTCGGGTTTGAAGGCGTAAACCATATGCCCATCTTCATGTTTAATGCTTTGGAATATACGCCAAGGTGACTTGCCCGTCCTTGGGTCAAAAATTGGTCGGGCTCGCTGGAAAACTTGCTTTCCTGCAGTCAGGTCTGGGCCAGTAGTATTGGGGTCATAATATGCTCTGCTCTTAATTGCGGCCATGACAGTGCTGAAATTCGAGTCGGGAACCTTGGCCTTGGTCAGAGTGTCCGTCTTCCAAACACTATGTTGGCGTTGATCCGCAAAGACATCGTAATTGTCTTTTTCTGCGATGAGCGCTTGATAGCCTTGTTCATCAAGGTTGATCCATCGTCGGGCTGTTGTTTTACCATCGCAGACCATTGCGCGAGCAACTGTCACCCCTGTATCATTAAACCCTGCTGATGAATGCTGCCCAAGAGATGCAAAGAGGTGTTCTGGAGACCGGGACGTGACGATTTTACCATTCTCCACTGCCATGACATCAACCAAAGCCAAAATAATCACGCCCAGGGATCTCGCCTGGTGCTCAAGGGTATCCGTTAAAAATTCATTGGTTGGTACAAGCATCACGAAAGCTGAACCGTTTTGCTGGGCAACAATAGCCCCCAGAACTTCTGTATATTCTTGAGCTGATAGGCGCGAAGCTAAATATACTGGATATTTAACTCCTGGCCCCGTGATGACGGAGCCCACCCGATAAATATTGGCGAGGTCTGATGATTTTTCGGGCTTGCCACGAAGGCTCAATGCAGCACCAATTTGATTGCAAAGAACCAATATATTTAGACTGAGCTGTGCCACATCATGTTCTGACATGATAAGGTCTGAACACTCTGATGGGCGGTTTCCGCAAACGGCGTGATATTCATCCTCAATTTTAATGACGCTGCGCGGACAACCATCTCCCCGACGTTTTAAACAAGGGAAAGTTGGCGCAGTTTTGCCCTGGCGGAGAATATTGGTTTCTTCCAAAAGTATCGTTAAATCTTTTCCGAGCAATCTTTGTATATGACGACGTGGCCCACCAAAGCGGGGCGTCGCCTCAAGCTGCGTCCACCAGTCCGTTAGCATCAGTGTCCCCAGCTATCAAAAAACCATTTGCACGAAGAAATGCCTCTGTAACACCGCCATCCTTATCCCGATTATAATCTGCAACGTTGGGAAGGCGGACTTCCAGCTTACGTGGTCTGCCCCCACTTTTATAACTGAGCATGAAGCATGCACGGACGATCCCCCCAGGCAACATCGCTAATGTGCCGGTCCCAGAAACCATTTCTGTCAGATCATCCCCTTTGAGGTCCTGTCGACGGCAATCAACTGCGTCTACTTCCAATGTAACCTCGGTAAGGCAGGCCCATTCAAGCCCATCAACCAAAGTAAGTACGCCACTGTTTGTTTGCAGGGAATGAAGACAATATGGAGCGGCATCCAAAAAATATCCCATATTGTTGGCAAGAACCTGCCCGAGAGCTTCACGATATGCCTTACGCTCAGGGTCATAGGATGCGTGGATTTTCAGAACGCCGGTCTTGGTGTCGTAAATAATCGAGTCATGCTTTTGAGGTCGCCAGCCGAGGCGGGAAAGTTCCAGATGGTTCGTGATATTACCGTCGGCGCGAAAAAGAGCCCCATGGGTGATCAGTATGTGAATTTCATTCCCTTCCTGGTAAACGAACAATTCGCATGTGCGGGTGCGTTTTTTTTCTTCAAACCATGGTCCCAGAATGGCTTTAATTTTATCCTTGCCAGTTTCCGTAGCTGAAAGATCAAAACGTCGGTCATCGCATGACCGGTATTCATAATATCGCTTAACCTGCCGAGCGACCAATTTCTCATGACATACCTTGACTACAATGGGGTGTTCAAGAAGGACCAAGGCTGCGAAATCTCCTGGTGAAACGTCATCAGGAAACAGCTTTAAACTGATTCCCTTATGGTCAGCTTCTTCAAAAATACGCTGAACCCCATCCTCATCAGAAATTTCATCGAGGATATAAAGGTCACTGAGCAAATCGCCCGGCATGTCTTCGTCCGATTTTGTGAAAACTTCAAGCAACTGTCGCGCACAGGCATCGTCGTTGGATAAGGCATTAACATCGAGCCCTTGCCGTAGAAAATAATCACTATGACTGGCCAGAAGCCTGCTTAAGACTTTTTCTTTATCCAGAGACTGGAGAAATGACAAATTGCCAAAAAGGCGAAATTTAAGACTGGCCATGTAATAATTCCTAACAAAACAAGGGTGGTGAACTGACGATGAGGGCTCTTTAAATTAATCGGGACCGACTTTCTTCTTCATCCTGAACAAGTTTTAGATCGAGAAGCCGGTAGCACATGGCTTCATTTGACACGTTGGTGAATTGACCACTGTCGATAATATCATCGGCTATGGTCCGGAGAGGTGGGATAAGATTTCCACAATTTTGTGAATTATTTAGACCTTCGATGCTCACCACATTAACACTAGAAACTTTCTGGACTGCTGATCGTATGGCAGCACTTGGCATCAATAATCGGGCGGCAAATTGGTCAGCTTGCCATTCTGCAGGTGCCTTGCCTGATTTAGCTCGGCACACAATAGCAGGTGTCGCAGTCTTGCCATCTTGAGATTGGAACAGGGACAACGACATTTTTTCCAACTCATATAATGGACGATGCAGCTGCCAGTGACCGATTTCATGAGCCATGGTGAAGGCCAAACGCCCTTCCTTGTCCTCCAGCGACTGGTCGATACAGATCCGTGATTCTTCGAACCATGTGGCCCCAAGGACGTCAGGCATTCCCAACCTCGACTTGAGATTGTCAATTTCCAGGGCCAGGCCAAGATACCCCTCAATAATTTCATCCACGTCAATGGGTGGCTTTGCCGGTTCCTCGCGCCACGTACTGTAATTGTGGAGCAGTTCACGAACAGCATGATCAATATCAGTGGGTTTGAGAAAAGGTACTTTTAACGCCTGCATTAATCTTCGTCCTTCACCTTGTTCAGCAGCTTCATAAGCTTTTCTGCTGATACGTTTTGTTCCTTGGCCTGACGTAAGAATGCAGGCATTCCAGGGTCAGATTTAACGAGGTCACTGACTTCTGCAGATACCCGACCTGCCAATGCCATCAATTCATCAAATTCATCTTCCAATATGGCGGACAGTTTTTTAATCACATCCTCGCTTGGAATTGCTTTTTCCGTATTGGTTTCTACGCGCGATAGAAAGGTTGGTGAGATGCCAACTTTCCCAGCCGCTTTTCGAAGCCCCATATTTTGCTCCGTGCGTTTGCGCCGAATTCTTTCGCCGAATGTCTCGGTAGCCATTTTGCATCCTCCAGTTAATAACTGTTTAGTAAACCCTAAACGATAAAGAGTCAATCATCAGAAATTCTTTGTCCCATTTCCCCATGAAAACCCGCGTTTACATATTGAAAGCGAAAACCAACCCGGTCGCTAGAACAGACGAAAATGTAAAATGCAGCATAACGCCCTTGATCCGATTCGTATGACACCAGCCGAGCGCCTTAACGAAATTGCGGAAATTCTTGCCGTCGGCATCATTCGCCTACAGTCAAGTGGACAATCCGCAAATCAAAGAGACAGTTCTCTGGACTTCACCGCCAACCAGAGCATGCATGGTCATGACATTAACGACCATGGAGAAAGCAAATGAATTTAAGTGTTATGGCTCAGGTGGCATCCCTACCGGATAAGCCTACCTCGGACCTGAAGCTAATGTGGCAAGACCTATTTGAAACCAAGGCACCACCATACAATCGATCTTTTTTGATCAAACGTCTTAGCTATCGCCTCCAAGAATTAGCCTTCGGTGGATTGTCGAAAGAAACACAAATTCGACTGGATGCTTTAGCCGATGATGGAACTTGCACCCATTCCAGAAAATCAAAACGCAAAGCCGAATTTCGACCTATTTCCGGGACCAGATTAATCCGGGAATGGCAGGGTATTGAGCATCAGGTCACCGTCCTGGACGACGGCTTCGAATACCAAGGATGCAAATATAAAAGCCTGTCCGTCATTGCCAGAACCATCACCGGCACGCGCTGGTCCGGTCCTGTGTTTTTCGGGATTAAAAAACAAGGGAACGGAACATGACACAAAAACCAGTCCAAAAAATCCGCTGCGCCATTTACACCCGCAAATCTTCCGAAGAGGGCTTGGATATGGAATTCAACTCCTTGGATGCCCAGCGTGAATCCTGCGAGGCCTATATCACCAGCCAGAAACGCGAAGGCTGGCTACAGGTTACAGATTATTATGATGACGGTGGATTTTCGGGTGGTACTCTTGAGCGCCCGGCCCTTAAACGCCTGATAGAAGATATTGAAGCAGGTCTCATCAACTGCGTGGTGGTGTACAAGATTGACCGGCTGAGCCGTTCCTTAATAGATTTCACAAAATTAGTAGAAGTTTTTGACCGCCATAGCGTCACCTTTGTCAGCATAACCCAGTCATTCAATACGACAACCAGCATGGGGCGGTTGACCCTCAACATTCTGCTTTCTTTCGCCCAGTTCGAGCGCGAGGTTATTGGGGAACGCATACGCGATAAGTTTGCTGCCAGCAGAAAAAAAGGTATGTGGATGGGTGGAACGCCGCCGCTGGGCTACGATGTCAAAAATCGTAAATTGCTTATCAACAATACCGAAGCAAATTTGGTTCGGCATATCTTTAAACAATTTACTCGTATTGGCTCAGCCACTTTGTTAGTTGCCGAACTGAAAAAGGATGGATATTGCACCAAGACCTGGGTGACGCAGAAGGGCAAAATTAGAGAAGGGCGACACATCGATAAGGGCTTTCTTTACAAACTTCTCCATAATCGGGTTTATCTGGGCGATGCCGTCCACAAAGGCGAGAGCTTCCCCGGCGAGCACGACGCCATCATCGATCAGGCGCTATGGGACAAGGTCCACTCTATCTTCGCCAAGAACTCAACGGCCCGGGCCAAT
Source organism: Rhodospirillales bacterium (assembly GCA_016776705.1). GTDB lineage: Bacteria > Pseudomonadota > Alphaproteobacteria > Rhodospirillales > JABHCV01 > JACNJU01. Next base: position 13,952 of record JADHSW010000045.1, read on the forward strand.
GTTACGCGCGCCGCCATGCCGATGCCACTCAAGGGTTTAATCCGCTGCGGCCACTGTGATTCGACTATGACACCAAGCCACACTCGGCGGCGGGGAAAACAATACCGATATTATCTTTGCCTAAAAGCCTCGAAGAACGGCCATCGCACTTGCCCGGTGCGCAGCATTGCCGCCGGTGAAGCTGAGGCCGCCGTCGTCGGCAACCTTCGCGCCCTGGTGCGCTCTCCGGAACTGGTGGTCCGCACATGGCGCTCGGTGAATGCCGAAGGGACAAAGGTTCCGGAGCGTGAAGTCAGGGACGCCCTAGGCCGACTGGATGATGTTTGGGATGAATTATTCCCCGCCGAGCAATCACGATTAATCCACCTGATGGTAGAGACCGTATCGTTGAAAACCGATGGCCTCGACATTCGGTTCAGAGGCGAAGGCCTTGATACCGTTATTGAGGAACTTCGGTCCATTGAACATGATCACGAAAGGAAAACCGCATGAAAATGGAGCTTTGCCCGGACGGCCATACAATCAAGGTATTTGTCCCCATGACTTTTCAACGCCGGGGTGGGCGCAAACTGATTATTGCCCCTGACGGGGCTGAGGACTGGGCGCAAACCAAGCCCAAGCAAGATAACACCCTAATAAAAGCAATCGTCCGCGCCAAGCGGTGGCAGAAGATGCTTGAGGATGGAAAGATACCTTCAAGCAGGCAGCTGGCGGAAAGGGAGAAAACCAACTCGTCCTACCTAGCTCGCATTCTTCGCCTGACTTTACTAGCCCCAGACATTGTTGAAGCGATCATTAATGGCCGCCAGCCAAAAGGGCTTCTGCTTGCCGACTTATTAAAACCGTTCCCGGTGGAATGGGATCGGCAAAGAGCGTTGTTTGGCTTCTCAGAGAAAGTTTATTAAAGACAGTTGGCTGTCTGTCACCGGCACGAAAACAATCCCTAAAAAGATCAGTGCAGCGTAGGCCCATTTCCGCAGCATTTCTTATGTTTTTTACCCGACCCGCATGGGCAAAGTTCGTTCCGTCCTACCTTCTTTCCTGAGCGAATGAATGTAGCGCTTTTTGGTAAAAATTGTTTTCGCTGTTTACGAAAATGAGCATGCATTCTCATGACACCCGCCGCCGAACCAATCATGAGTTCATCGCGCTTTTTATCATCAATCGGCTCTTTGAAAGGGCGCATCTCTATATCATCGTGATTTTCATAAGCCAAAGCCATGATAGCAATAATTGAACCACCATGTTCTTCGTCATGGATCAGGTCGTCCCAGATATCGAAGCGCACATGCGTTCCGCTTATAAAGCCATTAGCCCAATCATTACCAAGGTACTCACCCTTTTCGTTTTCCTGAACTAACGGGAGGTAAGCCTCCTCATTGTCCAATTGAGCATTCACATGGTTCCAGTGCCGACTGACAAGTTCGTTGAAACGCTGGACTTCATCCATGCCCTCAAAAACCAGATCGCCATCTTCGGTCGCGCCGCCTTGAATGATAGGCATGTATTCACTTGGCATGACGAGGTCGGGACAGCATGCCAGGGCGGCAAAGAACCCATCAAGGGCTTCTGTGTTTTGTATTTTTCCGCCCTCTTTTTGTGCAAGAAACTCATCGAGCTCCTTCAAGTCATTCTCTGTTAATTTTGAGGTATTCATCATATCGGTAGCCTGGCCTTTTGTGTCGTGGTTCAGTTTTTTACTCTATTTTTAATCAGCCTATCTCGTGATAAATGCGATATTTGAACAAAATAGAGATGCCTTGTTTCAATTCCAGATTTCTACCATAGGCAATCTGGTTTCAAAACAGTACGCATCATGTTTTCCTATAAACCATTGATTTTAATCGTAATTATTGGAGTACACAGAAACACGTACCTTTGCTAAAAGTGCACAGCCTTTAGAGAATATAGCCGAAGAGAGAGAAGAAACTGCCAAAATATGGTCTTTAGGGATAAGGCGAGGTGCACAGCTATTCCCGCAAAGCCGCGCAGAAGCTGGAAATTCTGGCGGCAACCGCCTCGGTGAGAGACAGTTGCCGATAGAATAATGGCGGAGAGGCAGGGATTCGAACCCTGGGTACTGTTACCAGCACAACGGTTTTCGAGACCGCCCCGTTCGACCACTCCGGCACCTCTCCGCAGTTGATCTTTCCGGCTGGTTCAATTGCCGCCGAAAATTGCCACCCATGGTCACGAGTTGGTGTTTTTAACCCTGATTAATGACGTGTTTTCAAAAGGATACAGGGCATTTCCCTGTTAATTCAATAACAGGGAATTTCCAAAGCCGTATCAGGGAATTAAAAACGGTGAACAGGGAAGTTTTATAACCCGAACAGGGAATGCTGATGATGCCAATCCCGGGGTATTGTCATCTG
>JADHSW010000046.1 GCA_016776705.1 Rhodospirillales bacterium
AGGAAACATATGCCGTTGCGGTGGATATCAGCAATTAGGCGAAGTGTTGAATAAATTGAGATGAATGCACCAACGATAAAAACAGCCGCATCGGTATTGGACAAGGCGACGGGAAAGTCGCGCTACACGGCTGATCTGATAACGCCTGGAACCGCCGTTGCCAGTATCGCTCGAAGCCCGCACGCTCATGCCAGGGTGATCAACATCCGTAAAGATGACGCCTTGAATATTCCCGGGGTGCTCGCTGTTCTCACCCCGGACGATTTTAAGGGACAGGCACTTAATTCAAAACATCCCGACCAACCCGTGCTTTCAAACCATGCCCGATTCGTCGGGGATGGCATTGCCGCAGTTGTCGCCACGGATCAGGATACCCTACGTCTGGGCATAGAGGCTCTTGATATTGACTACGAAATGTTACCCCACGCCTGCACGGTCGATGACGCAATGGCGTTGGGTACACCAATTCATGAGTCGAATCCTGACAACATCACCCAGCAATTCACCTCGTCACAGGGTGATTGGAAGGCGGCGAGCGCTGAAGTTGCTGAATGGGTAGAAGGCACTTTTGAAACCCAGGCCGTTCCACATGCTGCCCTTGAACCCCGGGCGGTTCTCGTACGTGTGAATGGCAATAACCTGGAACTGGTAACGGGAACGCATGCGCCATCCGTCATCGTTGAACAGTATCGGCCAATCGTCGAAAGCTGGGGGGCAAAACTGGAAATGCTCACACCGGAAATAGGCGGTTCATTCGGTGCCAGATGGGAACATCCTTCACACCTTGTTTGTTTGAAGTTCGCAAGCCAACTGGGAAGGGACATTGCCATGGTCCTGCCCAGACGCGAAGACATGATTGACGGGCGAACCCGCCTTGCCATGCGCATTCATATGCGACTTGGGGCCTCGTCGGACGGAAAACTTTTAGTCAAGGAAAGCACCTTATGGGCTGATAACGGCGCCTATACCATGCACGGAAAACCGGTGACCATGGCCGCGACTATACGTGGCGACAATATCTATCGATTCAGTGCCATCAAGGCTCAATCCCAACTTGTATACACAAATAATATGCCGTCCGAATGTTTCAGGGGGTTTGGAATTCCGCAGTCATCCTTCGCCCTGGAGCAACTGGTTGATGCCTTGGCTCGACGCCTGAATATCAATCCGGTGACATTTCGGCGCCTGAACGCCACCACTTCAGGGGAAACCACGATACACGGTTGGAAAGTTGGAAGTTGTGGCCTGGATGAGTGCTTCGATGCTGTCGAGAAACGAATCGATGCGCACCGTAAACAGGATGTGTTGAAGGCCAACGAGCGTTTTCAAGTCGGGTATGGCATCGCTGCGATCATGCATTGTATCGGCAATCGGGGGTATGACCCCCGTTTCGACAGGGCACAAGTTTCCCTGGTCACTCACCTGGATGGGACCATTGAAATTGGCTCGGGAGAAATAGAAATAGGGGCGGGCACTGTTGAAGTTCTTATCGCCCACGTTTCTCGCGAGCTTTCCATTGACCGTTCCTTGCTGAAAGTGATGTTGGGAAATACGGTGACAGGCCCCTATGGGCTTGGGAGTTTCGCCAGTCGCACGTCGTTTTTTGCTGGCTCTGCTGCCATTGCCGCCTGTGCACTTTTTAAAACAGCTTGTAAAAAACTCGTAACTGAATTCGGTTTGGATGACAGCGCTTCTGTGGCTCAGACCCTCGAGAATGCCCGCATGCAAGGCTGGAATGATAGGATTGAGGTTACCGGCAGTTATGAGCCAAGCGGCGTCGCGGTGCCAGATGAATTGGGATATGGAAATATCTCACCAGCGTATACCTTTTCTGTCCACGGATGCTGTGTTGAAGTCGATAATATGACCGGCAAAGTTAGCGTTCAGCAATATTGGGCGGCTCATGACTCAGGCGTTATCATCAATCCGGCAGGCGCAATTGGGCAGGTCGTCGGCGGCGTAACACAAGGGCTGGGCTTTGCTTTAAGTGAAGAAACCGCCGTCAATGAAGAAGGGGTACTCCTTAATCCCGGCTATCTGGATGACAGGGTTGCGACGTTCCCGGATGCGGTTCCAATTGATGTTATCTTTATTCCCACTGATGAAGATGCAGGTCCAAACGGCGCCAAGACGATTGGCGAGCAGCCCATTATTCCCGTTGCGGGATGTGTCGCGAATGCTGTTTACGATGCTATTGGTGTGCGGCAGTATAAGCTACCCATGAAACCTGAGCGTGTTTGGCGAACCCTGCAGAACCAAAGCGAATAAAGGCGACGGCATGAGCGAATTTATCAAGGTAGAAAAGCGTGACCGGGTTGTTGCAATAATCCTGGATCGACCGGAACGAAGAAATGCCTTGTCCGTGGAATTGTTGAGCGAACTCCATGAGGCGCTTTCAAGCAGAATATCTACAAACGCAACCGCAGTGGTTCTAAGCGGGGCAGGGGATTGCTTTTGTGCGGGCGGAGATTTCAAAACTCTAACGGGTACGATTGAAGATATAGCCGTGGATGATGCGATCGAAACTGTAACCGGGACCATCCGGGACCTGCCTATTCCGGTCATTGCGGCAATCAACGGGCCCTGCATGGGGGGGGCTTTCGATCTTGCGATGAGTTGCGACGTGCGCATAGCATCCGAGGACGCCGTTTTTCAAGTTCCGGCGACCCGCCTGGGTTTTCTCTATAATCCGAAATCCATAGCCCGCCTACATTCGTTACTTGGCCGCGATGCCGTGTTTCGGATAATGATCATGGGGGAGCATCTGGACGCAAACGCCGCCCTCAAGGGAGGAGTCGTCTCCAAAGTTGTTCCTGGCGAAGGATGTTTTGAGGCTGCCATGACCATGGCAGAAAGCACAGTAACAAATGTCCCCGCTGCCGTTGCAGCCACCAAAGGATTCCTGAATGCCCTGGATGGTAAAGATCTAGATCCAGCGCATTGGCAGAAAATCCGCGAGGATCTTCTTGCCTCCCCAGAAAGACTCGCAGCGGTTATGAAAGCGAAAACCCGTCACGATAAATCTTGAGATATTTATCTCATAAGGCTCCTTTCCCTTTGACGGACCGACACCATTTCCCCCATCGAATAACGTGACGTGTTCAATGGCGAAAGATCGTGATTGCGTGATGAAATAGTTACGCGAACATAACATTAAGTGCGTTTACGGGTGATTGCCTCGACACTAGACTTTCAAATACCAATGTGGCGAATGCTTCCAAATGGAAGGACTTTAATAATCCATGAAGCGGTCACCTGATGAAAACGGGTATGACCCCCGTTTGATTGGCGAGGCACCGGCAATATTTTTATACCTTTGACGGATAGCCTTTTTAACATTGGAGGTACGTATGAAACGGTTGGAAATTATTAAATTCGGCGCGATAGCTCTTTTTGGGGGGCTGATTGGCTTTCCGGCAAGTGCTGCTGACACCATCACTATCGGCGATATGAACGCCTATACCCGGCTGGCAGCCATCGCAGGGCCCTACAAAAAAGGCCTGGACCTAGGCATCAAGGAAATTAACGCTGCCGGCGGTGTGCTGGGCAAGAAACTGGTAATCGTTTCACGCGATACCCAAGGCAAACCCGGTGTGGCTATTAAAATTGCAGAAGAAATGATTTCCAGGGACGGTGCTGTGATGCTGGTTGGAACGACCTTCTCACACGTCGGTATTGCGCTTTCCGGGTTTGCCAAGCAAAACAAAGTCGTTTATCTGGCATCCGGTCCACTGGCGGACGCCATTTCCTGGTCCAAGGGAAATGCCTACACGTTCCGGCTTCGTTCAAATGTTTACATGCTGGCCTCGATGCTGGTTGATGAAGCGGTCAAGAAAAATGCCAAGCGTTGGGCGACCATCGCACCGAATTTCGCCTATGGTAAAGAGGCAGTCTCTGCCTTTAAAAAAGTTTTGAAAGCTAGGCAGCCGGATGTCGAGTTCGTTGCTGAACAGTGGCCCGCGGCCTTCAAAATTGAAGCGGGTGCTGAGGTGCAGGCGATTGAAAACGCCAAACCGGATGCTATTTTCAACGCTACCTTCGGCTCCGACCTCGCTAAATTCGCCCGTGAAGGCCGCCTTCGCGGCCTGTTCAAGGATCGTTATGTAACCAGCCTTCTTACCGGGGAGCCTGAATATATTGAACCCCTGAAAGGCGATGCGCCCGAAAACTGGTACGTCACGGGATACCCTTGGTACGATATCGATACAGCTGATCATAATCCCTTCCAAGAGGCTTATAACAAGGAATATAACGATTATCCCAGGCTCAATTCGGTTATCGGCTACACCACCGCGTATTCCGTGAAAGCGGCGATTGAGAAGGCCGGTTCGACGGATTCTGAAAAACTGCGTCAGGCCATGGAAGGTCTGAAGTTGAAATCCCCCCTGGGGCCGATTGTCTTCCGCGAAATTGACAACCAGTCCACACTGGGCATGTTTGTCGGCTGGACCAAGTTGAAGGATGGTAAGGGGATCATGATCGAGGGTTCCTATCGGGACGGCGCAAACTTTACGCCAACTGATGAAGAAGTCCGCAAAATGCGACCCGCCGACTAGTTGTTCCTCCCCCGGGGTGCGGTTGATTTTTGCCGCATCCCGGATATTTTTCCCCGAATTCGAAAGGACATCCAAAGTGGGAACCTGATTAAAGGTTCAGGCCACTTGTGGTATTGTGAAAAATGGGTTTCTACATCGTCCAGTTCCTTACCGGTCTTTCCAGCGCTTCCGCGCTGTTTCTGGTCGCTTCAGGGCTATCGATCATTTTTGGGGTTACCCGGATCGTCAATTTTACCCATGGGTCATTCTACATGCTGGGCGCGTTTATCGCCTATTCGCTGGTTGGCGTCCTGGATGGTTTTTTTGGCTTTTGGATTAGCGTAATTCTGTCCGCGATGGCTGTTGGGTTGATTGCCGTTTTGATGGAAATGCTAATCCTTCGCCGTATCTATCAAGCACCTGAACTGTTTCAGTTAGTGGCAACATTTGGCCCCATCCTGATCATTCAGGATCTGGCCCTGGACATCTGGGGACCGGAAGATCTGTTCGGCGCTTCGGCTCCGGGAATGGATGGCGCCATCACCATAATGGGGACACCCATGCCCGAATACGACCTCGCACTGATCGCCTTGAGTGCCGTGGTGTTAGGCGGCCTTTGGTTACTGTTCAACAAGACCCGCTGGGGAACGCTGGTTCGCGCTGCTACCGAGGATCGGGACATGATTAGCGCCCTGGGCGTCAACCAGAAATGGCTGTTTACAGGTGTCTTTTTCCTCGGCTCGTTTCTTGCCGCCTTAGGGGGCGCGGCGCAAGTCCCCAAGGGGGGCGCTTCGTTGATCATGGATTTTGAGATTCTTGCACCGATTTTTGTTGTTGTCGTTATCGGCGGAATGGGCAGCATTCCGGGGGCTTTCATGGCCGCCCTTTTAATCTCGGAACTTAATGTCTTCGGCATCCTTGTGTGGCCCGAAAGTACGCTGGTTTTAATGTTCCTGGTAATGGCGGTCGTACTGATCTTGCGTCCCTGGGGGCTGTTCGGAAAACCCGAAGCGCCCGGCCAGCATGGCCAGGTAGGGGCTCCGGAACAACCCTATAGACCACTTTCGCGCAAAGCGAATACGTTGTTTGCCGCCGTTCTTGGGCTCCTGTTGGTATTACCTGTTTTCGCTAGCGATTTCTCGCTCGTGTTGGTGATGGATATGGTTGTTCTGTCATTGTTTGCCGCCAGTATTCATTTCCTGATGGGGCCCGGTGGTATGGTGTCTTTTGGCCATGCTGCTTATTTCGGTGGCGGTGCATACGCCGTCGCCTTGATCACGTCACACTTTGAATTGCCAATGGAAGTTGCCTTTTTCATGGGCCCGCTCGGTGCATGTGCTCTGGCTCTTTTATTCGGTTGGTTTTGTGTTCGCCGTTCAGGTGTTTATTTGGCGATGCTGACTCTGGCTTTTGCCCAAGTGGCCTGGTCTGTAGTCTTTCAATGGGGCGAGTTAACTGGTGGTGACGATGGTATTATCGGCATTTGGCCCAGTCCCTGGCTTGGTAGCAAGGCGGCGTATTATTATTTCACCCTGTTTTTTGGTGTTGGCGGGATCATGGTTCTCAGGCGCACCCTTTTTACACCCTTTGGATACGCCATGCGTGCCTGTCGGGATTCAGCCTTGCGCAGTGCTTCTATAGGCATTGATGTCAACCGGCAACAATGGCTGGCGTTCGCTTTTTCCGGCGCTCTTGCAGGATTGGCGGGGTCGCTTTTTGTCTATTCGAAAGGCAGCATTTTTCCAGATGAAATGTCTCTGGCCAGGTCTTTTGACGGTTTGATTATGGTTTTGCTCGGAGGGGTTAAAACACTGGCGGGGCCGGTTGCCGGCGCATCAGCTTTTACATGGCTTGACGATGTGATTTCACGTTTGGACTATTGGCGGGTCATTCTCGGTAGCTTGATTATTTTGATCGTCCTGGCTTTCCCGCAGGGTATTGCCGGCTTTTTCAGAGAACGCTTTGGGGTCTGGTTCGGTCAGGAGACTGATACATGACGGATATGGGACTCGCAGTTAGAAGCCTTGAAAAATCTTTCGGTGGCGTCATCGCCGTCAATAACTTGAACTTTGACCTTCCCGTCGGCCAATTGTTGGCATTAATCGGACCTAACGGTGCAGGTAAAAGTACAAGTTTTAATATTCTGAACGGTCAACTGAAACCCACCTCCGGCACCGTCAAATTTAAGGGCGTTGAACTTGTCGGACTGTCGCCCAAAGAAATATGGCGCCACGGTGTTGGGCGAACTTTCCAGATTACCGCCACCTATGCTTCGATGACGGTTTGCGAAAATGTGCAAATGGCTCTTCTGAGTTATCATCGCCGCCTGTATTCGCTGCTTCCCATAGCCGCCCGCCTATACCGGGAAGAGGCCCTGGCGTTGCTTGAGCACGTTGGCATGGTCGATCAAGAAAACAGGCCGTGTAGTGTTCTTGCTTACGGCGATCTTAAGCGTGTTGAACTGGCGGTTGCGCTTGCCAATAATCCGACCCTTCTTTTGATGGATGAACCAACTGCTGGAATGGCGCCGAAAGAAAGAATTGAGCTTATGGCGCTGACCAACAAGATCGTCAACGAGCGTGGAATTTCCGTTTTGTTCACGGAACACGACATGGATGTGGTGTTCACCCACGCCGACAGAATTATCGTTCTCGACAGGGGAACCCTGGTCGCCGAAGGAACCCCTGAGGAAGTCAGGAACGATGAGCACGTCCGCCGAATTTATCTGGGATCACATCATGCTTAAGGTATCTGGGATTCATTCATACTACGGCAGGGCGCACATCCTGTCAGAGATATCGCTAGAAGTGGGTAGGGGCGAAATCCTTGCCTTGCTGGGGCGAAACGGCGCCGGTAAATCAACTACCATGAAAAGCATTATCGGGCTCGTTCCGCCAGCCAAGGGAACAATTGAATTCCTTGGAGAAAACATTCAGGGAATGCCGCCCTTTATGATTGCGCGTAAGGGCCTTGGTTATGTGCCCGAAGACCGTCGAATTTTTGCCGCCTTGTCGATTCTTGAGAATCTCGAGGTCGGGCGTCAACCGGAACGGCAGGGAGCCCCATACTGGACACTGGAGAGACTGTTCGACCTGTTCCCCAACCTTGCTGAACTGCGAGACCGCCCCGGGGGTCATATCAGCGGCGGCGAGCAGCAAATGCTCACCATTGCCCGTACGCTCATGGGCAATCCGTCAGCGATTTTGCTCGATGAACCCTCAGAGGGATTGGCCCCTGTCATCGTCGAAAAGATGATAGAAACCATCATGACACTGAAATCCGAAGGTCTTTCGGTCATTTTGTCGGAGCAAAACCTGAGCTTTGCATCCTATGTAGCTGATCGCGCGACGATTATTGAAAAGGGCCAAATTCGATATGAAGGTACCATCGACGAGTTGCAAAAAAATCCCGACGTTAGAAATGCCTACCTAAGCGTATAATGTATTAGAGTTGTCTCTATTTTTTTGGCATAAGCGGGCCAAATCAAGGTGTATTTACCTGAAGAGGTCCATCTCCTTTGGGCGAACCAGCGCCTCGGCACCCGCTTCGGGTTGATCCCAGTTAAAGTCACCCCGAATAATCACCACCGGTTGTTTATCGGCGCCCTGCCCATGTAAAAGCGATGCCGCCGAAGCCAGTTCATCGGCAATGGCTTGTTGGCTGACTTTCAGTTCACGGCCGAACAGGTCATTGTCGCCACGAAGATCCAGCAGGGCCGGCAAACCAGCAACACCGATGGCGACGCCTGTTGTTCCCATACGCCAGGGCCTGCCAAGACTGTCACAAATAATCACCGCTACATCGGCCCCGGTACGTTCCAGCAACTGCGCTTGCATCTTTTTGCAAGACTGATCGGGATCAACGGGCAGCAAAAGCACATTTTCTTCACCATCCTCGGAACCAACATTGGAACGGTCAAGTCCGGCATTCGCCATGATCACCCCGGTGTGATGTGCAACGATGAGAATATCGGGAACGGCGCGAAGAACTTCACGGGATTCCGAAAGGATAAGTTCGACCTCGCGTGGGTCCTTTCCGCATTGGCTTGCGATTTCTTGTGCCCGGCTGGATGGCGTAACCGTGTTCAGGTCAACGGTTCGTCCCTCGATCTTGGAAATCACTTTTTGAGCGATAATCACAATATCTCCCGTCTGCAATTTACGCCCCAGGGTGTTTACCCCCTCGACAATTGACGTGGCAAGATCGTCACCTTGTTCCATCATTGGAATATTGGGAACGGCAAACGATTCAAATGAAGAAGCCATGTTCGGGTCCTGTTTTTTGGGAGAATTAACACGAATCAGAGGTTGCGTGAAGATTTTGATACGCGAATACAAACCTTTTTGAAGTTTACAAAATGCCCTAATTTCACGTTATTTGCGACAGGTAAAATGAAGGAATACGGCGTATGGGAGTTCATCAATTTTGAGTCTCTGATTTTTCCCGCGAAGTATCATATCTGGATAATAAGATCACAAGGAATTTTGGAAACGCATGAACAAAATCCAACAAACCCCACCCCGAATTCTTGATGAAAGAACATCTGGAGTAGAAGAGCGTTTTCTCGGGCTCATCGAAGAAGGGGCAGACCCGAATGAATGGGCGTTCGCTTGGCGCACAGAGATAAATCGTGGCGGCTTTCGGGCTGTCGATTTTCTGATGAAAACCATCGTCGAGACGGGGAAGTGTGTTGGTTGTGCTTCATGTGTCAGCATTTGCCCGACGGACGTTTTCGATTATGTCGATGAGCGTCCAATCGATACCCGTACAGATGCCTGTGTTTATTGTATCCTGTGCGCCGAGGCTTGCCCTGTCCTCAGACCGGTAGACCGGGATTTGCCGGAAATTCTGGAATTCCGTGAACCGGCTACGGTCGAGACCTATGGCCCTTATTCTTACGGTGTATACGCCCGTACCACTGATCCGGAAATCCTTTCCCATGCCCAGGACGGTGGTCTCGTTTCCGCCCTTATTCTGCACGGCTTTGATAACGGGGCTTTTAAAGGCGCTATTCTTGGCGATGTTTATCCAGACAATACCCAGATCGGCTTCCATAAACTGGCCAAAACCCGTGAAGAAGTGCTGAGTTGCGCCGCCTCGCGTTATACGTACTCCCCCAACACCCTGGCGCTCCAAGAAGCAATGAAACAGGATGCAGGTCCGTTATGTGTTGTCGGCGTTCCCTGTCAGGTGGACGGTGTTCGCTTGCAGCAGCATTCAAGTATCCGCATGGAAATGAACAACTGGTACCGGGAAAACATTGCCCTGGTTATCGGACTGTATTGCTCTGAAAGTTTTACCCATGAAAGCATCGAGAAGTTGGGTGAACTGATTGATGTCGATCCGAAAAGGATCGTCAACATCAACATCAAGGGCAAAGTTGTCATCCGCCTTGATGACGGAGAGGTTCGGGAATATTCCCTGGCAAAGTATCAAAAATTTGCCCGACCGGCCTGTTTATATTGCCTTGATTATGGCGCCGAGAATGCTGATTTGAGTTGTGGCGGTATCGGCATGGACGGCTGGACTTATACCTTGATCAGGACAGAGCGCGGACATAAGGCTTTTCAGGCCGCCCTTGAAGCCGGGGTTATCGAGCAACGGCCTCTTGCCGATGAACCGCGTGGCGAATTTCTGATGGGAATGCTTTCAAAAAATAAAAAATTGAACCGCCCCATGCCTGTGCAAATGCCGACCTTGGCCGAACGAGAAGCCCTGGGCTATCTAAGCCCGAAGACCTTTTACACTAAGGGCCCCGGCGCCCCTGTGGTGGATGAAGACAAATGAACATCATGACCAATAACATCAAACTACCCAAACAGACCCGGTTGTGTGAAGACATCAATGTGATGGTCGCGGGTCAAGGCGGCGATGGGTCATTGACGATTATCGCCTTGCTTTCTCACGCCCTACGTCAGCGCGGTCTGGAATTGTATCAGACCAGTAATATCGCCTCGCGGATCAAGGGGGGGCATGCTGCAGCGATTTTACGCGCCTCTAAAACGCAGCACGGAGGTATTGGCGATAACCTGGATGTGCTTGTCGCCTTTGATGAAGAGGCCATTATCAACGCAGGCCCGTCCATGTCGCCAGACGGTATTGTCATCTATGACATTTCCCGTGGGCCGCTTCCGGAGGGCTGTTTAGGGCCAGATGTGCTGGTCCTGCCGGTTCCCTTCAGCCGCTTCGCGGTGCGCGACCTGCGCCGGGATTTGTTCAAAAACGGTTTCGGTTTCGGCCTTGTTGCCCGGGTACTTGGCATTGAGGATTCCGAGGCCGAAGATTGCATGAGAAAGCGCTTCAAGAAACTTTCCAAGGCTGCCCTGGAAGCCAACCTCCATGCCCTGAATTTAGGCTTTGGTATCGCCGATGAATTCGGCATCAAGCATGGTGATAACCTGATTGAGCTTGCGGACGCGGAAAAATCCGAACGTCTTTCCATTAGTGGTAATCAGGCGACGGCGTTGGGATTTTTGGCTGCCGGTGGACGATTTTTTGCCGGATATCCGATTACGCCTGCCACTGAAATCATGGATACACTTTCCCGACATGCTTCAAAGATAGGCTGTGTTGTCATTCAGGCCGAAGATGAATTGTCAGCGGTCAATCAGGCAATCGGGGCGTCGCTTACCGGCGCACGCGCCATGACGGCGTCATCGTCACCGGGAATTGCGTTAATGCAGGAAAGCATCAGTCACTGTGGTTCAGCGGAAATTCCCCTTGTCATTGTCAACTGTCAACGTGCTGGGCCGTCAACGGGCATGCCGACGAAAACAGAACAAAGCGATATCGGTATGATGACTCAGGGCGGTAGCGGAGATTTCCCCTGTGTCGTTCTGTATCCCGGCGACGCAAACGAATGCTTTACGATTGCCGCACTGGCGACGAACATTTCACAAATTGCGCAATGTCCAGTCTATATTGCTCTTGATCGCTCGTTGGCGCAAAACACTGCCACTGTTGCCCCGTTCGATCTTGAAAGCGTCAAACTTGATAAAGGAAAGCTTCTTGATGAGGCAACCCTCAAAACCCTTGATACATATAAACGCTACGCCATAACGGATGACGGTATTTCCCCCTGGGCACTACCAGGAACCCCTGAGGGCATGAACCTTGTCACCGGAAATGAGCGTAATGAATGGGGACAGGTGTCCACGGAACCGGAAAACCGAATTGCCATGATGGACAAGCGTGCACGCAAGATTAACGCGATCAGGGACCTGCTGCCTGGCGGTGTCGAACACGGCGACCCTAGGGCGGAAATCGGTCTCCTTGGTACTGGCATGGAAACCGGTGTTATGGGCGAGGCCTGGGCCAGGCTTGAAGAACAGGGGGTGAAGACAAGGTGTCATCGTCCCCGGACCTTGTCGCCGGTACTGGACGACACCCTTGATTTTATCAATCAATGTTCACGAATTTATATCATCGAGCACAGCGAAAGTGGCCAGTTGGAGCGTCTCCTCAAGGGGGCTGGTTGCCCGGCAGAAAAGCTTAGGGGAATTCGAAAATATGACGGACTGCCATTCAGTCCCGGTGAACTTACCGATTTAATTCTGACACGAGAGGCTCAGGGATGACGACGACATTCACGCCAAAAGACCCCGTCTGGTGCTCCGGCTGCGGCCACTACGGCGTTAGGGGAGCACTGGTTAACGCCTTATCGGAGCTGGATATTCCGGCCCACGAAACCTTCTTGTTAGCAGGAATCGGCTGTTCCGGATCGATCCAGAACAATGTCAATGCCTACGGTTACCATTCCATGCATGGTCGCGTATTGCCGACGGCCATCGGCGCCGCTATTGCCAATCCCGATCTGACCGTCATTGCGGCGGGGGGGGACGGCGATGGCTACGCCATCGGAATGGGTCATTTCGCTCACGCCATTCACCGCAACGCCAGTGTTCTGTATATCCTGATGAACAACGCCGCCTATGGGCTAACCAAAGGTCAGGATTCCCCGACATCCGAACTTGCACAAGTTGCCGGTCATAGCCCGGCTCTGGATGGTATGTCGATGGGGCTATCGATTCCGGGTGCAACGTTCCTTGCCCGCGGTTTTACCCGCTGGTCAGACCAGCTGAACGGTTTGCTGATTCAGGGCCTTGAACATGTTCGGGCAAAAAAGGGATTTGCATTTTTAGAGGTTCTGTCCCCCTGTGTTACGTATAATGACACTTATCCTGATTGGGACGCCCAAATGTATAATGTGGATGAAGATCCTGATTTTTCATGCACTGACCGCGGTATCGCTTTTCAAACCATTGAACGTTTGCGTAGCGAAGGACGTATTGCCTCCGGTTTGATCCACCAGGGTGAACAATCGGCGTTTGAAGCCAACTGGATAAAAGAAGGCCTGTGTCCGGCGAATTTAGAAGCTCACGAACCGCAGAAAAACCTTGATACCTTGCACGACATTATGACCTCATACTCGACTTAAAGGATGAAGGGTTTCAGGCAACTTCCACGATGAAAGACATTGTCAGAAACAATGCAGTAAAATCAAAGCCACGGGTGCTGGCGCTTAGTGGCGGCATCGGCGGGGCCAAGCTTGCGCTGGGGCTCTATCGTATTCTTGATCCGTGGGACTTGGCCGTTGTGGTCAACACCGGAGACGATTTCGAGCACTTTGGGCTGCATATCGCGCCTGATGTCGATACCCTGATGTATACCCTGTCCGGTACGAACAATACGGAACTGGGCTGGGGGCGTGCTGGAGAAACATGGGCTTTTCTGGAACAGCTAAAACGGCTCGGGGGCGAGACATGGTTCCAACTGGGCGATGGCGATCTCGCCGTTCACCTACAGCGCAGCGAATCCCTCAAACGAGGAAACACCTTAAGCACTGTTACCGCCGATTTATTTCATCATCTTGAAATACAGGCGCACGTCTGGCCCATGAGTGATCAGCCGGTACGAACCATGATCGATGCCGTAGATGGTCGGGAAATTCCCTTTCAGAATTATTTTGTCCAGGAAAAATGTGAGCCAGAGGTTAGCGGTTTTCGGTTCACCGGCGCGGGCGACGCATTACCCAATGCATCTTTCATGGAATTGTTAGAAGATCCATGCCTCAACGCCATTATCGTTTGCCCCTCCAATCCATATGTCAGTGTCGACCCGATGCTGGCAATACCGGGAGTGCGCGCTGCGCTTAAGGCATGTCACGTGCCCGTCATTGCCGTGAGCCCGATTGTCGGCGGCGAGGCGATAAAGGGACCAACGGCAAAAATGATGCGAGAATTGAATATTCCCGTAGACCCGCTCAGTATCGCCCGGCATTACGCCGATTTCCTTGACGGCTTCATTCTTGATGATGCTGACGCCCATCATGCAGATTCTTTGGAAATACCTACCCTGGTTACACGAACAGTTATGCAAACCCTTGAAGATCGCGACGCCCTTGCCCGTGATTCTCTTTCATTCGCTCAACGCCTCAAAGCGGACAAATCTTTGAATACAACTTCTGCGAAGAGAGCTTCATAGTCATGGCCAATTCTGACTTCTGGGCCGTTGTCCCCGTCAAAGATTTCAAAAATGCCAAATCTCGATTGGCAACTGTTTTGAACGCGACAGAGCGTCAACAATTGTCTCGTACCATGGTGCAAGATGTTCTGGGCGCAATTTCGGCGGTTTCGGGTCTCGCAGGTACCGTCATGGTGACCCACGATCCTGAAGCGGCGGATTTAGCAACGGCTTTTGGCGCGAAAGTTTTTTTCGAGGTCGAAAACCGGGGGCCGACTGAAGCTGTTATGTTAGCAGTGCGATTGCTGGCGGCGGAAGGAAAGGGGGGAATGATCAGCATTCCTTGTGATGTCCCCCTAATAAACCCGGACGAAATCAATTTTCTGCTGGAAACCCATGGTTCAGCACCTGCTGTGACAATTACCCCGGCCTGGGATGGCGGTGGTTCTAACGCCATTGTCTGCACTCCACCTGATGCTATTCCGCTCAGCTATGGTGAAGGCAGTTTTAAGGCGCACCTGGAAACGACAAGGCGGCACGGCATCGAAGCAAATGTGGTCGAACTTCCCGGTTTTGGACTTGATCTTGACCAACCCGACGATCTGATTGCACTGATTGATAAATCTTCAAAGACCCTGACTGCCCGCTATCTGGAAGAAACTGGCATTGCCGCTAGGTTGAACGCCGATATTCCGAAATGGAGCCACGGATGATCAATAACGAACGCCTTTCAAGAATTGATGCACTTGAATTGGCTGAAATCCCTGACGATGAACTGGCGCCATTATTAAAGCGGGCCGCCGCTCTTCGCGACTCTGTCCATGGTGATATTGTCAGTTATTCGCGCAAGGTCTTTATACCGCTAACCCGGCTTTGCCGGGACATGTGCCATTATTGTACTTTCGCTAAAACACCCAAGAACGTCCAGCGGGCTTTTATGACGGCTGATGAAGTTCTCGCCGTTGCCCGCGCCGGTCAGGCTGCCGGATGTAAGGAAGCCTTGTTCACCCTGGGCGACAAGCCGGAACTCCGCTACAGCAAGGCCCGGGAAGAACTTAAGGAACTGGGCTTCGAGACAACCCTCCAATACGTCGCTGACATGGCCCGCATGGTATTTGAGGAAACCGGTTTGCTGCCCCACATTAATCCAGGCGTCATGACAAGCGCAGAAGTCGCCCTGCTGAAGGACGTATCCATTTCTCAAGGTCTGATGCTGGAGAGTTCATCCCCACGTCTTTCAGAAAAAGGAAATGCCCATTTCGGATCGCCCGATAAAGATCCCGCCGTGCGTCTGGAAACAATCCGTCAAGCTGGCGAACACCGAGTCCCGATAACGTCTGGCTTGCTGCTGGGTATCGGCGAGACTCGCAAAGAGTATATCGAATCCCTTTTGGCGCTGCGCGATCTTCACGATCAATTTGGTCACATTCAGGAAATTATCGTTCAGAATTTCCGCGCCAAACCCGATACGGCCATGGCGGATGCGCCGGAGCCCTCACCAGACTTAATGCTTTGGGCGGTTGCGGCGGCGCGACTTGTCTTTGGCCCTGACATGAACATTCAAGCCCCGCCAAACCTGAGCCCAGGGCTTATCGGTCGCCTGATTGGCGCCGGAATAAACGACTGGGGCGGGATATCACCGGTGACACCCGATCACGTAAATCCTGAAGCTCCATGGCCCCATCTGGACGCCATCGCCGCGGAAACAAAACTCGCCGGCAAGACCCTCGTCGAACGTCTGGCGGTGTACCCCGACTATATTTTCAGCGATCAGGACTGGATTGTGCCTGAGCTTAAATCCCGGGTTCTGGACCAAATAGATGCCAGTGGATATGTCAGAAGCGATTCCTGGTTTCCAGGAGAAGAAGCCGCAATACCCACATTCGAAACAGATAAACGCTCCTTTCATATTCAAGACTCTCTCAGCCGGGTATTGTCCAAAGCGAGCGAAGGCCTTGATCTGGAAGCGGCAGAAATTTCCTCAATGTTTGACGCCCGGGGAGGTGACTTCTTGCGGGTTTGTGAAGCGGCAGATCAACTGCGCCGGGATGTTAACGGCGATACCGTCACCTACGTCGTCAACCGCAACATCAATTATACCAACGTCTGTTATTTCCGCTGCGGATTTTGCGCTTTCTCGAAGGGCAAGATGACAGAAGAACTGAGGGGCCGCCCATACGATCTGGGTAATGATGAAATCGTTCG